>NZ_JBVBJP010000002.1:0-344828 GCF_055452355.1 Gardnerella rara
ATGGGATCAAGGCAACTCCTGAGAATGGTGCAAAACTAGCACTAGAAAATGGTGGAAAGCCTGTTACTTTAACTAAAAAAGATTTGGCAGATGCTGTGACTTCAAATCTAGCGGTAGAGGAATTGAAACCAACGTCTATGAGTGTGACAAGCCAGCCTACAAAGTTGAAGTATACGGAGGGAGAAACCCTAGATTTAACTGGGCTTGAAGTCACGTTAGAGGATGCTAATCATGTGAAAAAAGTCGTGACTCCTGCAGAATTTGACGCGAATGGCATCACGGCAACTCCTAAGAATGGTAAGAAACTAGAGTTAACTGATGGTGGAAAGCCTGTAACCTTAACAAGAGGAAACTTGACTGCAGTTACAGATGTGTTACAGGTGAAGTCGGCTGGTTCTTCTGGTGGTTCTAGTACTGGTTCTGCTGGTGGTTCTGCTGGTGGTTCTGATGCTGGTGTGAATGATAATGCGCCTGCTACTTTGGATAATGGCGAGTTGAATATTCAGATTGATGGTGCTGAAAGTGATTATAAGCCTGGCTATGCTGGAGATGGATCTGGTAACGCAAACGCTGGTAACGCAAACGCCGGCTCAGCTCCAGAAGTTAAGCAGTCGGATGCGGCCGTTAAGCAGTCGGCGGATACATTAGCTTTGGCGCAGGCTCAGGTGGACCCTGCTGCACGCAGACTTGCAGATGCTCGTAAGTCGCAGTCTGAGGCACCAGCTCCTAAGCCGAAGACTGAAGCACCGGCTCCTAAGTCGCAGCATGAAGCACCAGCTCCTAAGCCGCAGCGTGAAAAGCGTATTGGTATGATTCCTAAGAAAGGCGAATCAGCATCATTTGCAGGCTTGATCGCATTGTATGCAGGCTTGATTGCAGTGCTTGGCTTCTCGATTGCGGGACTTGCAATTCTTCTAAGAAGAAAATGATGGAAGAAAACATCAAGTAATTTTTGCCGATTGCACTAACATCTATTGGGTATAGCAAAAGCCTACCGTTTGTTTGCGGTAGGCTTTTGTTTAGGTTTTGATGTGATTATTTACGGCGTGCGATTTGCTACGTGCTGCGTGCTACACGCGGCTTGTGGCTTGCGACTCGCGATTAGAAGTTGCCGCCGTTCCAACCCCAGTCGGTGGTTGCAGTGTAACGAATATAAGTGCGATCCTGTGGAATTCCAAGCTCGCGATTCAAAGCTGCCATAATCTGCTCTGTCAACTTTTCCCAAGCAGACCCTGGCACGCTAGAGCCAAACACGTTCACCTCAACGTAAGCTGCAGGCTTGGAATTGTCTCCTGCAAAATAAATCGGCATATTGTCTTCAAATGGGCACATAAGCCAATGTTCGCTTTTGCCTGGAACTGCGCTAATCGCCTTGCCGTACGCTGCTTTTAAGGCATCGCGCTGAGCAGGTGTAGTGCTTACAGAAACATGAGTGTGAATAACTGGCATAATCGCTCCTTTGCTAATTTTTATAAATTTGCTAAGTTCTATAAACTTGTGTTACGCAATAATTATAGTAAATTGTTAGCCTCCGCGTGTTTAATTGAATGTATGAAAAAACTTATTGAACAGGTTGTTAAATTTGGAATCGTAGGAATTATTGCGCTTATTATTGACGTGGCGCTGTTGAATCTACTGCTTCTTGTGCATTTTAATAACGTTGTGGCAGGAACAATATCTTTTATAATCTCTCTTATTTTTAACTACATTGCCAGCATGAAGTATGTGTTTAAGCATCGCGAAGACATGGCTCGCTGGATGGAGTTGCTGATTTTTGTTATTTCTGCGGTTATTGGTTTGCTTATTAACGATGCGATTATTTGGCTTAGCACGCTTGGGATGGCGCAAACTTTGCGCGGTACGGCGATTTACATGCTTCGCACAAACATTGGCAAGTTGATTGCCACTGTTGTTGTAGCTATATGGAATTTTGTTATTAGAAAGTGGCTTTTAGACGATACAAAGTCGCAAAAACCTGATTATGATGCCGCTAAAGATAACAGCTTTGCACATAAGTTGGGCGAGTGGTCTTTAAATCACGCTCCAAAAGGCTGGAAGTAAGCTGGAAGTAGGTTTAGGGAAGATATGCCAGCTACGACTATTCATTTTGTGCGCCACGGAGAAGTGGAAAATCCAAATCATGTGCTTTACGAGCGTCTTCCAGGATTCCACTTATCTAATCGCGGCTTAAAAATGGCAAGTGCCACGGCGCAATACATTGCAACTGTTCCACAAATGCGCACAATTAGTGCGATTTACTCGTCTCCTTTAGAGCGCACACAAGAAACAGCGCAGCAAATCGCAAACGCTTTGCAAATTGGCCCGATTATTTTAGACAATCGTTTAATCGAAGCGGAAAATAATTTTCGAGGCAAAAGAATCGGCTACGGCGAAGGTGCTTTGTGGAAAAACAACAATTGGAAGCTTGTGTCTAACTTGTGGAAGCCGAGTTGGGGGGAATCCTACAAAAGCATTGCGTCTCGCGTTGGAGATTTTGCACGCGAGCAAGTGAAAAATCACCCAGGCGAGCAGATTATTGCCGTAACGCATGAATCGCCAATATGGTCTTATAGACACTTGCTAGAAACGGGTCACGCGGAGCATAATATGCTGCTTAGAAAAACAGCTTTGGCGTCGATTACGTCGATTACCTACGATTGCGAAAACATGAATGTGCTTTCCATCACATATGTGGATCCTGCGGCGCGTGTGCAGTAGAACGTGTGGAATAATAGGTAATAGATTATTTAAGATGTGGTCGAATCGCAAATGCGATTAACTAATAGACCTTGCGTTTGCGCTAACTCATTGCAAAGGAGCGTTCATGAGTGATTCTGTGGAAAAGCTGGATTCAAAAACCTTGAGTCTGCTTGAGTCTGCTGCAAAGACGGCCGTGGATTTAACAAAATTGTGGCCTTTAAAAGAAGCGCGACATTTAGATAATGATGCAAAATATTCGGAAAACCTTGAAGTTAGGGTTATTCATTCGATTGCTAGGATCCTTACGAATCTTGATGTTACTATTCCAGACGCAGAGTTTGTGTACGAAGGCGCGGACGAAATTCCAGGCCGCCCGCAAGAGATAGTTGACGCGCTTTTTGCAGCGGCAAATGCCTACGACGATATGGATTTATGCTACGATCCAAACTATAGCGAGGCTCAAGAAGCGCTAGAAAACAACGCGAATGATGTTAGTGCTATTCTTAGCAAACTTGAAGCCAATGCTTATAAAGATGTTAATGCAATAAATAGCGCTGCAGACGCTTTGGGAGTTGCTGGAAATTGGAGCGTTGAAATCTTGCAGAATGCGTTTAGTTACGCAAAGCAAAAGTGTAATTTTTACGATTTACATCTTGTAGAAACGCAAAAAATTACGGCAATACTGTTTATTCTTAAAAGTCTTATTGAAAAAACTGGCGATATTTGCGAGACGTTGCCTATATTCTTGTACATAAACGAAGTGTGCGAGTTTGCTGGAGTTCCGCGAATGATGTTTAAAGACACTCAGTGGCGTGCGCTTGTAGATTGTGCAAAAAGTGGCGATGATGGCGCAAATGGCATGAGCGCGATGGTTGAATTTGCATCTCCATTACTTAATCGCGAGTGGGCAAAGCATAGGGAAGACGTTCTTTGGGACCCAGAAGAGGCTAAAAAACTTGCAAAAGAAGAAGACGACCGCAAGTCACGCGAAGCGCTGGCTGCTAAGTTTGCGCATGTGGAGGGGAATAAGGAATCAACTCAAGCGCTTGACTAGATAGGCACGTCCGTAACGCGCGGCACAATGGAACCTATGACTGATACAGAGGAAACTCAAATCGCTGCTAACGATGCAGCAAAATCCACTAAGCCGCAAATGCCAGAGCATGTTCGCGTGCGTTTTTGCCCTTCTCCAACTGGCACGCCTCACGTTGGCATGGTTCGTACTGCGCTATTTAATTGGGCAGAAGCGCGCCACACTCATGGCAAGTTGCTATTCCGCATTGAAGACACGGATAACGAGCGAGATAGCGAGGAAAGCTATCAGCAGATTATTGAGGCTCTTCGTTGGCTAAATATTGATTGGGACGAGGGCATTGATGTTGGCGGAGAAAATGGCCCTTACCGCCAGTCTCAGCGTATGGAGATTTATAAGGATGTAGCGCAAAAGCTTTTTGAAGCTGGCTACGCTTATGAGTCTTTCTCTACTCCAGAAGAGATTAAAGAGCGCAATATTGCTGCAGGTCGACCAGCTGAGTTTGGCTACGATGGATACGATCGCAACCTTACTGAGGAGCAGAAGCAAGCTTTCCGCGAGGAGGGCAGAAAGCCTGCACTTCGCTTAAAGATGCCAAATGAAGACATTACTTTTAACGATTTGATTCGTGGAGAAATCACTTTTAAAGCTGGATCTGTTCCAGATTATGTGATTGTGCGCCCGAATGGTGATCCACTTTACACGCTTACAAATCCTGTTGATGATGCATTAATGGATGTAAACGTTGTTTTGCGTGGTGAGGATATTCTTAGCTCCACACCTCGTCAGATTGTGCTTTACCGTTACCTTATGGAAATGGGTATTGCTAAAGAAACGCCACTTTACGGCCATATGCCTTATGTTATGGGCGAAGGTAAGAAGAAGCTTTCTAAGAGAGACCCTGAGTCCAACTTGTTCTTGCATAGAGATAACGGCTTTATTCCAGAAGGCTTGCTTAACTACTTGGCTTTGCTTGGCTGGTCGATTGCGCCTGATCGCGATGTGTTCTCTATGGACGAGATGATTGAAAAGTTTGATGTGCGAGACGTTAAGGCAAATCCTGCGCACTTTGACTTAGATAAGGCAATCTCCATTAATGCGGAGCATATTCGTATGCTTGATCCGCAAGACTTCTTGAATCGCTCTGTGCCTTACTTGCATAAGGATGGCGTTGTGAGCGCAGAAAGCTGGGATGCTTTGACTAGTCGCGAGCGCGAGGTGCTCACCGCTGCAGCTCCGCTTGTTCAGCCTCGCGTGCGCTTGCTTGGCGAGGTTGCTGGAATGGTTTCTAGCTTGTTAAGTGATGCAGCCTACATTGAGCCAGATGACGATGCGCGTAAGCAGCTTAAGGAATCTGCAGGTGAGGTGCTTGACGCTGCGATTGCTGCTTTAAAGAGCGTTGAGGCTTCTGATTGGCATACGGATTCTTTGCATGAGCTTTTGAACAAGAAGCTTGTTGAAGAGGCTGGTTACAAGCCACGATTGGCGTTTGGCCCTGTGCGCGTGGCTCTTTCTGGACGCCGCGTTTCGCCGCCACTTTTTGAGTCAATGGAAATTATTGGCAAAGATGTAACTTTGGCGCGTTTGGCTGGTTTGCGCGAAAACCTGTAAGAGTGTAATCAAACTTAACGCGATTAATGCCCTCGCTTCTTGTGCTTTTGCACTTGGGTGAGGGCATTTTTGTATTTGATTTGTGTTTGATTTGTATTTGCTGCGACACGCCGCGGTTGCATGTATTTGCGTTATGTTGTAAAGTCGACATTTGTTGCGTCAAGAGGCGTAGCAAATATAAATGAAGCCCCCGTCGTCTAGCGGCCTAGGACTACGCCCTCTCACGGCGCCAACACCGGTTCAAATCCGGTCGGGGGTACAAAGACGGAACGGTTCCAAGAGCCGCGACGCCTGCCAATTGGGGTATGGTGTAATTGGCAACACAGGTGATTCTGGTTCATCCATTCTTGGTTCGAGTCCAGGTACCCCAGCGAATAGCTCTCGTAATCGCGGGGGCTTTTTTTGTTCTCTCCGACCTACCTTTTTTGCCTATAACCCCTCTTGTGCAAATCTCATGCAAAGCAAAAACCCCGAGCGGTTAGCTCGGGGTTAGAAAGAAGAGAAGAAGAGAGGTTCAGTTATTGGTGTAAATCGCTGCCTATTGCGATTTATTAGCTTTATGGTTTATATATAATCACCCTTTTCTTAAGGCAAATAGGTTATTGCCTTAAAGTTATCTTAAAATATTGTAAAAAATCGCCGTTTTTCCGCGTTTTGTTGATACGCCCGATGCTGTGCCGTATGCTTGAACTATGTTAGAAATTGCAGAATCTGATAAAAACGACTCTAAGATTTTGAAAAGTAGTCTAAACGGGCAAGAGTCTTCTCAAAATGCTAAATCGTCAAGTTTTGCTAAGTCATCTAACGCATCTAAGTCATCTAATGCATCGGATTTGCCAAAGTTGCCAATGTCCGTTTCTGCAAGATTAGGTAAGTTGCAATTTCATCTTTCGGGAAAATTCCGTGTTTTACAGTTTGCGGATGTTCAAGATGCGCCAAAAATCAGTAAAGACACCATTAAGCTTATAGAGTCTGCATGCGATGCAGTTAAGCCAGATATTGTGATTTTTAGCGGAAATCAGATTGCTGGGTATGCTAAAGATTTTGCAAACACTTTTGTGCGTAGGCGCTGGGATGAGTCGCAAGATAACCGTGGAGTAGACGCTCGCAAGTCGCGTGAAAACGCTTTGCAAGATACGCGCAAAAAAGTCTTAGAGCATATTAAGCGCATGGTAAAGCCTTTAGAAGATCGCTCAATTCCATGGGCATTAACGTACGGGAATCACGATTTTCAGTGCGGATTAAGCAACGCGGAGCTGGATTCTTTGTATCAAGAGTTTTCGGGCTGCTTGAATCGCCAGCAAACCGATGGGGGATTTTCTAGCGCATCTGCAATGTCTCTTCCAAAAAGCATTTTGCCAAAGCAAATAATATTTCCTTGCCAAGCGGGAACTTTTGCTCTGCCTGTTATGGATGTAAATCAAGAAAAAGTCGTATTTTCTATTGTTCTTGTAGATTCTGGCGACTACGAAAAGCGTGGTGGTTACGGAAGTCCTTCCAGCAAGGCACTTGACTTTTTAGCGGATTTGCCAAGCTTTTTGCCACCAAAATTCTGCGTTTTTCAGCATTTTCCGCTTCCGCAATACTACGATTTGCTGCGCGAAGTTTCTAAGGATTGCGCTGCTAAAGAACACGCAATCGAAGGCTATAGGCGTTTTGCTGGAAAATACTACGCTTTAGACGATAATCGCGTTTTGCCAGATGGATATCTTGGAGAAGGCGTGAGCTGCCCAGATAAAGACAGTGGTGAATATAATATTTTGCAAAAGATTGGGGCCTTTGCTTTTTGCGCGGGTCATGATCACAGAAACGCGTTTGCGGGCAGGTGCGAGGATTCTGGCATACTTCTAATGGCCACTGCAACGTGCGGATTTGGGTCTTACGGGCCAGTGGCGTCTAAATGCGGCGCAAGGCTTCTTGAGTTTGACATTCGTCACCCTTATGAGCCTAGAACACAGATGCTAGAATTTGGCGATTTGGTTGGAAAAGCCTCATCTAAAAAGGCATACACGTATGGTTTAAACGCAGATTGCAGTCACGATTTGCCAGAAGTTGACTTATTGCAAAAGCCTTCACTTTTTGCAAGGATTTTAAGAAGATGGCGGTCTTTAGCTGCAAAGTAGCGCGTGATTATGTAGCATTGGCGCAAATCTGAGCGCGATTGGCACGCATGTAGGTATTATAGTTATTAGTTTTAGTTGCAAACGAAAGAGGTAAATGTGTCTGCGCAAAACACGGCTGAACAGAACGAAAGTGGCGTTGGGGCTGCAGACGTTTTGCATGTAGAAGGTGGTAAGCCGCTTAACGGAACTATTAAAGTTCGTGGCGCAAAAAACTTTGTTAGCAAGGCAATGGTTGCCGCGCTCTTAGCTCCTGGAAAATCCGTGTTAAAGAATGTTCCAGAAATTAGGGATGTTCATGTTGTTTCGGATTTGCTTCGGTTGCATGGCGTAGATGTAAGCGTTGATGGCGCTGCAGGCGTTGTTAGCATTGACGCAAGCAAGGTTCAACTTGCAGACGTTGCAGACGTAGACACGCTATCGGGGTCTTCTCGTATTCCAATTCTGTTTTCTGGCCCGCTTCTTCATAGGCTTGGTGAGGCTTTTATTCCAGCGCTTGGTGGGTGCAATATTGGTGGGCGCCCTATAGATTTTCATCTTGAAACCTTGCGCAAGCTTGGCGCAAATGTAAATAAAGACCACGAAGATGGTATTCACATTACTGCTCCAAACGGCTTGCATGGCACCAAAATCCACCTTCCGTACCCTTCGGTTGGTGCTACGGAGCAGACGCTTCTTGCTGCCGTTCTTGCAGATGGCAAAACGGAGCTTTCGGGTGCTGCAATCGAGCCAGAGATTATGGATTTGGTGGCCGTTTTGCAAAAAATGGGCGCAATCATCTCTGTAGATGTTGATCGCACTTTTAGAATCGAAGGCGTAGATAAGCTTCAAGGCTACAACCACACTGCTTTAACCGATAGGATTGAGGCAGCATCTTGGGCTTCGGCGGCGCTCGCCACTCATGGAGATGTGTTTATTAAGGGCGCAACCCAGCCAGAGATGATGACATTCTTAAACGTTTTCCGCAAGGTTGGCGGACAGTTTGACGTTGCAGATAACGGTATTCGATTCTGGCATCCAGGCGGAGATTTGCATCCAGTTGCTATTGAAACCGACGTTCATCCTGGTTTTATGACCGATTGGCAGCAGCCGCTTGTTGTTGCTTTAACGCAGGCTAAGGGCTTGAGTATTGTGCACGAAACGGTGTACGAGAATCGTTTTGGCTTTACAAAGCCTCTTGTGCAAATGGGCGCAATGATTCAGCTATATCGCGAGTGCCTTGGATCGCTTCCATGCCGATTCCAGCAGCGCAATTACAAGCATTCTGCTGTTATTTTTGGGCCAACTCCTCTTACTGGTCAAGATATTGATGTTCCAGATTTGCGAGGCGGTTTTAGCCATCTTATTGCTGCTCTTACAGCTAAGGGGCCGTCTAACGTTAAGGGTATTTCGCTTATTGACCGCGGTTATGCAGATTTTAGAGGCAAGCTCACTGCTCTTGGTGCAGACATCGACTAGCAATGTGGATAACTTTTCCCTTATTTTTCTAGGGCTTTAATGGCTTTGGTACACATTTTCCTCTAAGTCTTTTCTTTGCATAAATTAGTGCATAGAGTTTAGCGCACAGGATTATTGTCGACGTGATTTTATGAAAGTGCGGAAAATATGGTTTGTGTGGGTGGAAAATATCAGCTGCTGGGAAAACTCGGTTCTGGCGGAACTTCTAGCGTGTATCTTGCTGTAGACACTGTTTTACACAAGCAGTGGGCTGTTAAAGAGACGTCTGCTGAGCATTTAGATAGCGATAAAAATGACTTGATTTTGCAGTCGCTTCGAGCGGAAGTGGAGGTTTTAAACCACTGCAATCATCCTTGTATTCCTAGAATCGTTGATTTTTTTAAAGAAAACGGCAGAGCATACGCTGTTCGCGATTATGTTGAAGGCTGTTCTTTAAAAACAATTATTGAGCAAAGTGGCGTTATTAGTCCTAGCCAAGTGTGCGTTTTAGGAATTAAGCTATGCGATTTATTGCAATACCTTCACTCGTTAAAGCCAGCTGTTATTTATTGCGATTTAAAACCTTCTAACGTTATGGTTTCTGGCGATTCCAGCGTGCATTTAATTGATTTTGGCTCCGCACTAGAACTTAAAAACGAAGATGGTGTTTTAGTGCAGCCAAGCCGATTTAAGCAAGATGCGCGTTTTGCAACGCAGGGATTTGCAGCTCCCGAGTTATTTGAGCAGGGCGCTAAAATCGGAGTTTTTACAGACGTTTATGCGCTTGGAGCAACGTTGTTTTATGCGCTTACGGGTAGGTGTTATTTAGAAGGATTTAAAGATTTAGGCCAAGCGCGTTTAGGCCAAGCGCGTTTAGGACAATCGCATCCGCTTACTAACTTCGATTTAACTAAGAGTGATTCTGCTAGTGGCGTTAATGCTGTTTTGATGCGCGCTTTGGCAAATAATCCAAAGGATCGGTACGAAGATTGCGCGGAGTTTGCGCAAGCGTTAAAAGATTGTTTAGAAGATTTAGAGTCTGGCGTAAAAATCAAGTCAAATACGGAAGAGTCTGGGCTGGTTTTGCGCAAAAGAGGGCGTGCAAAAGGCGGTAAACAAAATGTTGGCAAAAGACATAAGAAAAATGGTGTGCAAAGTGGAAAGAAAAATATTGTTAAGATTGCTTGCTGCGCGTTAATGGCACTTATTGGATGTGTTGTGTTTGTATTTGCTTGCAAATCTGTAATAACAGTTAAAAGTAAGCAAACGCAAAGCCAGAAGAGTGCGTATGTAAAAAATGGCAATATCGCTGCAAAAAACAAGAACGCATCTGCAACAACAAGTAGAGCGCAAGAATATAAGCAATACATGGTTAAAGCTGCAAAGTCAACAGATTCTAAACAGGTTGTTGAATACGTTGATAAGGCTATGGCTTTGCAAATCAAACTTTTTAATGCAAATGTTCAGCCTATATCTATTCAGCCAGCGCTGCGACTTTTAGTAAACCAGATTGAAGATTTTAGGTGGAACGCAAGCGAAAGAGAAGATTTTACAGCATTTGTTGATAAGTACAAGTCGACGCTTAAAAAATCCGAAGACTGGTATGAGCTGTGCCTATCTGTGGGCAAAGCATATTGGTATTATGCGGCTAAAGACGAAGAAGCGCCAATAAATGCAAACAGAAAAGAGCGCATAGAGCAATCTGCTAAGTGGTTTGCAGAGGCGCTAAAAGGAGTTAAATCAAAGGATTATGAATCTGCGTTAATGTATTCTACGCTTGGCAGCGGTTACTTGGATTTTGCAAATTATACGCAAGGAAAAGAAAAACCCAAGGCGCGAGAGTACGCTGCAAAATTGCGCACTTTTATTGAAAACGCAAAGAAAAACGAAAATGAGATTGTAAAAATCGATGCAAGCGAGATTGCGTTTGAGTCGCTAAATAAGTGGAGCGCGCAGTTTAAGGCAGATGGCGTAAATCAAGATATTGTTGAAAAGATTTTTGACGATGCGTTGGATTTGGCGCGGTCTTTAAAGTCGCAAAATAAGAACGTTGATAGCAGAGTTAAGCAGATAATAGGCCAGGCGGATTCGCTAATCGACTCTGTTGAAAACACATTCGATAACAGCGGTGCCTAGGATTTAATGACTTCGCCAAGCGAGGTAGAGAAAAGAAAAAGCCCACTGCGGTGGAATGAATGCAGTGGGCTTAGTGGAGCTAATGGTAATCGAAACCACGACCTCTTCGATGCGAACGAAGCGCTCTACCAACTGAGCTATAGCCCCAATGTTTTACACAACTCTGCACACTGTACTACAAAATGTGTAAAAGTACAACGCTAGCAGCGTGGGAGTGTTGTAAAACGTTGCTAATCCTTTGGTTAATCCTGCTGCGATTTGCCTTCCAAGCGCTTTTTAGCTTTGTTGGCAGAGTGAGCTTTGTAAAGTCCAATAAAAGTTGGAACAAGAGAAATCAGCAAAATCGCAACTATAACAAGCTCAAAATTCTTTTGAACAAAAGGAATGTTTCCAAAGAAGTATCCGAGAAGAGTAAAAAGCGACGACCAGACTACTCCGCCAAAAATAGAAAATGGCGTAAAACGAGTCCAGCGCATGCCAGAAATGCCCGAAATAAACGGCATAAATGTGCGGATAAATGGGAAGAATCTGCCTAAGAATACGGCGATTGGGCCCCACTTATCTATCATCTTTTCTGTTTTAGCAATGCGCTCAGGTGTTAGGGCTTTAACTTTGCCAGATTCAACGATTCGCCTGCCAAAAAAGTGGCCAATAAAGTAGTTGCATTGGTCGCCAATAATAGGCGCAAGCCAAACAACGGCGAGCAAAATTGCAAGTGGAAGTGAGCTTTTACCCGTTGTGGAATCTGGGGCTGCAAAGAATCCAGCTGCAAAAAGCAAGGAGTCGCCAGGTAAGAATGGGAAGAACACAACACCAGTTTCAATAAAGATGATTAGAAAGATTAGTCCTAGTGCTGGGGCGGTTCCCATAGCAATCCAGCCAGCTATAGCAGAGCGTGGATCTTTAAGAAGGTTAAGAATAAAGTGAATAAAACCCATGTACGTACCTAAATCTATTTGTGATTGCGCATTTTGCTACAATCGCGTGGAGTAACCATTATATTGCACGCTTTAGATAGGGGAATGTGCCTGGTAAGGTATTCATTAAGTGTTTAGCGCGTTAAAGGAGAGTGCAAGAGATGGATCAGCGTAAAGCAAACGCAAATGCTAACGCAGATAAAACCCTTGAATCACCTAGCGAATTGGAGTCGGAGCTATCTATAGCCGATATTTCCAAACGCCACTCAAATCCTAAACGTTGGGTGTTGTATTTTGCGATTCTTCTTGTAGCGATTGTTGTTCCATACTGGGTGGGTAGAACTTTGGCGGTTCAACACACGGCTTG
Source organism: Gardnerella rara (assembly GCF_055452355.1). Taxonomy (NCBI): domain Bacteria; kingdom Bacillati; phylum Actinomycetota; class Actinomycetes; order Bifidobacteriales; family Bifidobacteriaceae; genus Gardnerella; species Gardnerella rara. Next base: position 12,322 of record NZ_JBVBJP010000002.1, read on the forward strand.
GGTTGTTAAGAATTTTTCTGGCCTATCTGCTCAAGGTGTTGTGTTTATTGCATGGGTTACAACTGTTGCAACGGCTACGGCTTTGGCAATGGCATTAATTGAGTCCAGCAAATGGTTGTGGCGCTTTTTGTTTGTTGTTTTTCTAACGATTGAACAGTTTATTAGCGGATTATGCCTGCTTCGCTTAAGCTTTTGGTATTCAACGTACGTGGTTTATGGTGCTTTTAGTGGACTTGCAAATGCTGCAAATCTTGGAATAATCTCTGCTGGATTTGGTGTTGCCATTTATGCGATTCTGTTTGTTGGATTGCTTGTAGTAGTTCCTAAAAAGTCGCGATTAAACGTTTTGACTCGCAGTTGGGCTTCGTTCATAATGTTTTACGCTATTGAAGTTCTGGCGATTCTTGTGGTGATTTTTGGCGGATTTATAACGGCTATGTAGCCTTTATAAGCTTGTTTGGGCATAGTTGTAACATTGAAACTCGGCGTGTAACGCCCGCGGATTTGCAAGCGCTGCATTAAAGGATGCGGCACCGCGCAGTAATTATATAAGGAGGACGCCGTGGCATTAACGGCTGAAGATAAGAAGAACATTATCAACGAATACGCAACGCACGAGGGTGACACGGGTTCCCCAGAGGTTCAGGTTGCTTTGCTCAGCAAGCGCATCTCCGACCTTACCGATCATTTGAAGGAGCACAAGCATGATCACCACTCTCGTCGTGGTATGATGCTCATGATTGGTGATCGTCGCCGTCTTCTTGATTACTTGAAGCGCGTAGACATCAACCGCTATCGTTCTTTGATTGATCGACTCGGATTGCGTCGATAAGTCTTTTTGCCCGGGCATAAGCTCGGGCTTTTGTATTTATGCGGTTGTGTTTATGCATACTATTTATTAAGTCCTAGTTTATTTAGCGGGTTTGAAGTAGAATTAAAAAGCTTGATTAAATGGCTGATTAAATAGATGAATTTAAGATTTAAAGTGATTTTAGATTAGTGATTTAAAGCGATTTTAGATTGAAGATTTAAGCGATTTAGTTTTAGTGAATTCTTAAGTTTGTAGGATTTATAACTGAAGAATAAAACATAATTGAATATGGATGATTGAAGTAACCGAAACAAAAAACTACGAAATGTTGGTTATGCATTTTGCAAAGATTCGCGCGGATGTTAGGTAAAGGTAACAAAAAAGCGGGTCTGCCAATGACGACGCATGTTGGTTGATTAGGTAAGTTAGAAAAGGAGGAACCCGTGGAGGGTCCCGAAATTAAGGCTGTAGAAGCCGTTATTGATAATGGTTCATTTGGAAAGCGCACGCTGCGTTTTGAAACAGGTCGCCTCGCTCAGCAGGCTGACGGTGCTGTTGCCGCATACTTGGATGACGATTCCATGATTTTGTCGACGACGACTGCAGGGTCTAGTCCAAAAGAAAACTACGATTTCTTCCCGTTGACTGTGGATGTGGAAGAAAAAATGTACGCTGCTGGTAAGATTCCAGGATCTTTCTTCCGCAGGGAAGGCCGCCCATCAAATGAGGCAACGCTTGCGTGCCGTATTATTGACCGCCCGTTGCGTCCACTTTTCCCACACACTTTGCGTAACGAAGTGCAGGTTGTAGAGACGATTTTGGCGATTAATCCAGATGACGCCTACGATGTTATTGCTTTAAACGCTGCATCTGCATCTACTATGATTTCTGGTCTTCCATTTGAAGGCCCAGTTTCTGGCGTTCGTTTGGCTTTGATTGATGGCCAGTGGGTTGCATTCCCTCGTTGGAGCGAACGCGAACGCGCTGTGTTTGAGATTGTTGTGGCTGGTCGCGTTATTGAAAATGGCGACGTTGCTATTGCAATGATTGAAGCAGGCGCTGGAAAGAATGCTTGGAATTTGATTTATAACGAAGGTCAAATCAAGCCAGATGAGGAAGTTGTAGCTGGAGGCTTAGAAGCTGCAAAGCCGTTTATTAAGGTTATTTGCGAAGCACAAAATGAGTTGAAGCGCATTGCATCTAAGGAAACCAAGGAATTCCAGCTGTTCCCAGAGTACACGGATGAGCTTTATGCAAGAATCGATGAGATTGCTCATGCAGATTTGAACGAAGCTCTTTCGATTGCAGAAAAGCTTCCACGCCAAGACCGCATTGCGGAAATTAAGGAAGGCGTGCGCGAGGCGATTGCGCAAGAGTTTACCGATATGGACGATGAAGAAAAAGAAAAGGAGCTTGGTAACGCCTTTAAGGAGTTGCAGCGCCAGATTGTTCGTCGTCGTATTTTGACGGAAGATTACCGCATTGATGGCCGTGGCTTGCGCGATATTCGTACGCTTAGTGCCGAAGTAGATATTGTTCCACGCGTTCATGGTTCTGCGCTCTTCCAGCGCGGCGAAACCCAGATTTTGGGCGTAACCACTTTGAACATGCTTAAGATGGAGCAGCAGGTGGATGCGCTTTCTGGCCCACAGACCAAGCGCTACATGCACAACTACGAGATGCCTCCATACTCCACTGGCGAAACGGGCAGAGTTGGATCCCCTAAGCGTCGCGAGATTGGCCATGGTGCTTTGGCAGAGAAGGCTTTGGTGCCAGTTTTGCCAAGTCGCGAAGAGTTCCCATATGCTATTCGTCAGGTATCGGAAGCTATTGGTTCCAATGGTTCTACGTCTATGGGATCTGTGTGCGCTTCTACGCTTTCCCTGCTTGCTGCTGGCGTGCCTTTAAAGGCTCCAGTTGCCGGTATTGCTATGGGCTTGGTTTCGGGAGACGTTGATGGCAAGCACATCTTTAAGACTTTAACCGATATTCTTGGCGCAGAAGATGCGTTTGGAGATATGGACTTTAAGGTTGCTGGTACATCTGAATTCATCACCGCTTTGCAGCTGGATACAAAGCTCGATGGCATTCCAGCAGACATTTTGGCTTCCGCTTTGCAGCAGGCTCACGAGGCTCGCGCTACCATTCTTGAGGTTATTAACGAGTGCATCGACTGCCCAGCAGAGATGAGCCCATTCGCTCCACGCATTATTACAACTACGATTCCTGTAGATAAGATTGGCGAAGTGATTGGCCCTAAGGGCAAGATGATTAACCAGATTCAAGAAGAAACTGGTGCCGAGATTGCTATTGAAGACGACGGTACCGTTTACATTTCTTCCGAAGGTGGCGAAGCTGCCGAGAAGGCTAAGGAAATCATTGATTCCATTGCTAACCCACGTATTCCAAAGGCTGGAGAAACCTTTACGGGCAAGGTTGTTAAAACAACAAGCTTTGGTGCGTTTGTTAATTTGACGCCTGGAAGCGACGGCTTGTTGCATATTTCTCAGATTCGTAACCTTGCTAACGGTGAGCGCATTGACACTGTTGAAGATGTGCTTAAAGAGGGAGATACCGTAGAAGTAATCGTGCAAAGCGTGGATGAGCGCGGCAAGATTTCTTTGGCAATTCCTGGTTTTGAAAATCAAGAGTCTTCGGCGCCAGCACCTCGCGAAAATCGCGGACGCGGGCCACGCGAAGATAGGGATGACAGGGATGATCGCAGAAGCGACCGTAGGCGTGCTCCTCGTGAAGATAGGGAAGATCGCGAAGATAGAGACGATCGCCCTCGCCGCCGCAGTGTTCGCGACGACCGCGATTCGCGCTACGACGACAGGGATAATCGTTCTGATCGTTCCAGCCGCTACGATGACCGCTCTTCTAGAAGAGATGATCGTAGAAGTGATCGCTACGATAACAACGATTATGAAGACCGTCCACGTAGGCGTGCTCCTCGTGACGACCGTGATTCGCGCTATGACGATAGAGGCGATAATACGAGCGAACGTTCCGACCGCTCCGACGATCGCGCAGAACGCCCTCGCCGCAACTCGGATCGCCGAGTGAGCGACCGCAACCTGCGCTACGCTGCAGACGACGACCACTACGATGAGTATCGCGCTGCACGCGAGGAGCGCGCAGAACGCCCTCGTCGCAGAATCCGCCGCGATTTTGACCCATTTGACGAGGATTAATTTAAATAGGTTAATCGCAAGTCAAATGCAAGCGAGTAATCGCTTAACGTAATCGCGTATCGTAAGCGCGTAATCATATAAAATAAAAGATCTAAATGCCTTCAAGTTGCTTTTGCGCTTGGGGGCATTTTGAAACAGTTTTTAAAACACTTGAACAGGAGCAAAAATGGCCATGAATCGCACTCTAGGATCGTTTAATACCACGGCTATTGGCTTTGGCGAGATGCCTCTAACGATTGAAAACAATCTTGGGCACAGTATGGGCATTGAAACAATCCACGCAGCTTTAAACGCGGGTTGTACGCATATAGATACGGCGTGGGCGTATTACTGCTCGGGTGGCGAGGAGCAAACTGGCGAAAAGCTTGTGCGCGAGGCGTTGGAAAGCTGGAATGGAGACAAATCTTCAATTCTTGTTGCAACAAAAGTCGGTCACTTCCGCAACTTTACAGACGGAAAGCCAACGTGGGGTAAAGATGGAAAGCCAGAGCATTTGATTGCGCACGCTAAAGAGTCGGCAATGGCTCTTGGAGTAGACACTATTGATTTGCTTTACTTCCACAGGCCAGATCCGCAAGTTCCATACAACGAGTCGATTGAGGCAATGCAACAGTTGCTCGATGAGGGTGTTGCGCGCGAAATCGGCATTTCTAACGCGTCTGTTGAGCAAATTGACATTGCGCGCAAGATTTTAGGAAGCAAGCTAGTGGCTGTGCAAAATCAGTATTCGCCAGTGCATTTAGAAAACGAAGACACGTTGCAATATTGCAAGAAGCTTGGAATTGCGTTTGTTTGCTGGAGTCCACTTGGTGGATTCCGTCACCCGTACGATGAGCATCTTTTTGATCCGTTCCGTAAAGTGGCAAATGCTCACAAAGTTAGCTATCAGCAGGTTGTTTTGGCTTGGGAACTTGCCAAGGGCAGCAACGTTTTTGTTATTCCAGGAGCGCATAGGCCAGCAACGATTTTAGACAGTTTAAAGGCTGCAGATTTGCAATTAAGCGACGAAGAATTAGCTTATTTAGGCTAGTTGATTTGGATTAGTCTGTTGCATTAATGCATTAAATGGTACAAAAATGGTACAAAACGAAAGCGAATAATATGCAAGAAACTAGCGTAGCAGGAATGCCACTTGCGCACGAAGATGAAGACGGCTTGCCAATTCCAGTAACAATTCCAGTGCCATTAGGCTCGCGCGCGCACGCCGTTTTTACAACGCGTTTGGGTGGAATTTCCGAAGGCGCGTTTGCTTCGCTTAACTTAGGCGGCAAGGCTGGAGACGACTTTAAATCCGTGTTTAGCAATCGTTGCGCTTTGCAACGTGCGATTAAAGCCGACTTGTGCCTTGTTAGCCAAGTTCACGGCAATAGCGTATTTGATGCAGACGAAATAGTTGATTCGTGGGATACGTCGTATGGCTTTGATGCCACGGGTTTTGCGGATTCTCAATTGCAAATTGAAGCAGATGCGCAAGTTTCAACTGCTTGTTCGCTTGCTTTAGGAATGTTTGCTGCCGACTGCTTGCCAGTTTTGCTTGCAGATAGCGAGTCGGGAGTAGTTGCTGCAGCGCATTGCGGCCGCAAAGGCTTAATGGCTGGAGTGCTTGATTCGGTTATTGAAGCAATGTGCAAAAAGGGCGCTAATCGTTCTAGCATAACTGCTGTTTTGGGGCCATGCATTTGTGGCGATTGCTACGAAGTTGGAGAAGAAATAGCGTGCGACTTTGAGCGGCGCTACCCGCAGACTGCAACGCGTACGCGATTTGGCGGCGTTGGAATTGATATTGCGCAAGCTGCTCGTATTGATTTAGCGCTGGCAGGAGTTGCAAACGTTGTGGAGGCTTTTCCGCGCGTTACTGCCGCCACGCAATATTTGGCTAAAGACGAGGAATTGCAAACTATTTGTAAGGTAGATGGCGAAGGCGAAGCGCTGGAAAATCGCCTGCAGGCGTTGCAAAACCCAATGTGTACGCTGGAAAATCCACTCTGGTATTCACACAGGCGCGCGGGTCTTGCAGGAAAATCGCACGAAGGCAGAATGTTAGCGTTAGTTATAAAAGACAAGTAGAGCTACGAATGGAAGCATTATGACGAAAATTAACGTAGTGATTTCTGGATTTGGACCATACGAGGATTTAAGCATAAATCCATCGTACGAGGTTCCGCTAGCTCTTGAGCACGCCAAAAATGGCGACTTAGAGTCGGATTTTGACCTTCCAGAAGACGTTGAAATCAAAGTAAAATCTGTAATGTTGCCGATCAGCTTTGCAAACGCTTGGCCGCAGCTTTTAGATACGATTAATGCGCAAGACGCGGATATTGTGATTGCAACGGGCGTAAAACATGCGGCTCGCGGAGTGCAGCTAGAACGATGCGCCACAAACATTATGGATGCAAACAAGCCAGACGTGGATAATCGCACGCCGCAAAGCGTACAAATCGTTGAAAATGGCCCTGCTGCGTATTGGACGAGGCTGCCGCTAAGAATGATTTTAAATGATTTTGCTCACAGCGGGATTGCGTCTACGCTAAGTTCGGATGCGGGTACGTATGTTTGCAATTCGTTGTTTTACAGGCTGCTGGATTGGGCGTCGAATAACTCCCAAAAGCGCATAATTGCTGGGTTTGTAAGTTTTCCGCCAGTGGTTGCTCTACATGATGCACGCCACGGGCTGCCATTGGATGCGCAAATCAAAGCTGGTAAAAGCATAATTTGCGAAGCCGTAAAGTACTATATGAAGCCTTCGTCCTTAAGCATATTGCTAGAATAGTTTGCTCGACACGCCCGAGTGTTTTAGCGACTAAAGTGATAGCGTTATTGCTGATGGAGTGTGCACGATAGTAGAGTCGTGCGGGGGTTTGTGAAAGGAATAAACATGGTGCCAGATCGTTTCCCAACTGCTTTGCGCGGGTACGACAAAGATAAAGTCAACGAAGCCTTTACTAACTATGAACGAACAATATCTCGCCTGCGCGAACAGGTGCGTTCTAGTGATGAATCAATTTTGCAATTGCAGGCACAATTGCAAGAAGAAAAAAATAATGTAAAACGCGCAAAAAGCGGTAATACTTTTGCATCTTTGGGTGCAAATGCGCAACAATTACTGGCGTCTGCAGAGCAAACGAGTGCGCAGCTAATTGAGCGTGCAAAGCAAGACGCTGCGTCGATTAAAAAAACGGCTCAGGCTCAGGCTGGAACTTTGCTAAATAATGCGAAGTTAGATGCGGAGCATTTGCTGCAAGAGGCGCAAACCAAGGCAGATACGCTGCTTTCTACTGCAAGCAATAAAGCAAATCAGATGACAAGCGCTGCAAAAGAGGATTCGGAGCGTTTGCGCGAAACAACGGGTAAAGATGTTGCGGCGCAAAAAGATGCTGCAGCGCTAGAAATCAACAATGCGCGCGAAGAGCATGCAAAGAAGATGGCTTCCGAAAAGTCTGAACAAGAGAGAGCAATCGCACAGCTGAAGGCGGATGCAGCGCAAAAAATCGCGGAGCAGAGATCGGCTGCAAACGCGGAAATTGCCCATGCTAAAGCAGAAACGAATGATCAGATTGAATCAGCTTTGGCAGAGGCGAATAAGAAGCTTGCAGATATGCAAGAGCGCGCAACAAAGATGATGGCGGATGCTCAGCGCAAGGCTGGAGAAATCACGGATGCGGCTGCGGCAAAGGCTCAAGAGATTGCGGACGAAGCGCAAATTGAGCGCACGCGCACGCTAAGCCAGGTTAGTGCAGAAGTTGAGCAAATTAGAAACGACATTGCGGCTCAGCAAGAAGAGGCAACAAAAAAGGTGAACGAGCTTATTTCTGGGCTAAAAGAGCGCGAGCGTGCTGCGCAAGAAGAGGCAGATGCGCTTGTTGCGCGAGCCAAGACGGTGCATCAAGATGCGGATGATTATGCGGCTCAGGCGCATAAGGATGCGGATGCTCAGGCGGCGCAAATTGTTCGCAAAGCAATGCAAGATGCAACGGCTCAGGTGGAGGAGCGCAGGGCGGCGGCTCAGCAGGAGCTTGATGGCATGACGGCGCGCTTAACGCAGCTTCAGCATAGGGAGGCGCAAATCACGCAGCGCGTTACCGAGCTTAGGTCTCTGTTTGCAAATGCATTCTCGGGGTTTGACTTTGGAGATGCTGCTGGAGTGCAAGGGGGGTCTGGCGATTCTAGTGATTCTGCAGATGATGATGCTTCGGAGCATAGAGATGTTGATGCTCAAAAGCAAGCTAGAAAAGATGCTCAGGCCCAAGTTGAAGAGGCGATTGCGCAGGAGTCGTGAGCTGCACTGCGTGATTTGTGATTTGGCGGCGTGATTTGTGCTGCGTGAGATTGCGTGGAAGAATCGCAAGCAGCCGCAAGATTTGCGAAAAAAGCTAAAATAAACTATAAAAAATAAACATAAAATAATAAAAAACAAGAAAGGTTATACAGTGACTGAAATCTCTGAATTAAGTGCCGAAGCTTTGCAAGGTTTGCGCGATGATTTTGACGCAAATCCATTGAATCGTTTGGCAATGAACGGCGTTACGGCTGCTGGAATAAACAAGGTGGCGCTCAATTACGACCGCGCACGCCTGCTGCAGCGCCGATTCTCAACGGTTGTGGATAATGGCGACGCAAGGCATCAGGATCATTCTGGTCGCTGCTGGCTATTTAGCTCTTTGAATGTTGCGCGATTTGTTGCTAAAAAATCGCTTAAAGTTAAGGATTTTGAGTTTTCGCAAAATTACGCAATGTACTTCGACAAGCTTGAGCGAATCAACTACTTCTTAAAGGATGTTGCGGCTCTTATTCGCTCTGGTGAGCCTTCTGATTCTCGTTTGTTGCAGCATTTGCTTAGTGATGTTATGGGCGACGGCGGCCAGTGGACTATGGCTATGAACATCTATAAGAAGTATGGTGCTGTTCCAAAGGATTTGTACCCAGAAACCGAGTCTTCTAAAGACACTGGCGATATGAATACTCAGCTTAAAAAGCTTTTGCATACAGCTGTGGCTCATATGTATGCCAACGCTGCCGACATTGACAATATTGTTGACACCACTATGGCTGCGGGGCATAGGATTCTTACAATCCACCTGGGTGAGCCACCAAAGAGCTTCGATTGGGAGTGGACGGACGAGGACGGAAAGTTCCATCGCGATGGCGAGATTACGCCAGTTGAGTTTTGGAATAAGTACGTTACGGCTGGGCTTGAAGACTACGTTTGCTTGGTAGACGACCCGCGCGCGGAGCATCCAAAGGGCAAGAAGATTGCCATTGAGCATTTGGGCAATGTGGCTGGCGGAGATGCAACCGAGTATTTGAACGTGCCAAACCAGTTTATGAAGGATTGTGTGCGTAAGATTCTTGTTGAGCAGGGTATTCCAGTTTGGTTTGGTGCCGATTGCCACCCTATGATGGATCGCGATAATGGCGCTTGGGCTACGGATTTGTTTGAGTATGATCGCGTTTATGGCGTTGATTTTGATTTAAACAAGGAGCAGCGCGTGCGTTTTGCTGATTCGGCTATGAATCATGCTATGGCGTTTGCTGGAGTTGATGTTGCGGATGACGGCACGACTACTCGCCGTTGGCGCGTGGAGAACTCTTGGGGCGCGGATATTGCGGACAAGGGTTACTTTACGATGAGCGATGATTGGTTCACTGAGTACGTGTACGAGGTGGCGGTTCCTAAGGCGCTTTTGCCAGAGGAATATAAGAAAGCACTGGAAGAACCAGCAATTGTTTTGCCGGCGTGGGACCCAATGGGCGCATTAGCCTAGCTTGAAATCACTAGGATTTCAAGCTACTCTAATGCGCCCGAGCCGCTTAAGGCAGAAGCATTGCTTCTGCTGCGGCGAGGACATTCGCGCGCGTAGACCGCGCGAATGCAGTGGCTTAACGCGAAGCTGCATAATGCGCTTCGCGTTACTCCAAAGCGCCCGAGCTTGCTCAAGTTGAAAGTCCAGTGGACTTTCAACGCAAGCGAGGCCTGCTGCGTCTCGATTGACGCAGCAGGTGCCACGCCAAGTGGACTTTCAACGCAGCTCGGAATCGTCGATTATCCCGCGTTTGTTCCCTTTTTGGTCGATTTGGGAAACAAAATCGGGAAAAAAGAAACAAAAGCAAGAATGTCGTTCTCGCGTTATATTTGTCTCATCAATGATGCAAATATAACGAAAATCAGTCAAAAAGTGTTACAAATGTCTCATGAGTGAGACAAATGTAACGAAAATTAGCCAAAAAACGTAACAAATGTCTTACCAATGATGCAAATATAACGAATCTTGCTCTAAGCGAAAAGGTAGGTCAGAGCGACTACATAAACTTGTAGTGCTTTTGTAATTGCGTCAAACGCTCTAACATCAAGCGCTGCTTATTTTATAGGATGGTGACAAATGGAATCTACGCCTGATCAACGCATTTCAAGCGCAGTCAAGAAGGCTCTTGAAAACGGCATGAATCCGCTTGATTCGTCTAAATTCCAGCGCTGGGAAGACCAGGTTGGCGTAGATCGCATAATCAACCGCCGCGTGTTGGAGCTGGAACCTCTTCCAACTCCTGCACAGGTTCTTGGCGAGTTGCCACTTTCGCCGTATGCGCAAGACATTGTTGCCGAGTCGCGCGATGAGATTCGCCAATGCCTTAACGGAGATGACGATCGCTTGCTTGTAATCGTTGGGCCTTGCTCGGTTCACGACCCCGCTGCGGCTCTTGATTACGCAGCTCGCTTGGCTGATTTGCGCGCAAAGCTCGAAGGCGAGCTTTTGATTGTTATGCGTGTTTACTTTGAAAAACCGCGCACAACAGTTGGCTGGAAGGGCTTAATTAACGACCCAGATATTGACGGCACGAACGATATTCACAAGGGTTTGCTTTTGGCGCGTCGAACGCTTCTTGGCGTGTTAGACGCTGGCCTGGCTGCAGCAACCGAGTTTTTGGAGCCGACTAGCCCTCAGTTTATTGCGGATGCGGTTAGCTGGGGGGCGATTGGCGCGCGCAACACGGAATCGCAGATTCATCGCCAGCTTGCTAGCGGTCTTTCTATGCCAGTCGGATTTAAGAACGCCACAGATGGTTCTGTTACGGTTGCCGTCAATGGCTGCTTGGCAGCTAGTCAGCATCACACTTTCTTTGGAATTGACCATCTTGGGCGCGCGTGCGCTGTGCAAACGCTTGGAAACCCTGATTGTCATGTTGTTTTGCGCGGCTCTAGCAAGGGGCCAAACTACGATGCGGATTCTGTTGCGGCGGCTGTTGCGGCGGTTCGTTTAAGGCTTGGCACAAATTGCATGGCGTCTAATGGTGTTGTAATCGATTGCTCGCACGGGAATTCTGGCAAAGATGAGAATCGTCAGATTCAAGTTGTACAAGATATTGCGGATCGATTTGCGCACGGAGAAAATGGCATTAAAGGCGTTATGATGGAGAGCTTCTTGCAAGGCGGAAACCAAGATTCTGCGCCTTTGAGTGAGCTTGAGTACGGAAAGTCGATTACGGATCGATGCATTTCTTGGGAAGATACCGAGCGCTTGCTTAACACTCTTGCGCAGTCTGTTTCTTCTCGCCGACTTAAGTCTTGATTTTCCCGATTTTGTTGCTTTAATCGGCGTGTCGAGCTACAAAAAGCGGAAAATCGTTCGCGCGGATTGGCCGTGCGAACGAAACGACACGCCGTGTTTTTTTTTAGTTACAAACTATTACAATAAATCCTCAAATAGTCAGCATTTTTGAACAAAGGAGTGCAAAATGTGTGGATCACCAGCCCCCGAGTACAACAGTCTTCCTAAAGATAAAGATGGCGTTTTAAGCCGTGCTCTGCCAATTGTGCGATACGCGATTTTTGCGCTTTTGCTTGCTGGCGCATTTCTTCTTGCGTTTGCCTGGTATCGTGGCACTCACAGCAAAGGCTACACAGTTGTTACCTGTTCTGCACTATGGTTTAGCGTTATTGTTCCGTTTATTACGCTGATTGTACTTTGCGTTTTTGTGCGCGGATGGCGTCTTGTTGTTGGCTCTATAATTTGCGTTTTGCTAATAGCGTCTTTCTTTGGATTTATTGCGCTTCAAAATCAAATCATGGACTTTTTGAATGTTCCCGCCACAAATCCTTGGTTTGAATTTACGTGCAACGCTTTGCTAAAAATTGCAACCGCATCTTTTGTTATTATGTGTTGTGTAAGCGTATTTTTGATTAGACGCAATGTAACATACGAGATTAAAGGATGATTTGACGAATGCCTAAGTTTACAAAAATCGCCATTGTTGGCGCTATGGAAGAAGAAGTTGCACACATTGCCGCTTCTCTTAGCAATGTTAAGCATAATAAAGCCGCCAGCTTAGACGTATCTTGTGGCATGCTTGAATGCGAAGATGGCGGAAAAATCGAAGTTTCCGCTACTGTTGGTGGAATGGGCTTAGTAAATGCCGCCGCAACTGTGCAGTATTTAATTGATGCGTACAAGCCTCAGGCCGTAATCTTTTCGGGAATTGCGGGAAGTCTCAATAAAAATTTGCATACGAATGATGTTGTTCTTGGAAAAACATTGAGATATTTAGACACCGACATGCGCATGATTAATCAGTGGAAGCCGTTTACAAACGAATACCATTCAGACGAGTATCTTCTTAAAACTGCAGACAGCGTTTTAACAAAGATGGGCATTAACCACATTTTGGGAACAATCGCCTCTGGCGGATATTTTGTAGACACGCCCGAAAAAGTGGCGGAAGTTATTGAGGCGACTCAAGCGGATGCTGTAGAAATGGAAGGCGCTGCGATTCTTCACGTGGCTGCAAGAAACGACGTTCCAGCGTTAGTTGTGCGCGCAATGAGCGACAATGCAGACACAAAATACGAGGAGTTCCACACTTTCGACATATCGGAATACGCGGATACGGCTGCAAAAATGACGGTAAATATTGTTAGGAATTTGTAGAATTCAACACGCCGATGTGGTCGCCGACGCGCAGCATCGCTAAACAAAAAGCGAGTAGTGCTAAATGCCGCCATTTTTTGAGTGCAATCAGATTTTGGCGGCAAGGTTTTTACCCACCTCTTATGATTGGCATCGTTAATAGAAGAAAAAGGTAATAAGAAATAAAAGATGCCAGTTTTAAACATTAGTTTAAATAGTTTAAGAGGAAAATTTTCGGTAGGTTATACGAGAAACGTAGATTGGCTGGCATGATGGCAATTCTTCTTGAAAGGAATGAAGAATATGCGTAAAAATGCAGTAAATAATGCAGTAAAGAATAATGCAGTAGAAAATCAATCAATCAAATTGAACATAAAGTGGAACATGCGCGCGATTGCAGCAGGATTGTTAGCGTCCGCAACTTTAGTGAGCTTTGCAGCTTGCGGAGATAATGTTCCTGCAAGTAGTTCGCAATCATCCGCAAATACTGGCGCAAAAATCGTAGGAAATTTCCAAGGCTCGGGTGCATCTTCCCAGCAGGTTGCTGTAGAAGCGTGGGTTGCAGGATTCCAATCCAAAAATCCTGGCGCAAAAATCGCCTATAATCCAACTGGCTCGGGTGCAGGAGTTACAACGTTTATGACTGGAGCCACAGCGTGGGCTGGATCCGATAAATCGCTAAGCGACGACGAATTAGAAAAGTCAAAGTCGGTTTGCGCAAATGGCACTACAGCTTTTGACGTTCCAGTATACGTTTCTCCAATCGCAGTAATCTTTAATCTAAAAGGCGTTTCGGATGCTGGAAAACACATAAATATGGACGCTTCTACAATCGCAAAAATCTTCGACGGCAAGATTACGCGTTGGAATGACGATGCGATTAAATCGCAAAATCCAAAGCTAAAGCTACCAGATAAGGCGATTACAGTTGTTCACAGGTCCGATAAATCTGGCACAACGCAAAACTTCTTAAGCTACATAAAAGACGTTGCTCCAAACGATTGGACCTACGATCTTAGCGAAAATTGGCCAAATAGCGTGGGCCAGGGCGCAAAAGGCACGTCTGGCGTTGTTTCCACAATCCGCATGGCAGACGGAGCGATTGGATACGCGGACTTTTCGCAAGTTGGAAAGCTTGGAACTGTGGCAATAAAAGTGGGAGATTCTTACAACGAGATTAGCCCAGAAGGCGGCTCTATAACAGTTAATGATTCAAAGATTGACGAAGATGCTGCAGCAAAAGCAAAGCACCGCGTTGTTGTTAAAATAAACCACAAAACGGAAGAAAAAGGCGCTTACCCAATTGTGCTAGTTTCTTACGATATTGTGTGCGGTGCTTACAAAGATGCTGCAACTGCACGATTTGCAAAGTCTTGGCTTAGCTACGTTACTAGCAAAGAAGGCCAGGCTGCGGCTCAAGATGCTGCTGGAACCGCACCTTTGCCAGAAAAGCTTATGGGCAGGATTAACAAGTCGGTTCAGTCTATAGGCAAGTAAAAATAGCATTTTGCCAAGGTTTTAGAGTAGTTAATAGAGTAGTCAATATATTGCTACTGATAGCATTTATATAATGACTACAAAAGGAGCATGAGTGAGTTCTAAACAAAGAACTGAAATCAGTAAAGATGCGCACAAAAGTGGCCATTTTGCAGGTGGTTTTGCAGGTGGTTTTGCCGACCGCTTGTTCAAAAACGTAGCTCTTGCTTGCGGATTGCTGATTTTAATGGTGCTTACAGCTGTGGCACTGTTCTTGCTGTTTCAAGCGTGGCCTATTATAGGCGCAAACAAAAGCCAAGTAAGTCAAGTATTTTTAGACTTTACTGGCGGCAAAGCGCACGATTTTCTAGGCTACGTAGCGCCGATGGTTTTTGGCACCGTTCTTATGTCTGCACTCGCTCTGCTCTTTGCATTTTTTGTTTCGATTGGAATCGCGCTGTTTATAAGCCACTATGCTCCGCCAAAAATAGTGCCGCTTTTAAGTGGTGTTGTTGATTTGCTTGCTGCGATTCCGTCCGTAATCTATGGTCTTTGGGGCGGATTGGTGTTGGTGCCATCCATATACCCGTTCTGGAAGTTTATTTCGCACATTTTTGGCTGGATTCCGCTTTTTGCGGGTCCTGCGGCAAGTCCTTCGCGTAGTGCTGCAACCGTTAGTATTGTTCTGGCAGTTATGATTTTGCCGATTATAACCTCTATGGCGCGAGATATTTTCCAGCAAGCTCCACAATTGCAACAAGAAGGCGCGCTCGCGCTTGGTGCCACAAAGTGGGAGATGATAAAGCTAGCGGTTTTGCCGTTTGCAAAGTCGGGAATTGTTTCCGCGTCTATGCTTGGTCTTGGTCGCGCTTTGGGCGAAACAATGGCAGTTCTTATGATTTTGTCTCCAGGATTCACCTTTAAATTCAACATTTTGCAAGCTTCGCAAAACCAAACGATTGCAGCAAATATAGCAGCGCAATACCCAGAAGCAAACGGATTGGGTGTTAGCGCGCTTATTGCTACAGGCTTGGTGCTGTTTGTTATTTCATTCGCTGTAAACCTTATTGCTCGCAAAATCACGGGAAAGGCGAGTGCATGATGCAAAATTCGGAATCTTTGCAAGTTGGCTCTGTTGGGGTTGACCAGGCTGTTGACTCTTCTGAAGCCAGCCTCGAATCTCCAAAAATCGACTTTAACAAGTTCCGCCCAACGCGCTCTAGAATCGCAAGTCGTAAGCGAAAAGACGCGTTTATGCGCGTTCTAATCTTTTTGTCTTTTATAATTGCGCTAATTCCGCTACTTTCTTTGCTTTTTACCACTATTGTAAACGGCATTAAGCGTCTAAACCTTGATTTTCTAACTCATAATATGACTTATGTTGTTGGAGGCGCAGCCACTGGCACAGGCGGTTACGGTGGTATTTTGCACGCCATTATTGGAACTTTGGAGATTACTCTTGGCGCAATGGCAATTTCGATTCCGATTGGAATTATGTGCTCCGTGTATTTGATTGAGTACGCGCGAGGAAGTCGCTTAGCTAGGGTGATTAATCTTGTTGTAGACGTTATGAGCGGAATTCCTTCGATTGTGGCTGGCTTGTTTGCGTTTTCTAGCTTTACGATTTTTGTAGGCCCTGGAACAATCAACGGTTTTGAAGGGTCGGTTGCGCTTTCGCTGCTTATGCTGCCAACTGTTGTTAAATCGTGTCAAGAAATGTTAAAAATTGTGCCGAACGATTTGCGTGAAGCGGCTCTGGCTCTAGGCGTTACAAAGCAGCGCATGATTACAAAAATCGTGTTGCGCACCGCGTTGCCTGGAATTGTTTCTGGCTGTATTCTTGCGGTTGCGCGCGTGGTTGGAGAGACGGCTCCGCTTTTAATGGCAGCTGGGTTTATTGCATCCACGAATTTCAATCTTTTTGACGGGCAAATGACCACTTTGCCAGTGTACGTTTACCAGGAGTATTCCAAGCTTTCGGCAAATTGCCCAGCTAACGCGCCTGCTTCGTGTGTTACTACGATTCCAATGGAGCGCGCGTGGGCGGCGGCTTTGGCGCTGATTGTGATTGTTTTGCTGCTGAATATTGTTGGGCGAGTTGTGGCTCGAGTGTTTTCAGTAAAGGCAAAATAGAGCGAAGTTAAGCGAAACAAAGCGAAGTAAATCAAGGTAAATCAAGGTAAATCAAGGTAAGCGAAGGATTTTAGAAAGTGAGGCGCAAATGGGTCAGCGCATTGATGTTAAGAATTTGAACATTTACTATGGCGATTTTCTAGCAGTAGAAGACGTTAACATAAACATTGAGCCAAACAAGGTTACGGCTTTTATCGGGCCTTCGGGATGTGGAAAATCAACGGTTTTGCGCACTTTAGACCGCATGCACGAGATTACTCCAGGCGCTCGCGTGGAAGGTCAGGTGTTGCTTGAAGGCCGCGATTTGTACGGCAAAGACGTGGATCCTGTGGCCGTTCGCCGAGATGTTGGAATGGTATTCCAGCGCCCAAATCCTTTTCCAACAATGTCTATTCGAGAAAACGTTCTTGCAGGTGTGCGCTTAAACAATCGCAAGATTTCTAAGCAAGATGCCGACGACTTAGTTGAGTGGGCTTTGCGTGGCGCGAATTTGTGGAACGAGGTTAAAGATAGACTCGATAAGCCAGGAATCGGGCTTTCTGGCGGCCAGCAGCAACGACTTTGCATTGCGCGAGCCGTGGCTGTGCATCCGCAAGTGCTGCTTATGGACGAGCCTTGCTCTGCTCTAGACCCAATTTCTACGCTTGCTGTGGAAGATTTGATTAACGAGCTTAAGCGCGATTACACGATTGTGATTGTAACGCACAACATGCAGCAGGCCGCGCGCGTGGCCGATTACACTGCGTTCTTTAACCTTAAGGCGGTTGGAAAACCAGGGCATCTTGAGTATTTTGCAGATACAACCACTATGTTCAACAATCCGCGCAATGCGGAGGCGGAACGCTACATTTCTGGCCGATTTGGGTGATTTTGCCGCGATTTTTGGGCGATTACTGTGTGATTTTTGCATAATTTTTGCGCTATTTTTGCGTGATTTTTCTTTGGTCAGCACGTGCGCGTAAGGTCGAACCTGTTCGGTTGTTCAAAGTTCTACAAGTTGTTTCTAATTCTCGCGAGTTTTCTAGAGTGTTCGTTCTTCTTGTGTGCTTTGCGCGCTGAGCGAGTCGCAGTAACCTCTGCGTGAATGCCCAAATGTAATTGCGTCCGCGATTGCTCAAGTGCTCTCGCCACGCTTTTTATGGTCTTTTGCGCTGTAAAACCAAGGAACCGAGTTTATGGAAAAGTTCTTCCATCTCAAAGAAAACGGCACGAATGTATCAACGGAGATCACTGCAGGTCTCACTACATTCTTTGCAATGTCGTACATTATTGTTGTAAACCCAATGATTTTAAGCCAAACTGGCATGCCTAAGGGTGGCGTTTTCCTCGCTACAATCATTGCAGCAATCATTGGCACGCTTGTTATGGGCTTGTTTGCTAACGTGCCTTACGCTCAAGCTGCTGGCATGGGTCTTAACGCATTCTTTACTTACACAGTGTGCTTTGGCCTTCATTTTACGTGGCAAGAAGCCATGTGCATGGTGTTCTTGTGCGGTTTGATTAACATCATTATTACCGTTACCAAGATTCGTAAAATGATTATTCGTGCCATCCCAACTTCGCTGCAACAAGCGATTGGTGGTGGCATTGGTTTATTCGTTGCATACGTTGGTATTATGAGCGTTGGCTTAATCACTTTTACTTCTAAAGATCCTGCCGCCGCCGCTAAGAGTAAGCCAACCGCTGCTATTCCAGGCCTTGCTGTTATTAACAATCCTATTTTGTGGCTATTCCTTATTGGACTTGTTTTGGCTATTGTTCTTACCGTTCTTAAGGTTCGCGCAAGCCTGCTTATTACGATTATTGCAACCTCTTTGGTTGGTATTCCGCTTGGATTGACTTCGCTGAATAACGCCGTTTCTGTTACAGACGCTTTTGCCCAGCTTCCAACCACCTTTGGTGCTATTTTTGGTCCGCAAGGTTTCCCTGCGCTCTTCTCTAATCCAGCACGCATTCCGCTTGTTTTGGTAACTATTTTCGCCTTCTCTATGTCGGATACTTTCGACACTTTGGGAACGTTTATTGGTACCGGCCGCAGAACTGGCATCTTCTCGGAGGAAGATGAGAAGGCTTTGGAAAACGGCTCTGGCTTTAGCTCCAAGATGGATCGCGCGCTGTTTGCTGATTCGATTGCAACCTCGGTTGGCGCAATTTGCGGTACTTCCAACACTACTACTTACGTTGAGTCTGCTGCTGGTATTGGTGCTGGTGGCCGCACTGGTTTGACTTCTGTAGTTGTTTCCGTGTGCTTTGCGCTTTCGATTGTTCTTGCGCCATTTGCTAGCGCTGTTCCTGCGGCTGCTACGGCTGGCGTGCTTGTAGTTGTAGGCTGCATGATGGCAAGCTCGTTAAAGGAGATTGCTTGGGATGATATTTCCGAAGCTATTCCTGCGTTCTTTGCCGCCGTGTTTATGGCGTTCTCTTACTCGATTTCTTACGGCATTGCCGCTGGATTCATCATGTACTGCTTGGTTATGACTTGCAAGAAGCGTGCTAAAGACGTTCATCCAATGCTTTGGATTGTTTCGATCTTGTTCATTCTTGACTTTGTTGCTAACGCAGTTTTGTAAAGAATTTATAAGACATTGATAAGGTATTGACATTGTCGCGTGTGGGTATTAAACTTGCCCAACGTAAACCACAGACCGTTGGTGGAGTCGCAAGATTCCTGAAAATGATGTGTCATGCCAGCACAGGTTGAGCAGTGATGGTTGCATTTATTTGCGATTTATCACAAACTTTTTAACACTATGTGTTTCTTATTGCTCTGCCGTGCGCAGGCTTTCGATATATTATTTCCATTCCAGCGGCCAATTTAGGAAGGAACGCCATGAAGAGGCCCGAAAAGGAAGCGGTAGTTGCAGAGCTTACGGATTTGTTTCGTAACGCCGACGCTGTCTACCTTACCGAGTACCGCGGGCTTACAGTTCCGCAGATTTCTTCTCTGCGCGAAAAGCTAGGCCGCGATACTTCCTACTCTGTGGCTAAGAATACGCTTGCTCGCATTGCCGCTAAGGAAGCGGGCATTGAAGGTCTTGATGAGCTTCTTGCTGGCCCAACTGCAATCACCTTTGTAAAGGGCGATTTCATTGAGGCTGCTAAGACCTTGCGTGATTTTGCCAAAGAGAATAAGACCCTCGTCATTAAGGGCGGTTTCGCAGATGGAACCGTTTACGATGCCGAAGGCGCCAAGCAGCTGGCAGACCTCAAGTCTCGCCCAGAATTGCTTTCCGAGATGGCTGGCGCGCTCAAGGGCACCATGTCCAAGGCCGCCTACCTGTTCAACGCTTTGCCAACCAAGGCAGTGCGTACTATCGACGCTTTGCGCGAGAAGCAGGAAAAGGCCGCTTGATTCCCTTGCAGCTTGCTGCATGAGACCAAAAAATAATAAAAATGTTATGGCTCTAAGGCACAAGGTGTGTCTGGCCAAGTAAGAAAGGAAGCCATTATGGCTAAGCTCACTAGCGAAGAGCTTCTTGAAGCTTTCGGTGAAATGACCCTCGTCGAGCTTTCTGAGTTCGTCAAGGCCTTTGAAGAGAAGTTCGATGTTGAGGCTGCTGCTCCTGTAGCTGCTGTTGCTGCTGCTCCAGCCGCTGCTGCTGGCGCTGCTGAGGAAGAGAAGGACGAGTTTGACGTTGTCCTCGCTTCTGCAGGTGATCAGAAGGTTGCCGTCATCAAGGCTGTTAAGGCTTTGACTGGCCTCGGCTTGAAGGAAGCTAAGGACATTGTTGACAATGCTCCAAAGCCAGTCCTCGAGAAGGCTAAGAAGGAAGATGCCGACAAGGCTAAGGCTGCTCTTGAAGAAGCCGGCGCAACTGTTGAACTTAAGTAGTTCTAGGCTCTTTTGTTAACTTTGTTAACGCATGCGGCTGGTTGCTAGCGTGATTTGCTAGTGCAATAGTCGCAAGCGTGAATCGAAGGCGGCAAGGTTTTTGTGATTATCACGAATTCCTTGCCGCTTTTTGCTTATCTGCAATATAGAATCTACTTTCCCGTGTTTGTTCCCTTTTGCCCGTGTTTGTTCCCAAAATCGGCCAAAACGTAAACAAACGTGGGGGAAAAGAAACAAACGTGGGTAAGTGTGCCCGGGTTTGTTCCCAAAATCGGCCAAAACGTAAACAAACGTGGGGGAAAAGAAACAAACGTGGGGAAGTGTGCCCGGGTTTGTTCCCAAAATCGGCCAAAACGTAAACAAACGCGGGAAAAAAGAAACAAACGTGGGCGCGACGACCTGCCTGAGCGCTTAGAGCGTAGTGCGCGAACGACTTTTCCGCATTTGTTTCCAAAATCGTCGCGGCAAAGTGGCATAATAGGAAGGCTTGTGACTGGAGGAGTAATCCGCTAGCACAGCACAGCAATATAAGTTGCGGGAGGATCCTTAAAACGGCTTAATATCAACGTTTTTAAGGCGCCGATTTAACCGCTTCAAAAGAAAGAAGAACCATATTATGGCTCCAAAAAAGAAAGTCTCTGCGCTTATTAAGCTCGAGATTCAGGCTGGTAAAGCAAATCCAGCCCCACCACTGGGTCCTGCATTAGGCTCCCACGGCGTAAACATCATGGACTTCTGCAAGGCCTATAACGACCAGACGAAGGACAAGATGGGTCAGATCGTTCCAGTAGAGATTACTGTTTACGAAGATCGTTCCTTCACATTCATTCTTAAGACCCCACCAGCCGCTGCTTTGTTGCTTAAGGCTGCTGGCATTCCAAAGGGCACCGAGAACCCATTGACCCACAAGGTTGGTTCTGTAACCAAGGCTCAGGTGCGCGAAATCGCCGAAATCAAGATGCCAGATCTTTCTGCACGAGATGTTGAAGCTGGTATGAAGATTATCGCGGGCACTGCTCGCTCGATGGGTATTACCGTTACCGACTGAAAGTGAGTGGAAAAAATGGTGAAGCGTTCTAAGAAGTATCGTGAAGCGGCCGAGAAGATTGACCGTAACAACCTTTACACCCCAGCTGAGGCTATTGCTTTGATTAAGAGCATGCCAAAGTACGCTTTTGACGAGTCCGTTGAGGCTGTTATGCGCCTTAATGTGGATCCTCGCAAGGCCGATCAGTTGGTTCGTGGCGTTGTAAACTTGCCTAATGGTACTGGTAAAACCGCTAAGGTTTTGGTGTTTGCTCGTGGCCCAAAGGCTACTGAGGCTCAAGAAGCTGGCGCAGACATTGTTGGCGATGACGAGCTTATCGAGAAGGTTGCCGGTGGATTCCTTGACTTCGATGCCGTTGTTGCAACCCCAGACATGATGGGCAAGGTTGGTCGCCTTGGTCGTGTGCTTGGTCCTCGTAGCTTGATGCCAAATCCTAAGACTGGCACCGTTACAATGGATGTTGCAAAGGCTGTTGCCGACATTAAGGGCGGTAAGATTGAGTTCCGCGTTGATCGTCAGGGCAATCTTTCCTTCCTCTTTGGCAAGCTTTCCTTCGACGAGAAGGCTCTTGAAGAGAACTTCAAGGCTGTTGCCGATGAGATTCGCCGCTTGAAGCCAACTACCATTAAGGGTCGTTACATTACTAAGGTAACGATTACCTCTACAATGGCTCCTGGCGTTCCAGTGGATATTGCAAGCATTGCTGCGTGATTTTAGCCAAGCATAGCTGAGTAATTTTATTAGCGCTGAAAATAGTGTGTTCTTTTATAGATTGCACCATTTTCGGCGCTTTTATTTTTATATTCTTTTCAAACAGCGTCACCAAGTTAGGTAGAGATTCGAGATTTTTCGCCGCTAGCGAGGCGAGCCTCAGCGCCGAAGGTGGTGACTCGCCGAGAGAGCAAGAAAAATCGAGAATCTCAGTGATGAAATCTACGCAAAAGTTCTAGATATCCAGAAGGTTTGATGTATTTCTCTACGAGCAATAAAAGAGGAGCGTAGCGACGGGACTTGCGAGGAGAGAAATACTCAAACCTCGCGCAATACCAAGTAAGGAAGGCGCGCAACAGCAAGCAAGGAAAGCAATTGTGTAAGTATTTGCTGAGTGTATTGCATGGCGCGCCGAAAATCTCAACAAAATACGTCAATGTTTTAGAGCGCAGAATCGCGGATTCGCCCAATCGTAATCGCAGTTTGCAAAACGTATGCTTCACGCGGGTCAGTGGCATCCCAGCCTGTTGTTTGCGCCACTTTGCGCAAGCGGTATCGTATTGTGTTTGGATGCACGTTAAGATTGTGCGAAGTTTGATCCAGCGCGCCGCCAAATCGCAAGAAAGCGTCGACTGTTTGCAAAGTCGGGTCGTCTGGGTTGTATGGCGCCAAGCTTTGATACACCTTAGTGTACAAGGTTTCTACGGCGGTTTCGTCGCCTATAAGCGCGCGCTCTGGAAGAACGTCGTCGCATCGTATTATTTGCGGCAAATGTGTTACAGACGGCGCAACGGCAAGCGCTGCAAGTGTTGCCGTGATTTCTTTGCATATTTTTTGCGCGCCAACCACCACACCGCTTATGCAAACAGGCCTTCCCGACTTTGCAAACACTTCGCACATCTTGTTTAGGGCTGTTGGATTTGGGTTTTCTTTTAGCGCAAGAATGATTATGTGCGAAGGCGCCGCATCTTTGCATTTGCTCGCGTCGACGCTTTCCCCCGATTTGCCGCCGATTTTCCACGTTTTTGCACGCGCGCTAATGGCGTCTAGCTGCACGCGGTCAACTATTGCATCGTATGCTCCACATGCGCCAAGTTGCGTCCAGATTGCGCGTCTTAA
This sequence comes from Gardnerella rara, assembly GCF_055452355.1. NCBI lineage: Bacteria > Bacillati > Actinomycetota > Actinomycetes > Bifidobacteriales > Bifidobacteriaceae > Gardnerella > Gardnerella rara. Next base: position 35,543 of record NZ_JBVBJP010000002.1, read on the forward strand.
AGAGTCCGTATTGTTTTGCGCCGCATGCGCGCCTGCGTTTTGTGGTGTTGGATTTGGGTTATCGTCATTTGCGCTCGATTCCGTTTTATACGTGCCCGCAATCGCCACAAATCGCGTATTTTCTTGCCATTGCAAGAGGTGCATTAGCGCGCTTACGCGACTATCTGCAATGCCGTTCATAAGGCATGTTGCGATTAGCGTGTGCAATCGCAAGCGTGTTGCCGCGTCAAAAATTTTGCCGTCTCGAATGTCAAAAATCCCAAGTGCATCTTCGCTTTTTGGAGCGCATGGCATTGGTGTAAAACTTGGTGTAAAGCCTTGTGTAAAGCCTTGTGCGCTAGATTCTTCGGCAGATTCGCATGCTTCGCTGCGTGTGCTATCTGGCTTTACGCCTGTAAGAATTGTAAGAAAGTCAGTGTTTTCGTCCATTCACTCCCTCAATCCTTGTGCGTATTCTTGTGCGAGTCCTCATGCGCATTATCATGCGCCAAATCGCAAACCATTTTATCACTTTGGTGGCATGTGCCACGGCATGCGCTATAAGCGCTATCCCTTACAAACATTAGAAGCGTAAAGAAGAACACAAACGTAATCGGCAGCATGTGTCGCTCAAAATTGTTTGCAGGCGCCAGCACCATTACGCCCATCAAAAGCGCAAGCGGCGCGTGCAAAACCAGCGTTTTCCACCTGCGCAGCACTATCTCGGCAACGCCAATCAGCAATGTTGCAACAACATACAAGTTTCCGTGAATAATCCACCCAAGAATCGGCGTATCGCTCCACGATTCCGCGCTGCTCGATACGGTACTGCGCCACTCGGGCAGCCAATAGCGAATCCACTCAGAATTCTTTATATTCTCGGTGTTTACGTAGTATTCGGGGCCAACATAAGGCACGTCTAGAATGTCAAAGTAGCCGTACGACTTTGCTAGCAGCGCGTCCGTTGCCACAATCGGGCTGTGTGTAATCATAAGCAACCACGCGTGGTTAAGCTTTTTCATGTCGTCTTTTGTAATATAACGCCAACGGTAGCTCACTTTTTTAGACTGCAATCCCGAAGATTTTACAGGATCCGCGTCTTGCTGATTATAGGCTTCGGCAGCTTGACTAAGATTGAAAATTGGCGATATTGCGCGCTTTGCTGCATGCGGTATGCTTTTTGGATCTAGCTTTGCGATTCTGGCGATTTGCTGAATCTGTATTCCGCGGCTTTCGATTGGGTCGCCATTTATAATCGCGCCGCTAGAAATGGCAAGCACAATTGCGCCGTGTATAAAAACGGTTGGAAGAAGAATGCACAAAACCCAGATTTTCCAACGTTTTCTGCTAGATATAATCAGCAATACAAATTGAATCGCAAGAATATACCACGCGTATTTTGCGGCAATCAGCATAATGCACACGCTGATTATTAATTCGACGATTGTGTGTACGGCTGGCTTTTGCTTGAATTCCAGGCAATTAAGCTCGTACATTATGCCAAACCACCACACAAATGCAAACGCGAACAGCGGCGATTTTGTAAGCGAAATTGTTGAAAACACTACGAGTGGGCTAAATAAAAATGTGATTATTACGGCGGCGCGCAGGGCGATTGGTGTTGGTGCTGTTGCACATGGCGCGCATCCAGTTTGCGATTCGCTTGTTTTAGCATTAGCCCACGGCGTGTTTAAGAATCGGTTTGCGGTTGCAGCGCAACAAAATGCCGCCAGCACAAATTGCATAACGGCAAGTAACACGATTCCTGCGTCGTTCGACTCTGTAAAATAGCGCGATATTGCGGCTGTGGCACCGTAAATAAGCGTTAAAACAATGTTGTGTTGGTCGCTTAAGTACGTTGGTTTTGCGGGCCAAAGGTAGTGCGCCGTAGGGTAAATGTCTGCTGGAACAAAGCTAAAGAAGCCAATGTATGGCTGTTTTAGGCCAGTTACTTGATTCCACGCCCAGCTGTATTCGCGGATTTGCGAGCAAATGTCGGCTCCGTATGCGGCGAGCAGCGTTACGGGCGCCCACAGCCAGCCGATAATCAGCGTTAGAAAAATGTTTCGTTTGCGGCAGGTTGAGTGGTAAAAACACCACTTTAGGGCGCGTTTTGTGTTAAAAAATGCGGCGCGGAAGGTTGTGGCGATTTTTGTTTGTGATTGTTGTGATTGCTGCGTTTGACGCGTTTGGGATTCTGCTTGCGATGATTTTGTGCGCATAAATCTTACGATTTTTGGCATAACTCCGTTTTTGCCAAAATAAATAAGAACTTGCAAAATTGCGTAATATGCGCAAAATGCGATTACAAAAATCAGCGCATTTAACCAGTTAAAATCTGTTAAAGATCCTTGCGCGCGGTAGATTACGCCCAGACTCGTGCAGGTTGCAAGAAAGATGCATGTAAAAACGACTAGCGAGTTTGCGGCGATTTTGCTTGCCGCGTTTGTGCTCGTTTTAATGCGTTTCATGTTCTAACCTAATGCTTGTGTTTGTTTGGTCTGTGTTTTGTGTGTTTGTGTTTTTTGGTCTGCGTTTTCTTGCACTCTAATTATACCCGCTATAAAATCGCTCGCGAGCTTCCCGAAAATGTTGTTCAACACGGCAAAATTAACAACAAAATCGGGAAAAACTTACCGAGTTTGTTGTTCTAGACGGCGTGTTGAACGCGAATTGGTGTTGAAATTTCACAGGGGGGGGGTATATTATTAACGGCTCATAATAAGCATCATCTGTAGCAGCTCTGCAGATGCTATTTATTTATAAATTTTGCATTTGTTTGCAATCTTAGTAAATACTCAGGGAAGGAGATGTGCCAATGAGTGATTTACATCGCGGTAGCCGTTTCCTTCGATTATTGCGCTCAATTTGCGCTAAAACAGCGTGCGCTCGCCGCGCGATTGTTGCGCTTTTTGTTGTTGTTGCTACTATTCTTGCCACTTTTATGATTATGCCATCCGCCTCTATGGGCGCTAGCCAGCAAAGCGAGTCTAGTCAGGTGCAGACTCAGAATGGGAATGCTGAGAATAAGCCTGCAGAAACTGCTGGAGCGTCTGCAAAAAACGGATCCGCTGCAAGCGGTGAAACTTCTGCAAAGGGCGATGCTGGCGATTCTAAGACTGAAGAATCTAATACCGCTGAGCCTAAAAATTCGCAGACTCCTTCCAAGCAAGGCGTCTCTGATGCGCACAGCGCCCAAAACGTTGACCCAACAAAGCAGCAGCAAAACAATGCTGCAGAAGGTGCAAACAAAGCCGCTGACAAAGACGTTGCAGACGCTGCTAAAGACGCTGAAAAATCCAAATCTGTAAAGAGATCTAAGCGCCAAAAGCGTTCTGCAGGAGCAGAGGATCGCGCCGCCGCTGGCAACGTTGATCTTCCACAAGAGTGCAGACAACTTAAAAAAAGATCTCTCAAATCATGCTACGAGATTAGCTACGATTTTGGTACTGCTGCTACTGTCGATAATGGTAAGACTATTTTAATAAAGCGTGGTAGCACTATAACTATTAATCCAAAATTCAAAATTAAACTTACGGCTAGTAAGAAAAAAGACGCCACTATGCCGAGCGACTTGTGGTTTGAATTAGTAGAGTCTGGTAGATATTCTGCACCAAGTTGGGCGAATTTTGAAAAAACAGAAAAGGGTAAAACTATCAAAGTTAAGAGTACTAAAGATCAAACAGACTTTGATGGTTCTATAACTTTGAGTCCAAATGGTAAATGGGATTACGGTAGTTATGAATTCAAAGTTTTTGCATATTACAAAAATGAAAATAAAGACACAACAATATACACTAAAATAAGTGTAAAAGTTAATCTATCTGACGATGAGAAGAGTCATTTAAACAATGACTTATCACTGAGCTTATACGATTTTGAAAATGCTCAGGATGGTACTGCGGTAACTGATAATAAAATTACTATAAAACCAAAGTCTAATAGTCAGGGTGCTAGTGGTAGTACTACTGGCGGTACTGATAAGAAAGATACTTACGATTCTATTAATAAGCTTTTTATTGATTCTAAATCAACTAAAAAGCCTGGTGTTATTTATCACCGTATGATTTGCCATGAAAATGGTAGTAATGATGATGCCAGTTACACGGTAGACACTGTTAATGGTTTGAGCCTTAAAGATAAAAAGGATAATCCTTCTACAGATAAATTGCAGACTCAGTTCAAGCATATGGAAAATCAGACTCGACCTAGTGAAAATGCAGATCCGTACACTGTATATGAAGAAAATGACGATACTGAGCGCTCGCAAAGCTGGATTAGTGGAACTCCTACAAAGGCTGGAACTTTTGAGTGCAAAGTGTTTGCTATTAAGGATGTTCAATATAGTTATACAGGTAACATTAAAATTCATCCAAAAACAATAGACCATTTCAAGGATCAGATAAGGTATGCTGATAAAAAAAAGAATTTATTTGAGAATCCAGATAGTTTAATTTCATTTACCGGTTCGAATACTGAATATTCTGTTGATAAAGATATCGACGTGGCTTATAAGTCAGTTACGATTGAAGTTAAGTCGAATGATGTTGGGGAAAATGATCTTAAGCTGAAAGTGTATCCGTTTAAAAACGGCGATGGTTCGTTGCCGGCGGCGTTGTCTGACAAGAATAACAAGATTTCTGCGATGCTCGGTATGGAGCTTAAGCCGTTTGTTGAAGCCACGTCTGCGGCGGATTCTAAAAAAACAATTACGCTTAAAATGCTGTGCGCAAAGGGCGAGGAGAAGTGGAGCAGTAATCCTGATGGGCTTGGGTTGAGTGGTGTGCCTGAGGATAAAGATCAAACTAGATGCAATGAAGCAGGGGATGGGGATAAAAAATGTACCGCGAAGGACGTTGCGTCGCAAACTACTATGGACGTGAGCATAAAGCCGACTGATGTTGGCGATTACAAGTGCGTTGTGTATGCGCTGAAACCAGAAGCGCTTGCTAAGTTCAATGAAGTTACTACAAACGTAACGCCAGACACATTATCCGCCTCCTTTGCATCTGCGAAGCTAACAGCCAATAAAGACTATGCGCAGTTGGATATTAACATTCACGTGCCAAAAAAATTTGAATTGCCAGACACGGGCGAGCAGAATTGGAACTTGCAGCTGGGCGCTATAGCTGCCGTTATGGTGAACGTGCTCGCTGCTGGATTTGTTATAAGTCAAAGTGAAGCATGCAGAAAGCTGCTTTACGAAAGGCGGCGATGCTAATGTGAAAGCTGCCTACGTAATCAAGTTGTGCGCGCGTATTAGTGCAGTGCGCGTAGCAAAAATAAAAACATAATTAGATTAACTAAACCAAGATATTTCCAGAAGATATTCCAGGTAGTCAAAAAACAAAACAAACACACAAACATAAACAAGTATCGAGTAAGTACGTAAACAAGTGCTCAATCGGTACGCAAACACACAAAACACAAACTAAAAACACAAAGTAACTTATCTCAAACAGCTCTTAGGAGCATCGAGTAAAGGAGAAAAGATGAATAAATTAACAAAAAAGTGCGTGGCGGCGATTGCGTCGCTCGCGATGGCTGGCACGCTGTGCGTCGCTGGCGCCGTCACCATGGCCAGCGTTGCGTGGGGTGTGCCTAAGCCGTTTGTTCAACCCTCTGCCGATAACTCTCCGTGGGGTAAGAAAAAAGATAAAACAGGTACGTTAACGATTAACAAGTTTAAGTACTCGGATGCTGTAGATAACGAGGGTCACCACAAGGGCGATGCTCTTTCTGGCGCAACGTTCACGCTTAAAAAGGTTACCAAGATTGGTGGCGTTGATCTTGACTATACTCAATTTACCACCTGGTCCAAGATTGCTGGAATAGTCGGTTCGCTGAATCGTGGTGATGAGGCTAGCGCAAATCTTACGTTTGAAGATAATCCAACTTATAATCCTACTGTAAGTGAAAACGCTACAAAGTTCGAGAATCTTCCAGAGGGCTTGTACAAGGTTGTTGAAACGCCTCCTGCAGGCTATGGCGCTGCAGATGTGACCGAGTTTTACATCACAATGCCTATGATTGAGCCTGATAATAAGACTAACACTTACAACTGGAACCCAACAATCAACCCAAAGAACAAGGATATTTCTAAGACGTTTACCAAGACGCTAGACAACGGAAAAGATCACAACTCTGTTCTTGCAAAAGATAAGACGCTTTACTACACGATTAGCTCTACTGTAAACCGTACTAAGCTTAACAATTTGACAGCAGACGACATTTATGGATTTGCTGTGTTTGATGACGCGCCAACTGCTCCATTTGGAACAAGCATTACGGCAGCAGCTGTTGAATCTGTAAAGATTGGCGAGGGTGACAGTGCTACTGAACTAACTAAAGCTACTGATTATAAAGTTTCTATCGTGGATTCCTCATCATCTGATGAAAACGACAAGAAGAGTCTTGAAAATGGCCGCAAGCGTATCTTGGTTAAATTTGAGAATCCTGGCTTGGGCAAGATTGCGCAACAGATGAACACTGATGGTAGCACTAAGGCCACTAAGGTAAATGTTACTATTAAGCTCGAGCTTGATAGCTCATATTACGATAATCTTACCGCTCCTGCTGCTGGAGCGACTGATACTAGTGGCAAGAACGAAGTCGTAAACAAGTCTGGTTTCTTCCCAGCACACTTTAAGAGCGCTCCAAAAGTACCAGACCCAATCGTTTCTGGTGATGGCGATGTTAAAGGCGGTACTTCTCAAGTCAAGTATGGCTGGTTCGACGTGTTCAAGTACGACGCTGCAGAAGAAAGCAAGGAAGCATCGAAGAGGACTGGACTTTCTGGTGCTGAGTTTAGGCTTTTCAACACTGAAGAGAAAGCGAATGCTTGCGCTGAGAAACTTGTTGACGCAAGTAAGGATGCAGATAATGTTGAAGAATGCAAAGCTGGTTCTTCTACGTTTAAGGGCGAAGAGGCTACAACTCAAGAAACTACTGGTAAATTGAAGGCGGCTGTTAAGGTTCAAGCTGGCACAAACATTTACCTTGTTGAGGTTAAAGCTCCAAAAGACTACATGCGCTTGCCAGAAGTTAAGGCTGTGAATGTAGAAGCAGACAAACTCACGACCGTTGAATTCTCTAACACAAAGAAGAGCTCTACAGATAATAAGTGGGCGTGGTTCAACCTTCCTGCAACTGGTGCTGCTGGCGTGATTCTGTTTGCGCTTGCTGGCATGGGCTTGATTGCGGCTAGCGTGTTCCTCTACATGCGCAATCGCAAAGAAGAGGAGCAGGCAAAAGCCTGATGTGCGTAGATAACCAGCGTTGATTAAACGTTCGGTTTAGCGTTAAAAAGATTTAGGCACTTTGTACCAGAAGACACGCCGCAGCGTTTGAAACAAAATGCATTGAGCATTTTGTTTCTACGCTGGCGTGTACTGGTACAAAGTGCTCTAATCTTTTTGCACTACATTCTCGGGAAAAATTTCCCGAAAATGTTGTTCAAAATGGCAAAATCAGCTACAAAATCGGGAAAATCTGTACTAAAACATTGGAGGAGGAATGAAGGCTAAGAAAAAGAAAAGCCCTTTGCGCCGCGCGCTAGAGCCAGTGGTCTTGGCAGTCGCCGCAATCCTATGTTTCACTTACCCAGTGGCGTCAACGCTGTGGAATAATCACGCGTCTAAGCAGCTCTCTGCCATTTACGACAAGCTTAGCCGCGAGCAGCCTAAAGATGCGCGCGCAATTAACTTAGACAAGGCGCGCGAGTACAACGCGCATCGTAGCGCGATTTTTACGGCAGATCCTTATAACGGCACGGAAGATTTTAAAAAAACGCCTGAGTATAAAAAGTACGATAGCGTGCTGGATGAGCCAATGGGCATTATGGGAATTGTAAAAATCCCTAAAATCGGTGTAAAGCTCCCTATTTATCACGGCAGTTCGCAAGATGTTTTAGCGTATGGTGCTGGTCACTTGTATGGCACGGATTTGCCAGTTGGGGGCAAAAACAGGCATTCGGTTATTACGGCGCACACGGGTTTGCCGCATGCCACTATGTTTGACGACTTAATCTACCTTAAAAAAGGCGATTTTTTCTATTTGGATATTCAAGGCGAAACCTTACGATACAAGGTGTTTCGCATTAGCGTTGTAGAGCCAAACAACATAAGCTTGTTGCAGCGAGAAAAGGGGCGTGATTTGGTGACGCTGCTCACTTGCACGCCGTACGGTGTTAACTCGCAAAGGCTGCTGGTAACGGGGTATCGCGTGCTGCCGGATCTTGTTAAGGCGCCAGACGACAAGCTGCAGTGGCCGCTTTGGATGACGCTGTTTGTGATTGCGCTTGTTGGGTGCGCGGTGATTCTTGCGACTATGGTTGTGGCGGATGTTAAAAGAAAGCGCGGAAAGCTTGATTTGCGCGCTAAGCATTTGATTAGCATTTAGCGCAATATACACAAAGCATGACACAATAGTGTGTAGTGTGTTTTTTGAAGGGAGCAGGTTCCGTGAGTGTTCAACAAACCTTGCAGCGCTGGATGATTACGGTAGGTGGAGTGGAGCAGGCACGCGTTGGCGCGGGTGAGTCTGTGGAAATTGGCAGGAAGCCTATACGCCCTTTGCGCGAAGACGGTTTTATGCGCGTAGACGTTGTAGACAATAAGCGCTCCATGTCTAAGAGGCATGCGCTTTTGATTGTGGACGCAAACGGCGCGGCTACAATTCGCGATTTAAACTCTACAAACGGAACTTACTTGGTTAACGAAAGCGGCGATTTGCTGCGACTAGATCCAGGCGTTGATTTCCACATGCCAGACAGCATTGTTCGCATGCAATTTGGCGACGTTCCAGTTGATTTTGTGCGCATTGAAGAAAAGGCGCCGCAGGGAAGCGATGCGGGTGCGCAGCCAGTGCGCGATTTGTTCTCTTACGCGCCAGACAATGCGATTAAGGAGCCAGATGCGGCGGATTTGTCGGTAGACGACATTCTTGACATTCGCGCGGGGGAGCCAACGGGCGTGTTCCATGCACAGTCGGTTTCGCGGCCTGATTTGGTTTGGGATAGCCAGAAGCGACTTAATGATGCGGCTGCTGCGGATGATCTTGGTAGTGCTTCGGCGGCGGATTCTGGTGATGTTGCTGGTGCTGGTGATGCTGGTGTTGCTGCTTCAAGCGTTGCGGATGCTGCAAGTGTTGCAGAAAGTGTTGCGGAGCAAATTAAGCCTGTTATTGCGGGTCAGGTTGTTTTGCCTGTTGTTAGAGATGAGTTTGAATCGCCTGTGGAACCGCGTAATTTGTTTGACGATGCTGCGAATAGTGACGCAGTGAATGATGCGTCTGCTAACGATGTGGCGGATAATGATTCTGCGGCTAGCGATGCTGCAAATAATGATGCTGCAAACAGCAACGCTGAAGCATCGCAGTTAGACACGCAGCTAGATGCCCAGTTAGACTCTCAAGAAGCGGCTCAAGATGCTGCCCAGATTGAGGTTGATAAAGCTTTGGAAGCGGCTCAAGAGGCGCAAAATCAGGCTAATCAGGCGCTGGAGGCAGTTCAGTCTGTTAATAACGCAAGCGATGCCAGCGGCTCCATAATTGCCGAAGATTCTGCACAATTTACACCAGCTTTTGAGCCAGGATCCGTGTTTGAAAAAGTTTCAAACGGCGAATTTAGCGCGCGCAAAGAAGTGGTTTCTGCTGGAGGGTTTACATCGGAAGAAGCGCAGAAAACCGCCGATTTTGCCGAGCAATTTGAGATGGCAAAGTACCAGGAGTTGCTGCCATTCTTGGCAATGAACATAAATTTGTACGACGATTTGTACGCGTGGCTTTCGGCGCAGGGGAACGCAGACGTGGATCAAGCGTTGGCACAAAATAGCGGATACAGCGCGTATCGCAATGCAATCGGCTTGTAAACAAGGGAGTTGAGTAGTATGAGCGATAATAAAAACGACTTTATGCAAAGCATGCAAAGCGCACAAAATCTTTCAGACCAGCTAAGTGCTCAGCCAATTGCTGAGCCAGAGCAGCTTAATCAGACATCCCAGGCTGAATCTCGCCAATCTGCCGAAACTTTGCGCGCCGAAAAACTCGAGCGCATGAACAAATGGTATGAAAAATACAAGTCGCAGCTTGCGCCTTCGCCGTTGGAAGACATTACAAAGCTTTGTGCGCAACTGGAGTTGACTCACGCACACCCTTCGGGAATCGCCCAGCTTTTTGCCAGTGGAAAGGCCACTCTTCAGGCGCTTTTCCGTGATTCGGGAATGCTACGCGCGGCGGGTCGCAGGTTAGACAGAGTTTTTGAAGACAGAGACAACAAAGCGCACGAAAATGGCGTTTCGGAGCTTTCGCTTGTTGTTGGCGTTGCTTCTTGGAGCGGAAATCATGTGCCAGTTTTAACATACCCAGTACGCGTTTTGCGAGAAGCTGGAAAAGACGAGACGGCTGCAACGATTTACTTTTCGGGAAACGTTCGCCTAAACCACGCTCTTGTTATTAGATTGCAAGAAAGAGGCATAAACCTTAGCGAAGACGCGCTTTTTGATGGTGCAAACTACCAGAGCGGCACACCAGAAACATCCGCAGTTTTCGATGTGATTTGTGCTGCGGCTCAAAGAGTCTTCCCAGATTTTGACATTGAGCGAGATATTGTGCTTGGTTGCTTTACAGATTCGGGATCTAGATTCTTAGCAGAAAGCGGCCAGATTCTGCACGCGCTTAAGCTGGGGAATGTTGGAAATACAATGATTGACGCGATTGCGGGAAATAGCACTGCCGTTGAGGTGCTTGCTGCAAAAACCACTCCCGACTACTCGCCGCTAGACGTTGACCCACACCATGAATACGAAGTTGGCGATGTTAATAACGCTGTGCGATATGCTGCAGGAATGGCGGCAAATGGCGCTTCTTTGGCTATAGATGCAGACGCTGGGTGTGACTCCGCGCTAATTGCGGCTGCAATTTCTTCGCGCTGCGTTCTTGCAGGAAAATCCGTTTTGTACGTTCCAAACGTTATGGAGCAGCAGCGCCGATTCCGTCACGCGCTCAGTGCAAACGAGATTTCTTCGCTTTCGCTAGACGTTTCGGATTCGCATCTTGCAAAGCATGTTGATTCGCAGCTTATAGCGGCCGTTGGCTCTCGCCAAAGCGTTGCTTCTAGCCGTTTTGAGCAGGTTTGCGACGAGCTTGTTGGCGTTAAAACGCGATTAAACCGCTACTTGGGTGATTTACATGGAGTAAACGAGCGCTGGGGCGTTTCTGCATACCAGACAATGCAAAATCTTGCAGGAATCGCCATGCTCCCTACGCATCCATGCACGCACGTGCGTCTTAGTGTAGACGCTGCGCGCTCGCTTTCTGGCCATTTAGACGAGTGGGCGCAAAAGCTGCACGAGGCAGATTCTCTTGGCGAATTTACCACCAATGCTGAAGATACGCCGTGGTTTGGCGCCTCGTTGTTTAGCGAAAAAGAGGCCGTAGCTGTGTATCAGCGTATTGTAGACGTTCTTACAAAGCTTTTGCCAGCTGCTCGCGAACAGGTTAAGTCAACCGTGCAAAAATGCGGTTTCCCTATTCCTTCTACGGCGCGCGAATGGGGCAGGCAGGTTACGGTTTTAAAGAATCTTCGCCGCGTTTTAGACGTTTTCCAGCCAGACATTTTTGAGCGCGATCTTAGCGCAATGATTGAGGCAAGCAAACCGAAGGCCATTAGAAAGCGCGAAGGCTCGCCAATGGGCTTTTGGGAGCGCAGGCATCACATTAAAGAAGCGCGTAGTCTTTTGCGTGTTGGCGCAAAGGTAGACGACCTTCACGAAGCGTTAAAGATTGTTGCTGCGCAAGCGTCTCAATGGCGTACTTTTGTGCCTCATGGCGGTTGGCCAGTATTGCCTCCTAAACTAGACGAAATCGTTAGCACGCAGGAGCTTTTAGACCGTAATCTTGTAGCTCTTAACGCAGTTCTTTCCACAACGCGACTTGGTGCAGACCTTGAAAACATTGAGTTTGCTAAGCTGGACGAACGCTTGCAAGCCTTGCACGATAGTCGCGAATCCTTAGATACGCTTCCAGGAAGGTGCATTATTGAGCGTGATTTGCGTGGCATGGGCTTAGAAGACCTTGTTTGCGATTTGCGTAGGCGTAAAGTTACGGGTCAGGCCTTAGATGGCGAGCTTCATCTTGCTTGGTGGACTACCGTTTTTGAAGATATTGTTAATTCTTCCGAGATTATATCTAACCAAGACGGTTCCGCGTTGCAAGATGCTTCCGATCGTTTTGTTCAGGTAGACACAGAGCACGTGCGTTCCGTAGGGCCAATGGTTCAACAAGAAGCACTTAAAAAGCTTTGCGATTTGCTTTTTGCGCGTTCGCAAGAAGCAAACCAGCTTCACACTGCGCTTGCAAGCAACGTGTCGGGCGTTACTTTTGCTAAGTTGATGAACTCCTACCCAGATTTGCTGCTTGCTGCTAAGCCGATTCTGGTTGCAATGCCGTCTACCTTAACTATGATGACTGAGTTTAAGCCGATTGTAGACGTTGTAATTGTTGATTCGGCGGAGCATATTAACAACATTGAGCTGCTTAGCGTTCTTGCGCGCGCACGCCAAGTTGTTGTTATTGCGCACAAGCAAACGGTTAGCTCACAAAGCGTGGGCGACCTTATTAGCGTTTTGCCTACTGTTTGCGTTAAGTCGCGAGCAACTAGGCGGTCCACGTATCTTGCTGAATTCCTTGAAAATCACGGCTACGGCTTGCTTAGGCACGATGTTCCTGTAGAAAGAATGCAAGGCAGAGTTAAGCTCCATCAGGTGGAAGCCGCTGGGGTTCCTGTTATGGCAACGGGGCTTATTGAAAGCAGCCAGCGCGAAATTGACGAGGTTGTGTCTTTGATTAAGCAGCGCGCTAAAACATTTAGCGTTGTTCCTTCTAGCTACGTTCTTGCAGTTGTGACCCTTACAAGCGTGTTTAGAAACAGGCTTGGCGCGGAGCTTAAGGCTTTGGCTGTTAAAGACGAAAACATGGGTAGGTTCCTTAGACACGTTCGACTTGTAAGCGTAAACGAGGCCGTTGGAGCTGCTGCAACGGATGTTATTCTTTCGCTGTGCTACGCAAAGACTTCGCACGGCAGGCTTTTGCAGCAGTTTGGCGTTTTGGAAGAAGAAGGCGGAAAGTTTATGCTTCTTGATTCCTTGGCCTTGGCTCGAAGGAATTTGGACATTGTTTGCGCGTTTAAGTCTAGCGATATGGAAGATGATCGTTTGCATCAAGACGGGCCTAAGCTGCTTAAGGATTTGCTCACTTGGGCGGAGAATTTGGAGGATAATCCAGTGGATCCAGCAGATGCTGAGAATGCTGAAAATGCAGCAGTTGCTGGCGATTCCGCCGATTCCGCCGATTCTGCTGACGCGGGCGAAGCTAAACAATCGCAAGCGGCTGGCGATTTTTCCGCAAACGGCTTTAACAACGTTTTGTTTGCCGACTTGGCAGAGCGAATTCGCGCTCGCGGCCTTAAAGTGGCGGTAAATTACGGTTTTAACCCAGATCATAGTATTCCTCTTGTTGTTGGTTTGCCAGATAAGCCGTTTGCTTTGGCTGTTCTAACCGACGACGTGCGTTTTATGAACATTGAGTCCACTCGCGAACGAAATCGCATGTTTGCTCAAGATTTGGAGTATCTTGGTTGGTCGGTTATGAACGTTTGGAGTGTTGGAGCGTTTGTTAATCCCGAAAAAGAAGTTGAGCGCATTGTTTCTAGAATCGGCGAACTTTACGGGAGTGGCGAGCAGCAGTGAGCGGTTACAACGCTAATCGCAGATGTTCTAGGGGTCATTTTCGCGTGGTTCGTAAAGGCTCGGAGCTTTTTGACGCAGATGGCGTAAAACAAGAGCCAGGCGATGCTCAGACGATTGAACAGCGTGCAAAAGACGACGATAATCGCATTCTTGGCGAGCTTCCTCCACATTGGGCGGTTTTTAGCGAACGCGGAAGATAAGCAGGTATTGCTCACTAATTTTGCACAGCTATAACCGCAAGGTTTGGAATAATCGCCTGCGTGTTTATGATTTGCAACGCGTTTTGCGCTGGCATTGCAAGTAGTGTGTTTTGCGCCGAACTATTTACCTTAACAACAATCACGTTGTGAATAACCTCAACGTTTTTGTTGTTAAAATCCAGGTTATTTGGCTGCCCTGCATCGCTAGACGTTTCTAGCTGGGCTGCGGGGTTTGCGGAGTGACTGGCCGCGTTTGAATCGTTTGGAACTTTGCTAAACGCTATAGAAATAACGTCTCCCGAAGCAAGGCTTGTGCTACTGCTTGCAAGATTAACCGAAATGGTTGTAAAACCAGGAGGAATCTTTGTTTGCTTTGTGACTTGATTGCTAAAAATTGGCGTTCCGTATTTAATGTTGCATGCGGCAACATACGCGTTTTTAGCGGAATTGTTTACAGAATCGTAGTTAAGAACATTGTTAAAAACGCTGCTTTTAGGCACGCTAACATAATGCAGGTCACTTTGCTTAATAACGTTGCCTTTTGCTATGTTTCTAACGGCCACGGGCACACTTTGAGTAGCCGTAAACGCTGAAACCATGTGTATTGAAAACAGCGTTGCAACGCTTATAAAAAATATTGAAAGCAGGTTTAAGGTTTGCGCCTTTTGCCTGCGTTTTAAAAGCTCTACTGGCTCCTTGTTGCTGCCTTCGGAGCCAACTGTTTTTAGTAAAAATGATGTTTGCATATAAGCATCATTCATTAAGCAGAACTTTTGCGCAAGCTTTTTTATGCAATGTGGTTAAAGGCTAGCGAAAATGCGGATTTTGCGCACATATAAACATTCTTGATGAGTCTTAATTGCCATTTATGCACATAAGCACATAAATGGCGTCTTAAAACTTCGACTTATTCACATACACACATAAGTAACGTCATACTTTTTTACTTATGCACATATGCACAGATTTTAATTGGTTATTTGCATTCTATTTATCGGTGCGATAGAATCCACTACCCTTAAAGTTGATTGGTGGTGCGCTAAAAACCTTACGAACTTCTTGTTTTCCGCACTTTGGGCACACGGTAATTGGCTCATCTTCAAACGATTGATGCTGTGAAAAATCATATCCGCATTGCTTGCAACGGTAATGATAAGTAGGCAACGGTTCCTCCAATCTATAATTCCATCACATATCCTAGCTCATAATATCGCCGCATTAAAGCAGCTAAGTGTAAAGCCCGTATGCGCTTTTGTTTGTAAAATTCTGCGAAACAATTGCAAAAAATCCGACACGCCGACTTATTTTTTGGCCTTTACATCCTTAAGGCATTTTATATTTGTACGTATGGGTTATGAATCGGTGAGCGCGCTAATAGTATTAATCATCATCGTAGCCTTAATGTTTGGTTGGTTACCTAAGTGCACCGTTAACAGCATGAAGTCAATGTTGGAACATAGCGAAGATAGGTATTCACCTTCGTTGCACATTGTGGATTATCGCAGTGAATCACTGTTCCACGCGTGCAGCGGCACGATGGTGAAAGGGGTTGGCATGCAGCCGTCGAAGATGCAAGCGAATGCAAAGCCTAATAATGGCAAGGCCAGAAGTAATGGCGCAAAAGCAAATAACCGTAAGGGTGCCGCGCAGTCTAATGGCACTTTTAATGGCATTTTTACTCCTGAGCATGTTGCTCGTATTCGTGCGCTTCGCCGTGCAGCAATCCGCCGTCGCCGTATTTTAGTTCTTTCGCTGGCGGTTTTAACTCTTGTTGTGTTTGCGGCAGGTCTTGTGGGGATTTATAGTGCATGGTTTGCCGTTATTCCTTTTGCTGCGCTTTGCACGGTTCTTTACTTTGGATCCATGGCTGCTAAGCATGCTCGCCTTTGGGAAGCCAAGGTTGCAGTGTACAGAAAGCATTCTTCTGCGTTTAAAGATTCTGTTGTAGAGCCAATTTTTGACGCAACAGTAAACTCCGTTGTTGAAAATGCCGAAAACGCCGAAGATGTTTGCGCAAATCCAGGCAGTAATCCAGACAATACTGAGACGTCTGTTATGCAGCAGCGCGATATAAGCATGGCTTTGTCTGAAGCAAATAGAAAAGATGTAGCCAATATTGCTGCCAGTGGCAATTCTAATCAAGATCTTATCTCGTTCTCGTTTGGCTCTGATTGCCGCGATTCCAACGCAAATAGCAAGAATGCAGACCCACAAAGCTTAGAAATAAAGTCCACTAAGCAAGTTGCTAAGGCGATTCCTGCAAACGATTCGAGCAAAGTTGCTGAAGTCTCTGACGTGTCTAAAGTCTCTGAAGTTTCTAAAGTTGTTGTAGAGCCTCCAGTTAGCACCAAAGATTCGCTTGGTAAGGCCGATTTAAGGGACGTTTTGGCTCGTCGCGCAGCTTAAAGTTTGTAAAAATTTTCTAAAATTTTAGCACTCTAGTTGGTAGAGTGCTAAAAACGCGCTATTATAAGGTTCAGTGCTCGATAGTTTTGACGTGATCGTCAGCCTCGTCAACATTATTCGCGCAAAGGTTACATTTCTCTAGAAAGAGGTACCGAAGTGTCGATTAAGCTCACACCTTTGGAAGATAAGATTATTGTTAAGCAAGCTCAGGCAGAAACCCAAACCGCTTCTGGCTTGTACATTCCAGATAACGCTAAAGAAAAGCCACAGCAGGGCGAGGTTTTGGCTGTAGGCCCAGGCCGCCGAGACGATAAGGGCGAGCGTATTCCTATGGATGTTAAGCCTGGAGACAAGATTCTTTACTCCAAGTATGGTGGCACAGAAGTTCATTACGAAGGCGAGGATTACTTGATTGTTTCGTCTCGTGACGTTCTTGCAATCCTTGGCTGATTCTGATTAATCGTTAGGTTAATCGCTAGGTCAATCGCCTGATTAATCAAATCTATTTAGATTACTTAGATTTATTTAACGCTGAAAATGACGGCTTGCCGCTGTTTTCAGCGTTTTTGTTTAAGATGCGACTATTATAAAATCATGAGTTATAAACACCGCAGTATTCTAGATACTTTGCCAAATTACAAGCAGGGCAAACCAGCGCCCGCGCTAGACGGCGTTCGTGCATACAAAATCTCCAGCAACGAAAATCCATTCGAGCCGCTAGAAAGCGTAAAAAACGCCATTTCTAGCCGCGCACTTGGGGTTATTAATCGTTACCCAAATATGCGTGGAACTGAGGTTGTTCAAGAGCTGGCTAAGAAGTTTAGCGTTACTCCAGACGAAGTTGTTCTTGGATGTGGCTCTACAGAGGTTATTACCCAGCTTGTAAACCTTGTTGCAGGTCCTGGAGACGAGGTTATATACCCGTGGAGAAGCTTTGAAGCGTACCCAATTATTGTTACGGGTGCTGGCGCTACAAGCGTTAAAATCCCTAATCGAGCAGACGGTTCGCATGATG
Organism: Gardnerella rara; assembly: GCF_055452355.1. NCBI lineage: Bacteria > Bacillati > Actinomycetota > Actinomycetes > Bifidobacteriales > Bifidobacteriaceae > Gardnerella > Gardnerella rara. The sequence goes on from NZ_JBVBJP010000002.1 coordinate 52,888, forward strand.
TGGACGCAATGATTGCTGCGATTAATGAGCGCACGCGTCTTGTTATTTTAAACAATCCAAACAATCCAACGTCTGCAGCGCTTTCAAACGAAGAAGCTAGAAGAGTGTTGGATGCTGTTCCTAGCGACGTTTTGGTGCTTATTGACGAAGCCTATGTGCAGTTTAACAACGCAAAGGGTACGGCGGATGGCATTGAGCTTTACCGAGAATATCCAAACGTTGTTGTTGCACAAACCTTCTCTAAGGCCTACGGGTTGGCTGGTTTGCGCATTGGCTACGCTATTGCAAATGCGCAAGTCGTAGAGGGTATGCGAAAAGTGGCTGTTCCATTTGGCGTAAGTCAAATCGCGCAAGTGGCGGCTCTTGCTTCTTTGGAGCCTCAAGCGCTTGTAGAAATGCACAACCGTGTAGATGCGCTTGTTGAGGAGCGTAATCGCGTTGTAAGCGGTTTGCGCGCGCAGGGGTGGAATATTGTTGATCCATACGCAAACTTCTTCTGGATGCCATTTGGCGAAGATACCGAGAGCGCAAATCAGCGTTTTGTTGAGGCTGGTCTTTCTGTTCGCGCGTTTGCTGGCGAAGGAATTCGCATTACGATTGCGGAGACTGAGGCAAATGATCGCGTGCTTAAAGTGTGCGAGGCGTTAAAGAAAGACGGATTTTCGTTTAAATAGAAGATAAATAGAAGATAAATAGTTGCATTTTTGGCCGCATTTAGATGCGATTTTTACCTTCGGCGTGTCTTAAGCTTGCATTAGTCGCGCGTTCGTGGCAAAATAACAAAGTTGCCGTTTGGAGATATTCTTCTCCGCGCGGAAACGTTGGCGGGTTACCAGAGCGGCCAAATGGGACTGACTGTAAATCAGTTGCTTCGTGCTTCAGTGGTTCAAATCCACTACCCGCCACGCCTCGATAGCTCAGTGGTAGAGCACTTCCTTGGTAAGGAAGAGGTCGTGAGTCCAATTCTCACTCGAGGCTCTCTGGCGGGGTAGCTCAGCTGGCTAGAGCGTACGACTCATAATCGTAAGGTCAAGAGTTCGAGTCTCTTCCTCGCTACAATGGCCAGCAGGAGTTGGTCAACATACAATATTCTAGAGGTGAACAAAATGGCAAGTAAGAGCGCAGACATCCGTCCAGGCATTACGCTTGCATGCACGGAGTGCAAGGAGCGTAATTACATCACGACGAAGAATCGTCGTAATACGCCTGATCGCCTTGAGTTGAGCAAGTTCTGCCCACGCTGCGGCAAGCACACTCTCCATCGCGAGACTCGCTAAAAGCGTGAACTTTGGCGAAGTTTTGAGCTTTATTACCCCGCGTTTTGCGGGGTTTTTTGTTATTTAGTGCTGTTAGGATTAGCAGTATGAGTATGCAATCATCCTTATTGGAATCTGATAATCCAACTTTTGCAGATATTACAACAATTGGCGTTGGTGGTTCTATTGCGCGTTTTGTAGAGCCAAGCAGCAGAGTTGCTGTTATTGAGGCTGTAGAAGACGCTGATTGCGCTGGATTGCCGCTTTGCGTTGTTGGCGGTGGGTCGAATATGCTTGTGGGCGATGAACCATTTAACGGCGTTGTTGTGCGAGATGCTCGGCGCGAGATTTGCGTTTTAGACGAGGCGGCTCCTGGTGAAGACGGTGTTGATAAAAACAGTGGAGATTTTTTAGTGCATGTTAGCGCGGAAGCTGGCTGCAATTGGGATGATTTTGTGTGCCACACCATTAATCTTGGGCTGCAAGGCGTAGAGGCGCTTTCTGGCATTCCTGGAACGGTTGGTGCATCCGTGGTGCAAAACATTGGCGCATACGGTGCGGAAGTGGCGCAAAGCGTTGAATCTGTAGAGGTTTGGGATCGTAAAGATAAAACAACTTTTTATATGAATCTTGCAGATCTTAAATTTGGCTACCGCACGTCTGTTCTTAAACAAAGCATGTATAAAGCGCCTGGTGTTGCTGCGGATTGCTTCTTTCCAACGCCTCGCTATGTTGTTTTATCTGTCACTTTTTGCTTAAAGCATTCAAAAACGGGTGTTGTGGCTCATTCGCAGCTTGCTCACGCGCTTGGCGTGCAAGTTGGAGATAGCATGGAAACATCTAAGATTCGTCGCGAAGTTTTGCGCGTTAGAGCGTCTAAAGGCATGCTTGAAGATGCCATGCGCTACGCAAATAAGTGGATGTGCTACGCAAAAAGCGAAAACGGTGTTGAGTCTTCGATTAGGCTTCAAAACGAAGATTATGTTGCTGGAGATTTGCAAGAAGGCGATTCTAAGTATGCTGATCGCCATAGTTGCGGAAGTTTCTTTATGAATCCGATTTTGACTAAATCTCAGGCAGATTTGCTGCCAGAAGATGCTCCGCGATTTGACGCCACTTTGCCAGATGGCTCTAAAGGAGTTAAGACTTCTGCGGCTTGGCTTATTGACCATGCTGGATTCCACAAGGGATTTAGGATTACGCAATGCGACGGCGAAAAAAGTAAAGCTGGATTATCTTCTTTGCACACTTTAGCGCTGGCTAATCGCAGTTGTGCAAAATGCGCGGATATTGTTGATTTGGCGCGCAAAATCATAGATGGTGTTTACGATTCCTTTGGCGTAAAACTTATTCCAGAACCTGTTTTAATTGGCGTTAGTGTAAACCGTTAAGACAACTGTTAACACAAATTTAGCATAATTTAACATAATAAATTGCGATTTGTGTTGTGATTTTCCGCTGGACAAAGTACTATGCTCTTTTAATATCGTAAAAATTATTGTTTGATGACACTTAATGTGTGTTGAACCGTATTTTTTGCGATTTATAACATATATACCCTTATATGGATTGTTTAGACGTACTTTTAGAGAAGGTTGGATTATGCAAATATGGAGAAAAAAGTCTGTTGAACAGACTATTGCAGAAACAATGGATGGTGATCGCCATCTTAAGCGCACGCTAAATGCCTGGGATCTTGCGGTTATGGGTGTAGCAGTTGCTGTTGGCGCTGGAATCTTCTCCGTTGGTGCTCAGGCTGCTGCATTCCATGCGGGACCAGCGGTTATTATTAGCTTTATTATTGCTGGAATCGTTTGTGGAACGGCTGCAATGTGCTATGCGGAGTTCGCTTCTATGATTCCTGTTGCAGGATCTGCATACACCTTTACGTACACAACAGTCGGCGAGCTTATTGCTTGGATTATTGGCTGGGATATGATTCTGGAAATGCTTATGGCAGGATCTGTTATAGCCAAATATTGGGGCGTTTATCTTAACGATTTAATGCACTTGTTTGGTCTTAACGTATCTACTTCGGTAAATCTTGGCGGTTTTACTTTTGATCTTGCTCCAGTAGTTATTGTTGCGTTCTTTACGATTATGCTTGTTGTTGGAACAAAGCTTTCTGCACGTTTTGACGGTGCTTTAACAATCTTGAAGATTGGTATTGTTTTGTTCGTTGTTGTTGTTGGATTCTTCTACATTAAGGCTTCTAACTTCACTCCATTTGTTCCACCTGCAACAGACGTTGCTAGCGTTAAGGGAATTCACGTTTCTGGCACGATGAGCCAGCCACTCTGGCAGTGGATAACTGGTATGCAGCCAGCTGTTTACGGTGTTACGGGCATTCTTTCTGGCGCGGCTCTTGTGTTCTTTGCGTTTATTGGATTCGACGTTGTTGCAACTACAGCAGAAGAAACTAAAGACCCACACAAGAACATTCCTAAGGGTATTGGTCTTGGTCTTTTGATTGTGACCGTTCTTTACATTCTTGTGGCTGTTGTTACAACTGGTATGGTTTCTTACAAGGATTTGGCTAAGCAAGAGGCTCCTTCGCTTTCTACTAGCTTTGAGCTTGTAGGAGCAACTTGGGCTGCAAAGATTATTTCCCTTGGTATTGTAATCGGCTTAACAACTGTTGTTATGGTTCTTCTTTTGGGTCTTACACGTATTGTGTTTGCTGTTAGCCGCGATGGCTTGCTTCCACGCAGCTTCTCTAAGGTTAGCAAGCGAGGAATTCCTGCACGTATTCAGATTGTTTCTGGCATTGTTGTAGCAATAATCGCTTCTACATTAGATATTGGAATCCTTTCCGATATGGTGAATATTGGTACGCTTTCGGCGTTCTTGCTTGTTTCTGCAGGCGTTCCGATTATGCGTATGCGTAGGCCTGATTTGCATCGATCCTTTATGGTTCCGTGGAATCCAATTTTGCCTATTTTCGCAGCGCTTTCTACGTTCTGGCTTATGCTAAACCTTTCTGTGCTTACATGGATTCGTTTTGCAATTTGGCTTGCAATTGGCTTTACCGTGTACTTTGGCTATTCCTACCGAAATTCCTTGCTTGGAAGGCAGTTGCATAAAGCTAAGAAGCTTGGTGTTCCAGTAGAAACCTTGTTTGCACAAGATGCTGCTGCAGCTGAAAAGGTTGCGGAAGGTGAGTCCGAAGACCAAGCGCGCGCTGAAGCAGCTCAAGAAGTAGCTCAAGAGACGGCTGCTGAGTCTGCTCAGTAGGCTGTTTGGTAGCTGCTCATTGGGCTTTTGCCCTACGTGCTATTAATTTAATATGTTGAGTCGGTATGCGGTTACGTATGCCGACTCAATGCGTTTTGCGCTCGTGGTGTGAACTATAATAGAAAAGTTAGTTGATTTTTGAGTGTGAAAGGGGGCGTTTGTTATGCCTTACGTTATTGCAGAACCATGCGTTGACGTTAAAGATAAAGCGTGTGTTGACGAGTGCCCTGTTGATTGTATTTACGAAGGCGATCGCACGCTTTACATAAATCCTAACGAATGCGTTGATTGCGGTGCGTGCGAGCCTGCATGCCCTGTAGAGGCCATTTTCTACGAAGACGACGTTCCAGAAGAGTGGGAATGGTATAAAGACGCTGCTGTAGAGTACTTTAACAAGCTTGGAGATTTAGGCGGAGCGCAAGAAGCTGGCCCATCTGGTTGGGATGAAGACCGCGTAGCAGCTCTTCCTAAAAAAGATGCTTAAATACCCATCTGAGCGGCATTGCTTCCATACTTTTTTCTTACTGCGTCTAATACGTGCTCTGCGTGACTTATTCTTGCAGACGTATTTTTTATGGCGTTTTGCGTAATTTCTGTTGAATTTTTACGCATAGCGCTTATAGTGTCTTCTCTTTCGCTTTCTTCTAAAATGTCGCTGATTGTAGGCTGAACAAGCGCTTTGCTTTTATCTATAAGATTGCTTACGCTAACGCCAGCAAGCCTAATTGGACTTAGTAAACAAACGTTATTTCCGCCTAATTTGTGGTTGTGAACCGTTGGATTTGCGTCTTCTAGTAAATCGCAAGCGTGCCTGTATAGCTCTGGCGCGCAATCAGTTACGTTTTTTAAGGTTCTGCATCTTGTTACGTAATGTAAATCACTGAATCGCAATTTTAGCGTTACCGTTCTTGCCATTGTGTTTTTCTTGCGTAACTCTTGCGCCACTTCGTTGCAGCAGTGCCTAATCAGGTTTTTCACTGCTGCAATATCTGTGGTGTCTTTATTAAGAGTGCTTTCCGTGCCAATGGATTTTTCTGGAACGTGGGGCGTTACTTGCCGTGCGTCAATTCCGCGCGAGGTGTTGTAAAGCATTCGTGCAAGAACTTTAGAACCAGCAACTCGTTCCAGAGTGTTCTCATCTACACTTCTAAGCATCTCAATGCTGTTTATACCCCACGTAGCTAGTTTTTTAGCAAGCGCGGGTCCAATTCCTGGTATTGCTCGTAATGGCATTATTGAAACAAAGTCGGCATTGCGATTTTGGGGGATAATCAGCATTCCGTCTGGCTTTGCGTTCGTTGACGCCATTTTTGCGATTAATTTATTTGATGCAATCCCCACAGAGCAAGTGATATGAAACTTACGCGCGACTTCGCTTCTTATCCACTCGCCTATGGCGATGGGCGTTTTCCATTGCAATAATGCGGAACTAACGTCCATGTAACACTCGTCTATAGAAACCTGTTCAACCTTATCTGTGATCTTTGAAAAGACCTCCTTAAAAATCCTAGATGAAATGGAAACGTAATATGGCATATCTACCGGTAAGAAAATGCCATTAGGGCACAAGCTGCGTGCTCGCGCTGTAGGCATGGCTGAATTCACGCCATACTTACGTGCTTCGTAGCTGGCTGCCGAAACTACGGAGCGCGAGCCTGTACCAATAATCACAGGTTTGCCAAGTAACCTAGGATTACGCGCCGCTTCGAGTGATGCATAAAATGCGTCCATATCGATGTGAAGTATTGTGCAGCCAGACGCATTGCGCCCCCAATCGCGCTTAGCTGCCGTAACTCGCGGTGCTGTGCTCATGAATTTATAATAGAACAAACGTTCGATTTTATGCAATAGTGTGTCGCAGTAAATTTTGCGAAAATCAAGTTTAAAATCTGCAAATATAACTACTGCCGTGTAGGGTATGCTATATGAAACAAATCATAGTAAACGCGCTAAATCGCATGCCTGTTTTGCTGATTGTTGTTGCAGAAGCCGCAATTGTTTATCTAGCAACTTCTATAGCAAAAGTCGCGTTTAGCCAGCTCGATCCGCTATATTCTGTGTGGTATCGCGTTGGGTTTATGTCTTTGTTTTTGCTTGCCTGGAGAAGGCCATTTTCGCGTAAAAAGCGCGCTCGCAACTCTCTTCCTAAAACGTTAAAAGAATGGTTAATTGTTGTTGCAGTAGGCATTTCCGTTGTTCTTATGAACACAATGTTTTATTTGGCTATTAGCTGCATGGCCGTTGGAGTGGCTGTAACTATTGAGTTTGTAGGGCCTTTAATGGTTGCTGTTATAACGGGTAAAACTTGGCGAGAGCGCGTTGGAATTGTTATTGCGGCTTGCGGAATAGTGCTTCTTGCAAGCGCGTCGATGGGGTCTAACGAAAGCCCGCATTTTTTGGTTGGATTAGTGGCGATTCTTATTGGCGGATCAATGTGGGGAATGTACATTGTATCTGGGCGTATGCTTGCAAGAGGTTCTAATGCAATCGATAGAGTTAGCATTGCTATTTTGATTGGTTGGCTTTTGCAATCGAGCGTTCTTGGTGTTCCTGCAATTTTGAATGTGGTGCATCCTAAAGCTAGTGCAACTTGGGCTGCTGGGCCTTATGGCTCTTTAAAACTTCTTGGGTTAATGGTTGTTATTGCGATTTGTGCGTCTTTTATTCCAACACTTTTAGACCAGGTTTTACTAAAGCGAGTGTCTTCAGCAAGATATTCGGTTATGCAAGCACTTTATCCTGCTATTGCGGCCATTGTTGGCATGGGTTTTGGTGAGATGCCAACGCTGATTGATGTTTGCGGAATGGCTTTAGTAATGTTGGCTGTTGTGATTACATTCTCGGGAGACCATAATCCTGCATAATTCTTGCGTTATGCTGCGCTTGAGTTGTGTTGTGCTAGTCACTTTTGTGTGTTTGGTGTGTCGTTTAGGTGTTGTGCACGTCCTCAAGCGGTGATATAGTTTGAACCTGTTGCTATCTTAGATGGTAACAAAGTGGAGTCATGCCTGAGTGGCCGATAGGGGCACCCTGCTAAGGTGTTAGTCGCGTAAGCGGCTCGAGAGTTCGAATCTCTCTGACTCCGCGATTTAGCTCTAAACTGTTGAAAATCAATGGTTTGGAGCTTTTTTGTTTTCAATGTTAAGTAATACCAATCGAAGTTCTTTGGGCTTAATGACAGCGAGTTTTCCTTGGTATTTCAACGAAAACTCGAGTTTTTAGACACAGTTTTTGCCGCTTACTCCGCCGTCCAAATTGTGTGTAATTGTGCACAATTGTGCATAACAATGTGGATAACTACCCCCTAAAATAGCCTTTAACCACATTGGAAGTTTTTTATTTACAGATTGAAATCCCTAAATCATAGTTAGAGCATGAGCGATTTTTTCGTTCATCGTGGCTAGCAAAACGTTTGTCACGTGAGAGAAAACAACGTTTTAAGGAGTTGATATGGGAAAACATGGATGTAAAAAGATTCCAATCTTTTTGCGCAATAATCGTATGCGAATGTTCTCTTTACTAACAGCGTTGCTGGCGACTATTGCAATCGTTGTTGGTAATGGCGCAATAAATAGTGCATTTGCTTTTGATAACCCAGAATATAAAGGTGAACAAGACAGTTGCGCACGGAATGAAACTGATGGAAAGTTATATGCTCCTGCCTATGGAGGCGGCTATATATTTTGTATTAATACGCCAGAGACTGCTAGTAGAAAAAATTATTATGGTGATGAAAAACCTAAAGAGGAGGAATGGGAAGATGCAGATCAGTATAATCATGATTATTTAATCGCTGCAAAGTTGATTAGCGATTCTATGAAAAGTAGTAATTCAGATCAATTAGCTGCTGCAGCATATGCGCTTCACGATAATCTTGATACAAATAGATCTGAGTGGGATACTGCTAAAAAAGGTGGATTTGGCTCTATTGAATTCATAGAGTCCAGATCCAAATCTGTATGGACTGATGCTAAAAACTCTACTATAACAAGAATATATATTAGCGATAGCTCTTCTACAGGAACCAAATCTGGCTATTTAAATATTTTTGGATATGGCATGACTTACGGTTCTGGTTTGGGAGAGGCAACTAAGTTTAAATTAAAATCCAACAATGAAAATTTAAAGTTTGTAGACAACAAAGGCAATAAAACTGCAGAACTTGAGGGTAGTTTAGGTAGTTTTTCTAATAATAGTACTACTGTTAGCTGGGTTGCCACAGGGGACGGAGAAGCGGAGATTAGCGGAGAATATTATCTGCCTAGATTGAGGTCCCAAAAGAGAAGTTCTGGAACAACCTTATTGTACTTAAAAAAAGAAGACGTTAAGTTTACTATGGATAATTTTAAGTTTAATGTTCATAGGCAGTTCCAGCCAATCGTATCTTCAGAAGTTGTTAATAAAAGTCTAAAAGTTGGCGATTCGGTTGATGTTGTTGTAAAAAGTAGTCTTAAAGATAGCAAAAACGATACTTGGATAGATAAAAAGAATGTTAGAGCTAGAGGGTATTACTTTGTTGGTTCGCATAAAGATATTTTGAAAAAAAGAGAAATAGCAAGTAACAAGAGTGTAAAAGATTACATAAAGGAGTTGCGAGCCGATAAGAGTATTCGTCAGGTTGCTGCAAGTGATGTTGATTTTTCTGGGGAAGATAAAGAAGTTAAGGCAGTTGCTCACGTTACAAATGGCGATTTAGACCATGCAGATCTTGAAAACGCTGCAGAATATAAGGTTACGGATGCGGAGCAAGGATTATTCGGAACTTGGGTTTGGACTATTACGTCTGAAAATCAAGAAGAAGGTACTAAAAAGTTTATTGCTAGCGACTATGTTGAAGGATTTGGCGTCGACGAATCAACTGTATCAAATAAGGCAAAGCCAAAGATTAATCACGTAAAAAATAAGGTAGATAATGTGGTATCCGATACGATTGTGGTTAGTGGATTGCCAAAAGATTATGGTGAATTTAAGAGGAATAAGGAATATGATTTTACTGCCGATTCGGATATGAAAATTCGCTTGTGGTGGATTGGGTATGAAAATGGCGCTACCGATAAAGAATCTATGGCTAAGCTTGCTCCAAGATCGGCTAGGGAGCCTAATGAAGACGATAATCACAAAGAAATCAGCGAATGGAGTGTGCCGCTTAAAAATGGCACTTATACAATTGCGGATAGAAAGGTGATTATTAAGCCAGATAATGAGGCTGGTGGAAAGAAGGAAGGTGCAGAGCCTGGAAAGAAGGAAGGCGCAGAGCCTGGAAAGAAGGAAGGCGCAGAGCCTGGTAAGAATGAAGATAAAGCCGCTGGTGGAAATGATTCTGCAAGTGCGGGTAATTCTGCCAGTGCAGATCCAAATATCATCAACATAAACTCTTGGAATGTTGGCCAAAACGGAATGTACGTTTTTATATATGAAATTCCTGGCTCGTCTAGAGTAGAGGCGCTTAAGACTGCGTACAACGATGCGGAAAGCAGAATTTTGTTTAGCAAAAATGCTGTGAATAATTCGCAGGGTGCTGGTGCGACTGGTGGTGCGCAGGGTGATCAGTCTGGTGCGACTGGTGGTGTTGGAACTGCTGGTACGCAAGGCGGTAAGCCTGGCGAGTCTGCTGGTAAGCCTGGTACACAGTCTGGCGGCAAGCCTGGTACACAGGGCGGTGCTGGTACTCAAGGTGGCACTGGCTCGCAGAGCGGTTCGCAAAGCGGTGTGCAATCTGGTACGCAGGGCGGTAAGCCTGGTGAATCTGCTGGTAAGCCTGGTGAGTCTGGTACGCAAGGTAATCCTGGTTCGCAAGGTGGTGCTGGTACTCAAGGTGGTGCACAGAGTGGTCAAAATGGCGAAAATAATGGGAATGTTACAAGTGCGGAAGTGGATCCAAAAACGTCTGCTGGTGGCGCTGTTGTAGATAACATTGTTTCTAATCAAGATGGGCAGAATCCAAAGTCTCCGCAAGGTTCTGAATCTGTAACGCATGGTACGCAGGGCGGTCAGTCTGGTGCAGGTACGCAGCCAGGTGTTAAGCCTGGTGAATCTGGTGGTAAGGGTGAGCCTGGTGCTGGTACTGCTGGTAAGCCTGGTGAATCTGGTGCGACTGGTACTGCTGGAATGCAAGGTGGTAAGCCTGGTGCTGGTAACGCTCAGGGCGGTGCTGGAACTGCTGGTTCTGGAGCTGCCAGTACACAAGGTGGCGCTGGAAAACAGGGCGGAGCACAGGCGGGCGGTAATACGCAGCTTGGAGCTGCTGGTTCTGGAGTTGCTGGAACGCAAGGTGAATCTGGCGGCAAATCTGTCGGCGTGCAGGGCGGTCAGTCTAGTGCAGGTACGCAGCCTGGTGGTAAGCCTGGTGAGTCGGGTTCTCAAGGTGATCCTGCTTCGCAAGGTGGTGCTGGCACTCAGAGTGGTTCGCAAAGTGGCCCACAAAGTGGCTCACAGGGTGGCTCTAATCAAGATGAAACTAAGATAGAAGGCGGCAAGAAGGAGTCTAAAGAAGGTTCTAAAGAGGGCACTTATAAGGCTGCTCAGCAAGGTTTGCGCGGTTCCCAAGATCCGCAAGATCCGCAAGGTTCGCACGGTAAGAAGAATCCGCAAGAATCCAAGAATCCTCAGGGTTCGCAGAATCCACGAGGCTCCCACGGTTCCCAAGACCTGCTGAATCCGCAAGGCTCCCAGAATCCGCAAGGTCCACAAGATCCGCAAGATCCGCAAACCCCGCAAGATCCGCAGAATCCTCAGGAAAGTGATCCGCATAGAAAGGGAGCAAGAAGCCAAAGACGCAGGCATTCTCGTTTAGGCGAGCGGTCTGGGTATTTAGTAACAACGGGTGTAAAAGTTGAGACAATGTTAATGTTCTCTTTGGCTGCACTTTTGATTTCGGGATCTGTAGTTTTAGCAAAACGTATATATTGCGCTATATATTGATAAGATATTAAATAGAGATAAAAATAGTTGCGTTGTATATTATGCATAATTTATTCTATAAACATAGCTATTTTTGGCGTTTGTAGTTTTTGCATACTATACAACGCATAATTAATGTAAACGCAATGTTTTGTACGAGGTTTTTATGAGTGACTACAACATAGATAAAGAGAAGATGTTGGTTCGCTTGCATAGAGTATGCGGACAAGTTCACGCTGTTGAAAATATGGTTGAAAAAGGTGAAGACTACAACAATATTCTTATGCAGCTTTCTGCTTCTACAGCAGCTCTTAGGGCAGTTGCGCTTATAGTTGCTCATCAAGAAATATCAAAAGCTTTAGATGAAGCTCAAAATGCCGCAGATAAAAGGGTTACCGATAAAAAGGTTGCTGAGCTTGTAGACGTTGTAGACCACTTAATGCGCTACGATAAGTCGTGATTTTAAAATAAGTCGTGATTTATAAAGCCGTGAGTTTAATCGTTGCGTTTTAAAAAGTAGGCGTTTAAGCAATATTTAGAGTATGCGAACTATAACCGATTTACCTAACAACCCTTCGCACTATTCGTTTGTAGAAAAGAAGTCCGAATTTATTTCGGATGCTTGCCATGTTTCTAGTCTCGAAGAAGCAATGGATTTTGTAGAATCCATTAGACTAAGCAATCCAAAAGCAAGGCACGTTGCGTATGCTGCGATTTGCGGAGATAACAATGGTAGATTGTGCGAGCGTATGAGCGATGACGGTGAGCCAGCGGGTACAGCTGGTAAGCCGATTTTAGATGTTATGCGCGCATCTAGCCTTACAGACACGGTTGTAACTGTTACGCGCTATTTTGGTGGGATTTTGCTTGGCTCTGGCGGATTGATACGTGCGTATTCGCGTGCTGCTGCTGGATCTGTGCAGAATAGCAAAATGGCAAACATTGTTTCGTGCAAATGTTTTTCTTGCAAAATTGAATACACGCAGTTAAGAATGTTTAAGCATTTATTGCTAAAGCACAATGCGGAAGTTGTAAACGAAGAATACGGCGTTTCTATTGAATTAAAAGCATGCGTGCCGTGTGAAGAGTCAGACAGATTCCTTGAAGCAGTAAAAAATACGTTTGCTGGTGCAATAATTCCTGATTTTTGTGGTGTTTGTAGTAGAATTTGCTGATTTGCGTTTTCTGTGATTTCTCAAATATAAGATTTGTGTTGCAAAGCTGATAGATTATAAGGTGACTAGGCAAAGGTTGGTGAGTGGCTTATGAATGATGCGCAAAATCAAAACAATGTTAAGCAAGACGGTGATTTGGGCGATGATTTTGGCAATGATTTGGGCCAGAATTCAAACGATTCCTACAATCCATTAACAGCGGTTTATGAGCGTTTAAGGCACTCCACCAACTCTAAAGAGCTGCATGAATTTGCTATCAAAGAACTACCGGATAGGTCTGATCAGGCAGGATTTTCTAGGGCGACTGCACTTTTGGAAGCTGTAGCAGGTAATGCAAATACTCCAGAAGAAGATCGCGTGCATTTAGCAACGGTAATGCCATTCCCGAATATCTTGGTTAAGCTTTCTCAAGACGAGTCTAGTAAAGTCCGTTTAGCTGTTGCAAAGAACAAAAATGCTAAGAATTGGCTTGTTGGAAGGCTTACTAAAGATTCTTGCGCAGAAGTTAGAGATGCAGCGTTATGTAATCCGCGAACATCTTGGAAAATGCGATTAGAAGGCGCTCAAACAGATGGAATTGATGCAAAAACATTGGATTATTTAGCGTCGCTTGGCGCAAGTGAACAAGATGATGATTCTCCAGTGCTTTCCGCAATGGTTAGGCGAGCAGTGGCACTTAATCCCGGCGTGTCGCAGCCGACTTTAGTGGCTTTATCTAAAGACAAAGACTCGGACGTTTCGCTTGCAGCTCTAGGCGTTTTGAATAGTGGCAAATAAATAGAAATAAATAAATACCATTAAATCAGACTTAAGTCTTGAGTATAAACGTAAAATAAATAATAATTGCATACGTTTGCATACGTTTGCATAAACAACACGCGTATGCACGTAAATACGTACACACGTACACACATATATTACGATGGAAAATATGAACACTAAAAATGAAGAAACCACTAAGCCAGCAAGCCCATTGAAGCGATTGGCTGAGCTGATGGGCGTTCGCTCTAAATTCGTTGGATCAGACGGAGTTGAGCATCAAATTGCCGACAGCGTGCTTGTAAAAGTATTGCGCTCGCTATGTGTAGAAGCGCAAACCGATGAACAAATCGAAGAATCCACGCAAAAAATCCTTAACGAGCGTCACACTCGCTTAGTTGCGCCAACGGTTTTGCATACCGTTGGAAAAGAAAGTGAAGTAAGCGTAAATACAGGGATTTTGGAGTATCCTACTGCAACTCTTGTTTTGGAAGATGGGAGCGAATACAAGGGTGATTTGCAGATTTTGCCCTCTAAAAACGACGTTGCAATCCCAGTAGACGGCAAGTTTGTAGCAACATCTTTGCTTAAGATTCCTGCAGACGTTCCAATGGGATACCACACTTTGCGCGTTAGCGTTGCGGATCGCGTAGAAGAGGCCACTCTTATTAGCGCGCCAGAAAGCATTGATACGATTGAAAAGCTAGAAAAAGACGGCAAGCAGATTTGGGGTTGGATGGCTCAGCTCTATTCAATTCGTTCGTCTAAGTCTTGGGGTGTAGGAGATTACGCCGATTTGGCTGATTTGCTTGTTAAAGCTAAGGAAAAGTCGGGAGCAGATTTTGTTCTTATAAATCCGCTTCATGCAGGCGAGCCAGTTGCGCCATTAACCCCTTCGCCATATTTGCCTGTTGCTAGGTCTATGGTAAACGTTACGTATATTCGCCCAGAAAGCATTCCAGAATATAATCTTCTTAGCGAACAAGACCGCAAAAGTGTTGACGATTTGCATAGTCAAGTAGAGCCTCTTAATAACGATGCTCAGATTATTGACCGCGACGCAATGTGGCGTGTAAAAATGCATGCTTTGTGGATTATTTTTAAGTCGGGCATGCAAGACGTGCGCTCGCAAGAGTTTGAAGCGTTTAAAAAAGATATGGGAGATACGCTTGAATCTTATGCGACTTGGTGCCTTTGCTACGATAAGTGGGGCGCTCCTAACGGCAGCGATTGCTGGGAGAAGCATCTTACTAAGGATTCCGATGAGATTAGCGCTTTAGCAAAGCAGTTCCCAGATACGCTAGAGTTTTATCGCTGGCTTGAGTGGATTGCATTTGGCCAGTTGCACGATGCGCAAATGGCGGCTAAAAAAGCAGGCATGCGCATTGGAATTATGTCGGATATGGCCGTTGGTGTGCATCCAGCAGGTTCTGAAGTTTGGTGGAATCCAGAGCGATTTGCAAATGGTGCGTGCGTTGGCGCCCCACCTGATTACTTTAACCAGCAGGGTCAAAATTGGTCCCAGCCTCCGCTTAATCCGTTTGAGCTTGAGCGCACGGGCTTTAAGACCTACAGAGATATGGTTCATGGCATGTTTGCTTCTGCAGGAGCTGTACGAATTGACCATATTCTTGGACTTTTCCGCCTTTGGTGGATTCCAGAAGGATCTACACCAGGCGACGGTGCCTATGTTTACTACGATGCAAACATTATGCTTGGCATTCTTGCGATTGAAGCAACGCGCGCTAATGGCGTTGTAGTTGGAGAAGATCTTGGCGTTGTGCCAGCTGAAACTCTAGAAGTTTTGGCTAAAAACAAGGTTCTTGGCTGTACAGTTGAGTGGTTTGAACAGAGTAACAACGTATTCCGCGAGCCTAAGAAGTGGCGCGAAATGACGCTTGCATCTGTAAATACTCACGATATGCCACCTGCCGCAGGGTACTTAAACTACGAGCATGTTAACATTCGCGAGCGTTTGAATCTTCTTACTGGATCTGTAGAAGAGTTCCGCGCTGACGCTGTTAAAGAGCACAATGCAATGCTTAAGATGCTTGTCTCTTGCGGATTCTTAAACGAAAGTGTGCTAGAGGACGAGTCGCAGCATGAGCAGGAGATTGTTGAAGCGTTGTATAAAGCGCTTAAAGCTGCTCCTTCTAAGCTGCTTGCTGCATCGATTGTTGATGCAACTGGCGAGCACAGAGCGCAAAATCAGCCTGGAACAAACAACGAATATCCAAATTGGCGTATTCCTTTGGCAGATGCCGATTGCAATCCTGTTCTTTTGGACGATTTGTTTGACTTGCCTAGAGTTAAGTCTTTAGCGCAAATCATGAATAAGTAGAGATAGATGCGTAAATAATTGCGGGCTGCAGCGTTTGTTTTTGACTTGCGAGCGTTGTAGTCCGCATTTGCATAACATTGTGGTCCGTGATGTAGTCCGCATTGTATGTAAAATAGAAATTTGCAAATAGTCGTCATATAGCGATATACTTGCAGATTGTTGTGTTTCCCTAAGGGGTCCTTCAAAGCGCTTTTCCCACTCGCCATCGAGGACTTTCAGGGAGCCCACGGATTATGAGTAGAGTATTTTCTATAAACCAAGAAGATATAAAGCTCGAAACACAATAGAGAAAAGGTACGATTGTGAAGACTTTCACACCGAAACCAGCAGATTTAACTCATGACTGGTACATTATCGACGCCACGGATGTGGTGCTTGGTCGCTTGGCTTCCCAGGTAGCTATTTTGCTTCGTGGTAAGAATAAGCCAACGTATGCTCCTCACGCTGATTCTGGCAATCACGTTATTATTATTAACGCAGATAAGATTGCTTTGACTGGCAATAAGTTGAGCAAGGAATTGTATTCCCACTCTGGCCGTCCAGGTGGACTTCGCCGCGATAGCTATGCTGAGCTTTTGGAGAAGAATCCAAAGCGCATCATCGTTTCCGCTGTTAAGGGAATGCTTCCAAAGAATCGTCTTGCTAAGGTTCAGCTTGATCGCCTTCGTGTGTTCACTGGCGCTGAGCATCCTCATATTTCGCAAAAGCCACAGGTCTTCGAGATCTCTCAGGTTAGCCAGCAGGCTAAGTGAATCGTAAGGAGAATATGATTATGGTAGATAACAACAACTCCGCGGTTCTTGAGAACGAAGAAGAACTGACTAGCTACACCACCGAAACCAACGCTGGCGCAGGCACTGGTACTTCCGCTATTGCTCCAGGCTATGGCACTGGTCGTCGTAAGGAAGCCGTTGCTCGTGTTCGCTTGGTTCCAGGTTCTGGTAAGTGGACTATTAATGGCCGCACTCTTGAGGAATACTTCCCATCTCGCTTATTGCAGCGCGAAGTTAATTCCCCAATCGTGCTTCTAAAGCTTGAAGGTAAGTTCGACGTTGTCGTTTTGGTAGACGGCGGCGGCACCACTGGTCAAGCAGGCGCAATTCGCTTGGGCGTTGCCCGCGCTTTGAATGCTATTGACCGCGATGCAAACCGTGCTTCCCTAAAGAAGGCTGGCTTCTTGACCCGCGACTCTCGCGTTGTGGAACGCAAGAAGGCTGGTTTGCACAAGGCACGTCGTGCACCTCAGTTCTCGAAGCGTTAAGCTGCGAAGAATTACAACTTCAATGGCTTCTGGCTTATGCTGGGAGCCATTTTTGTTTATGCGTAATCTAAATCAAGTTAAATGTTATTAATCGTTTGCAAGTTGTCTCTAAATCTAACATTCTAGAAAATTTTTCAGCAAGTCGCACATAAATCATTACAAATAAGAACAAATAACGAACATTAGAGGATAAACCTCGCTCATAAATAGCGCAACTCGCTGCAAAGCCAAAATAGTACAGTAAATCAAGTAGATTGTGAACTGTATCACATACCAGCATTATGATGCGTCTTTCATAGAAGATTATGCATGTAAATGTTGATGTGCCAAAGCGTAGAAGTACGTAAGGAATCTAAAGATCGAGGAGGACCAGATGGCGCAGGCGCAAACAACGGCGCAAGAAAATGTGCTCGATGAAAAAGAGCAAGCGGCATTAGCTGCAAAACAAGAAGTTGATGAGTTAGCTAAAAAAGCAAAAGTCGCTTTAAATGAATTTGAAAAGTTAAATCAAACTCAGGTAGATAGAATCGTAGCAAAGGCCTCAATCGCAGCTCTAAACAAGCACTTAGTCTTAGCAAAAATGGCTGTTGAAGAAACAGGCCGAGGATTAGTGGAAGATAAGGCTACAAAAAACATCTTTGCATGCGAACATATTACGCATTATCTTGCAGGCCAGCGTACGGTTGGCATTATTAGAGAAGATGACGTTCTTGGAATCGACGAAATCGCTGAGCCAGTTGGCATTGTGGCGGGTGTTACACCAGTTACAAATCCAACTTCCACAGCCATTTTTAAGTCGTTAATCGCACTTAAAACTCGTTGCCCAATTATTTTTGGCTTCCATCCATTTGCTCAAAAGTGCTCTGCAGAAGCGGCCAGGATTGTGCGCGATGCAGCAATAGAAGCGGGCGCGCCAGAAAACTGCATTCAGTGGATTGAACACCCATCAATCGAAGCTACGGGAGCTTTGATGAAGCACCCAGACGTTGCAACAATTCTTGCAACGGGCGGTCCAGGAATGGTTAAGGCAGCTTATTCTTCGGGAAAGCCAGCATTGGGCGTTGGCGCAGGAAACGCTCCAGCATACGTTGATGCAGATGTAGATATTGAGCGCGCTGCAAACGATTTGGTACTTTCAAAGCATTTTGACTACGGCATGATTTGCGCAACCGAGCAAGCGATTATTGCGCATAAAGATGTGTACAATGCTTTGAAGTTAGAATTAAAGCGCCGTAAAGCTTACTTTGTAAACGAAGAAGAAAAGGCAAAGCTTGAGCAATACATGTTTGGTTGCACGTCTTACAGCGGCCAGACTCCAAAGCTTAATTCTGTTGTTCCTGGAAGGTCGCCTCAATTTATTGCGCAGCAGGCTGGATTTGAGATTCCAGAAGATGCCGTGATTCTTATTGCCGAATGCAAAGAAGTTGGCGAGATGGAGCCGCTAACAATGGAAAAGTTGGCTCCTGTTCATGCTTTGCTTAAGGCAGATAGCAAAGAACAAGGCTTTGAAATGTGCGAGAAGATGCTTGTTCACGGAGCAGGTCACACTGCTGTAATTCACACCAATAATCAGCAGCTTGCTCGCGAATATGGCAGCCGCATGCACGCATGCCGAATCATTTGGAACTCCCCAGGATCTTTGGGCGGCGTTGGAGATATCTACAACGCAATTGCGCCTTCTTTAACTTTGGGATGCGGTTCTTATGGTGGAAACTCCGTTTCTGGAAACGTTCAAGCAGTCAATCTTATTAATATAAAGCGCATAGCGCGAAGGAATAACAATATGCAATGGTTCAAGATTCCGGCCAAAACGTATTTTGAGCCGAATGCTGTTCGTTATTTGCGTGACATGTATGGCATTGAGCGTGCCGTTATTGTGTGCGATAAAGTGATGGAACAGCTTGGGATTATAGACAAGGTGATTGATCAGCTTCGTGCTAGAGATAATCGCGTAACGTTTAGAATTATTGACTACGTCGAGCCAGAGCCAAGCGTTGAAACTGTTGAGCGCGGCGCGGAAATGATGCGTGAAGAGTTCCAGCCAGACACGATTATTGCTGTTGGCGGCGGTTCTCCAATGGACGCGGCAAAGATTATGTGGCTTCTTTACGAGCACCCAGAAATTTCCTTCGCAGATTTGCGCGAGAAGTTCTTTGATATTAGAAAGCGCGCGTTTAAGATTCCGCCTCTTGGTAAAAAGGCTTGCTTGATTTGCATGCCAACGTCTTCTGGAACAGGATCGGAAGTTACTCCGTTTGCTGTTATTACAGACCATAAGACGGGTTACAAGTACCCGATTACGGATTACGCGATTACGCCTTCGGTTGCAATTGTGGATCCTGTTTTGGCGCGTACTCAGCCTAGAAAACTTGCTTGCGATTCTGGTTTTGACGCTTTGACGCACTCTATGGAAGCCTTTGCATCTGTTTATGCTAACGACTTTACGGACGCAATGGCTTTGCATGCAGCAAAGTTGATTTGGGATAATCTTAACGATTCTGTGAATGCCGAAGATTCTGAGCGCAAGATTCAAGCGCAAGAGAAGATGCATAACGCAGCTACTATGGCTGGAATGGCGTTTGGCTCTGCGTTCCTTGGAATGTGCCACGCAATGGCGCATACAATCGGAGCTTTGTGCCACGTTGTGCACGGTCACACGAATGCAATTTTGCTGCCTTATGTAATTCGCTACAATGGTCAAATTCCACAAGAGCCTACAAGCTGGCCAAAGTACAATCGCTACATTGCTCCAGAGCGCTACCAGCAGCTTGCTAAGAATCTTGGCGTAGATCCTGGTAAAACTCCTCAGGAGGGCGTAGAGAATTTGGCGCGTGCTGTTGAAAACTACAGGGACAATCTTCTTAGCATGGATGCCTCGTTTAAGGCGTGCGGTGTGGATGAAGAATATTATTGGTCTTTGTTGGATCAGATCGGTATGCGTGCTTACGAAGATCAGTGCGCTCCTGCAAATCCGCGTATTCCTCAAATCGAAGATATGAAGGATATTGCGATTGCAGCATATTATGGCGTTTCTCAAGAAGAAGGTCATCGTATGCGTTTAGAGCGTGAATCTAAGTGATTATTGAGTAATTTATTGCATATTTAGTTATAAATGGCAGAGGCTGCACTAGCTGTAGTTTCTGCCATTTTTCGTTGGAAAATAGCCGACACGCCCGATTTTTGTTAATCCAAGGTTGATGGTTTAATTACTTAGTTGCCTGTTTTTAAGGCTCGCATATTGTAATTCAAAAAAGCGAGCGCAGAAGCAGAAATCGCAGTTTTTTGTTGATTTTTGTAGGCTGCGCACTGATGTGGAATGGCCTTTAGTGTCTATTCTCCCGGTGCCCTTTAATACAGGTTGGTAAACAGTAAACGAATCGCTAGAAAGGGCGGACGGCAATGGCGGGACAGAAAATCCGCATCAGGCTTAAGTCCTATGACCATGAGGTCATCGACCAATCGGCGAAGAAAATCGTCGAGACGGTGACGAACGCGGGCGCCACAGTAGTGGGTCCGGTTCCTCTGCCGACCGAGAAGAACGTGTTTGTTGTTATCCGTTCTCCTCACAAATATAAGGATTCTCGCGAGCATTTCGAGATGCGCACTCATAAGCGCCTCATTGACATCGTTGATCCAACGCCAAAGGCTGTGGATTCTTTGATGCACATTGACCTGCCTGCGGATGTAAATATCGAGATTAAGCTGTAGGAAGGGGGGTAAATAATGTCGCAAAATAAGAATCGCACTGCTTTGCTCGGCCGTAAGCTGGGCATGAGCCAGGTTTGGGATGAAAACGGCCTTTTTGTCCCCGTAACTCTGGTTGAGGTTGCTACCAACGTAGTTACCGCTGTTAAGACCGAAGAAACTGACGGTTATTGCGCCGTACAGCTCGGTTATGGCCAGATTGATCCTACCAAGGTTACCAAGCCATTGGCTGGTCACTTTGCAAAGGCTGGCGTGACTCCTCGTCGTCACCTTGCTGAGGTGCGCACTGAAAATGCAGCAGATTACAAGCCAGGTCAGGAATTGACCGCTGAGGTATTTGCTGAAGGTGCAGAAGTCGACGTAACGGGTACTACAAAGGGTAAAGGCTTTGCTGGCACAATCAAGCGTTGGGGCTTCAAGTCTTACCGTCGTACTCACGGCTCGCACAAGAATGAACGTCGTCCAGGTTCTGTGGGCGCATGTGCAACTCCAAGCCGCATTTTGAAGGGCAAGCGTATGGCTGGTCGCATGGGTCATGTGACTTCTACTGCGCTCAACCTCACAATCGTTTCTTCGGATGTTGAGAACGGTATTTTAGCTATCAAGGGTGCTATTCCAGGGCCTAAGGGTGCTATCGTTCTAGTCCGTTCGGCAGTGAAGGGAGCCTGATTTAAATGGCAAACGTAACTCTGAACGTAACTGACACCAAGGGCAAGGCAAACGGCACTGTTGAAGCTCCTGCCGAGATTTTCGGCATCTCCAACGAAGACGTTTTGGCTCACGGCCCATTGGTTCATCAGGTCGTTATTGCTCAGCTTGCTGCTGCTCGCCAGGGTACTCACGCGGTTAAGAATCGCGCTAACGTATCTGGTGGCGGTAAGAAGCCATGGAAGCAAAAGGGCACTGGTCGTGCTCGTCAAGGCTCCATTCGCGCTCCACAGTGGGTGCATGGTGGCGTTGTACACGGTCCAGTTCCTCGCAAGTACGATCAGCGTACTCCAAAGAAGATGAAGGCAGCTGCTCTTCGTTATGCTCTTTCGGATCGTGCAAATGCTGGTCGCATTGCAATTGTGGACTTTGGCATTAAGGATGTTCCATCCACCAAGGCAGCTGTTGCAGCACTTACACCAGTAACTAAGGATCAGTTCACCACCGTTGTTCTCTCTCGCGAGAACATCAACGAGTGGATGTCTGTTCGTAACATTCCTACGGTGCATGTGATCTTCGCTGATCAGCTCAACACCTACGATGTCATCACCGCTCAGTACGTCGTCTTCTCCAAGGAAGGTTTCGAAGCCTTCGTTGCAGCTAAGACCGAGCCTGAAGTTAAGGAGGCCTGATTTAAATGGTCGCAGTCCATAACCCAGCACATGACATCATTTTAAAGCCTGTTGTTTCCGAAAAAAGCTATGCAGCTTCCGATCGTGGCCAGTACACCTTCGTTGTAGCTCCAGATGCTAATAAGGTTCAGATTAAGCAGGCTATCGAAGAGATCTTCAAGGTCAAGGTAACGAATGTTAATACCTTGAACCGCGCTGGCAAGCTTAAGCGCTCCCGCACCGGCTTCGGTCGTCGTGTGAATCAAAAGCGCGCTATTGTCACCGTGGCACAAGGCCAGACAATCGATATCTTTGGTAACTGAAGGCTAGCCGAGAAAAGTAAAGGAATACTACATTATGGCTATCCGCGTTTATAAGCCTACGACTGCAGGACGTCGTAACGCTTCGGTTTCGGACTTCTCCGAGATTACGCGTTCCACTCCTGAAAAGTCGTTGGTACGCAAACTCAGCAAAACTGGCGGTCGTAACTCTTACGGTCGCATGACTTCCCGCCATCGCGGCGGCGGACACAAGCGTCAGTATCGTCTCATTGACTTTAAGCGTTGGGACAAGGATGGCGTGCCAGCAAAGGTTGCTCACATTGAGTATGACCCTAATCGTTCCGCTCGCATCGCATTGTTGCATTATGCAGATGGTGAGAAGCGCTACATTATCGCTCCTGAAGGCATTTCCCAGGGAGATGTTATTGAGACTGGCGCCAAGGCTGATATTAAGCCAGGCAACAACTTGCCTCTTAAGAACATCCCAACTGGTACCGTGGTTCACGCAATCGAGCTTCGTCCACTTGGTGGCGCAAAGATTGCACGCTCCGCAGGTGCTGCCGTTCAGCTCGTAGCTAAGGATGGCGCTTACGTTCAGTTGCGTATGCCATCTGGCGAAATTCGTAACGTGGACGCTCGTTGCCGCGCTACAATCGGCGAGGTTGGCAACTCCGACCACGCTAATATCGAGCTTGGTAAGGCAGGTCGTGCTCGTTGGCTTGGTCGCAGGCCAATCACCCGAGGCGAATCTATGAACCCTGTTGATCACCCTCATGGTGGTCGTACCCGTGGTGGTAAACCACCTGTTTCTCCATGGGGCAAGGGCGAGGTTCGTACCCGCCGTCCGAAGAAGGCTTCGAACAAGATGATTGTTCGTCGTCGTCCGAATGGTAAGAACCGCAAGTAAGGGAGTGTCGAACAGATGACTCGTAGCATCAAGAAGGGCCCTTTCGTCGACGCCCACTTACAGAAGAAAGTCGATGAGCAAAACGACAAGGGCACGCATAACGTCATCAAGACGTGGTCGCGTCGTTCGATGATCACTCCTGATTTCATTGGACACACCTTTGCCGTACACGATGGCCGCAAGCATGTGCCGGTATTCGTTACCGAAGCAATGGTTGGTCATAAGCTCGGTGAATTCGCCCCAACCAAGACCTTCAAGGGTCATGTGAAGGACGACAAGAAAGCACGCCGCTAAAGGAGAGTTAGGACACATGGAAGCTAAAGCAATCGCTCGTCACGTACGTGTGACGCCGCGCAAGGCTCGCCGCATGGTCGACCTCATCCGAGGCAAGCGTGCAAGCGAAGCTATTACCATTTTGAAGTTTGCTCCTCAAGACGCATCGTTGCCGGTGCGCAAGGTTCTTGAAAGCGCGATCGCTAATGCTCGCGTTAAGGCCGAAAAGGCTGGAGAACCATTCCGCGAGCAAGACTTGGTCATCAAGGAAACTTATGTGGATGAGGGCGTAACGCTTAAGCGTTTCCGTGCTCGTGCACAGGGTCGCGCTGCGCGCATTAACAAGCGCACAAGCCATATCACTGTTATCGTCTCGCTTAAGGAAGGGGATCGCTAAAGATGGGTCAGAAGATCAATCCTTTCGGCTATCGCCTGGGCATTACCGAGAATCATCGCTCTAGGTGGTTCTCCGATTCTACTAAAGCCGGCGAGCGTTACCGTGACTTCGTCCTTGAGGATGACAAGATTCGCAAGGAAATGAGCCATGACCTCGAGCGTGCAGGCGTGTCCCGCATTGTTATCGAGCGTACCCGTGACCGCGTTCGTGTGGATATTCACACCGCCCGTCCAGGTATTATCATCGGTCGTCGTGGCGCAGAAGCCGAGCGTGTTCGTGCAAAGCTTGAGAAGCTCACTGGTAAGCAAGTACAGCTCAACATCTTTGAAGTAAAGAACGCTGCACTTGACGCTCAATTAGTTGCTCAGGGAATTGCGGAACAGTTGACTAACCGCGTTACATTCCGTCGCGCTATGCGTAAGGCACAGCAAGACGCAATGCGCGCAGGTGCCAAGGGTATCCGTATTAAGCTCTCTGGTCGCCTTGGTGGCGCCGAAATGAGCCGTTCTGAGTTCTACCGCGAAGGTCGCGTTCCACTGCAGACCTTGCGCGCCCTTATTGATTACGGCTTCTTTGAAGCTAAGACCACTTACGGCCGTATTGGCGTAAAGGTTTGGATTTACAAGGGCGATATGACTGAGCGTGAGTTCGAAGAGCAGCAGGCTCAGCAGGGTAAGCGTGAAGGTCGCCGTGGCGATCGTCGTCCACGTCGTGGCGCACGCTCTGCCAATCAGCAGAAGGCTACCGAGGCACAGGCCGAAAAGCCAGCCGAGGCTGTAGCTGCTGAAGCTCCTGCCGCAACGGAAACGAAGGAGTGAGCAGATGCTTATCCCAAAAAGGACTAAATATCGCAAGCAGCACCGTCCTACCCGTAGCGGCATGTCTAAGGGTGGAACCGCTATCGCTTTCGGCGATTTCGGTATTCAGGCGCTGGCTCCGGCGTACATCACTAACCGTCAGATCGAGGCAGCCCGTATCGCAATGACCCGCTATATTAAGCGTGGTGGTCGCGTGTGGATTACGGTTTTCCCTGATCGTCCATTAACCAAGCACCCGCTTGGTGCACGAATGGGTTCTGGTAAGGGCGCTCCAGAATTCTGGATTGCCAACATTCACCCAGGTCGTGTAATGTTCGAGATCGGTGGTGTTTCTGAGGACGTCGCTCGCGAGGCTTTGCGCCGCGCTATCGACAAGCTCCCAATGAAATGCCGTGTTATTGCGCGTGAAGGCGGTGACATCTGATGCCAGTCGGAACTGCAGACTACACCATCAAGAATTTAAACGAGAAGACTAATGCTGAAATTGAAGGCTTCTTAAAGAAGTCTAAGGAAGAGCTTTTTAACTTGCGCTTCCAGGCAGCAACTGGTCAACTTGAAAACAGCGCTCGCCTCAAGGCGGTCAAGCACGACATAGCCAGGATGTATACTGTCCTGCGTGAGCGTGAACTCGGCATCAGCCAAGAGCCTGGCGCCACTGAGGTCAAGGAGAAGTAAGCATGGCTGAGAACCAAGAGCGCAACTTCCGCAAGGTTCGTCGCGGCTACGTCGTGTCCGAGGCCATGGACAAGACGATTGCCGTGGAGTTGGAGCAGCGTTCGACACACCCACTTTACGGTAAAGTCGTCCGCTCCACCCGCAAGGTCAAGGCCCATGATGAACACAATGAGGCGCATATTGGCGACCTCGTGAGTATTATGGAAACTCGTCCTTTGAGCAAGACCAAGCGTTGGCGTCTCGACTCGATTATCGAGCGCGCCAAGTAAACAAGTTCAGCAAGGCTCCGCGCTTCACCTGTGCTGCTTATTTGAGCGGTACGGGTGAGCGGGGAGAACCAGCTCGACTAAGGAGAATCAATGATTCAGCAGGAAACGCGGCTTCATGTCGCCGACAACACGGGTGCTAAGGAATTGCTTGCCATCCGCGTGCTCGGTGGATCGAAGCGACGCTATGCCGGCATCGGCGACATTATCGTCGCCTCCGTTAAGGATGCTATTCCTGGCGGGTCGGTCAAGAAAGGCGACGTAGTTAAGGCTGTCGTCGTCCGTACTGTCAAGGAACATCGTCGTGTTGATGGTTCCTATATTAAGTTCGACGAGAACGCCGCTGTTATTCTCGGCTCTGGCCGTGAACCAAAGGGCACTCGTATCTTTGGACCAGTCGGTCGTGAATTGCGCGATAAGCGCTTCATGAAGATTGTGTCCCTCGCCCCGGAGGTGATCTGAGATGGTAGCCAAGATTAAGTCCGGCGACCAGGTAAAGGTTATCCGCGGCAAGGATCGCGGTAAGGAAGGCAAAGTACTTCGTGTACTCGCCGAAGACCGTTTGATCGTCGAGGGTGTTCAGGTTGTTAAGAAGCATGTGCGTGCTACCCAGCAGGGTCAGCAGGCAGGCATCGTCTCTGTTGAGGCTCCAATTCACCGTTCTAACGTTATGGTGATTGACCCAGAGACCAAGCAGCCAACCCGCGTGGGCGTGATTGTTAAGCAAGAAGCTCGCGACGGCAAGGTAAAGACCGTGCGCGTGCGTGTAGCTAAGAAGTCCGGAAAGGAGCTGGCATGACCGATACTACAGTTGAGGCGCCGGCAACTCCGCGCTTAAAGCAGCAATACAATGATCAAATCGTTCCAGCTTTGGAAAAGGAATTTGGCCACACTAATCCTATGCAGGTGGCTCGTTTGCAGAAGGTCGTCGTCTCTATGGGCGTTGGCGCTGCAGCTCGTGATTCCAAGCTCATCGAAGGTGCGATTAAGGATCTCACTTTGATTACTGGTCAGAAGCCAAAGGTTACCAAGGCTAAGAAGTCTGTTGCGCAGTTCCATTTGCGCGAAGGTCAGGCTATTGGCGCTTACGTAACTCTTCGCGGTGATCGTATGTGGGAGTTCTTGGATCGTTTGCTCACTCTGGCTCTGCCACGTATCCGCGATTTCCGTGGTATTAATGGCAACCAGTTCGACGGTCAGGGTAACTACAACTTCGGTCTTACGGAGCAGTCAATGTTCCACGAGATTGATCCTGATTCGATTGATCATCAGCGTGGTATGGACATCACCGTGGTGACCACCACCAAGGACGATGTGGAAGCGAAGTCGCTACTTAAGCACCTCGGTTTCCCATTCAAGGAGAACTGATATGGCAAAAACCGCTCTGAAAAACAAGGCGGCCGCTAAGCCGAAGTTCAAGGTGCGCGCTTATACGCGTTGCCAGGTTTGTGGTCGTCCTCACTCCGTGTATCGCAAGTTCGGTCTGTGCCGTGTATGCCTTCGTGAAAAGGCACATCGCGGTGAACTGCCGGGTGTTACGAAGTCCAGTTGGTAAATATCGACGCTGAAGGTCCACTGCTTTATTAATTAAAACAAACAGGCGGTGGAAACCACGGCGAGAAAGGGCGTTAGCCCAACATGACAATGACAGATCCTATCGCAGACATGTTGACACGTCTGCGTAATGCGAGCGCGGCAAAGCACGATATCGTGGAAATGCCGTACTCCAAGTTCAAGGCGAATATCGCCGAGATTCTTAAGCGCGAAGGCTATATTAAAGACTTCGCTGCTAAAGAAGCTAAGGTTGGACAGACTTTGGAAGTCACTTTAAAGTATGGCTCCAATGGTCAGCGTTCCATCCAGGGCATTAAGCGCATTTCTAAGCCAGGCTTGCGTCGTTACGCAAAGTCTGATTCTTTGCCTATGCCTCTTGGCGGTCTCGGTATCGCTATTATCTCGACCAGCTCGGGATTGTTGACTCAGAAGGAATGCCTCGATCGAGGCATTGGCGGCGAGATTGTCGCCTACGTATGGTGAGAAAGGAGAGCTGAAAATGGCATCGCATATTGGTAAGCTCCCCGTCGACATTCCTGCAGGCGTGGAAGTTAAGATTGAAGGTCAGTCCTTTAGCGCTAAGGGTGCTAAGGGCTCTGATTCCTATGTAATTCCAGAAGGTATTACCGCTGAAGTTGCTGATGGCAAGATTGTTTTGACCCCAGTTGACGATTTGCGTCCAACTCGTGCAAAGCACGGTTTGGCTCGCGCAATCGTGGCGTCTATGGTTAAGGGTGTGCACGAAGGCTACACCAAGACTCTAGACATTGTTGGAACTGGTTATCGTGCTGTAATGAAGGGCAAGGGCATTGAGTTCTCGCTCGGTTATTCGCACACCATTACCGTTCAGCCACCTGAGGGCATTGAGTTTGAATTGCCAAACGCAAATCAGGTAATCGTCAAGGGTACTGACAAGCAGGCCGTTGGTCAGGCTGCCGCTAACATTCGCAAGCTTCGTGCTCCAGAACCTTATAAGGGCAAGGGCATTAAGTACAGCGATGAGCGTATTTTGCGCAAGGCTGGAAAGGCTGGTAAGTGATATGAGCGTTAAGATTTTCGGTAAGGGTACCAAAGTCGCACGTTTGCGTCGTCACGCCCGTCTTCGTAAGCGCATTTCTGGTACTCCAGAGCGCCCACGTTTGGTAGTTTCTCGTTCTAACCGTCACATGGTTGCTCAGATTGTGGATGACACCAAGGGTCTTACCCTTGTAAGCGCTTCCACCTTGACTTCTGACTTCGCTGGTTTTACTGGTACGAAGACTGAAGCTGCTACCAAGGTTGGCGAGTTAATCGCAGCCAAGGCGAAGGAAGCGGGAATCACCGCTGTTATCTTCGATCGTGGCGGTAATAAGTATCATGGTCGCGTCGCAGCCGTAGCTGAAGGCGCCCGTCAGGGAGGTCTAGCACTGTGAGCGATAACGAAAAGGAAACCCAAGTGGCTGAAGAAACTCAGAACACTCAGGCATCCGCTGAGGAGCGTACCGACGATCGTCGTTCCCGTCGTTCTAAGGGCGAAGGTAAGCGTAGCGAGCGTCGTAACCGTCGTGAAGAAAACCGCGGCGAAGAGCTTTTGGATCGCGTAGTTACTATTAACCGTGTTTCCAAGACCCACAAGGGTGGTCGTACCTTTAGCTTTGCAGCACTTGTTGTTGTTGGCGACGGTAAGGGCACTGTTGGTGTTGGTTACGGTAAGTCTCGCGAAGTTCCAGCAGCTATCGCTAAGGGTCAGCTTGACGCTAAGAAGCACATGTTTACTGTTCCACGCATTCGTGGCACCGTTACCCACCCTGTGTTGGGTCACGATGCTGCTGGTACAGTTTTGCTTCGTCCAGCTGCTCCAGGTACTGGTGTAATCGCAGGTGGCGCTGTGCGTGCTGTTATGGAGTGCGCTGGCATTACCGATATCCTCACCAAGTCCATGGGCTCCGCAACCGCTGTTAACGTGGTTCGCGCTACTGTGGATGCTTTGAAGAAGCTTGAAGAGCCAGAAGAAATTTGCGCTCGTCGTGGACTTTCCCTCGAGGAAGTTGCACCAGACGCATTGCTTCGTGAGCGCGCTGCTGGCATTGCCGAAGCTCGCAAGGCTCGTGAAGAAGCTCAGGCTGCTAAGGCTGCCCAGGCAAAGGATGGTGAGTGATGGCTAACTTAAAGATCACTCTGGTGCACGGTTTGGTTCATTCCACCGAGCGTCAGCGCGCGAACGTTAAGACTCTTGGCCTTCACAAGATTGGCCAGAGCGTTGTTCGCGAGGACAATCCAGTCAATCGTGGCTTGGTTATGGCCGTTCGCCACTTGCTAAGCGTTGAGGAGGTTGACTGATTATGGCTAATGAAGAACCAATGTTGCACATGCACACGTTGCGTCCAGCTCCAGGAGCTAAGAAGGATCGCATCCGCGTGGGTCGTGGTGAAGGCTCTAAGGGTAAGACTTCGGGTCGTGGAGATAAAGGTACGAAGAAGCGTTACCAAGTTCGTCCAGGCTTTGAAGGCGGCCAGCTTCCACTTTACATGCGCTTGCCTAAGCTTCGTGGCTTTAAGAGCCCATTCAAGAAGGAGTTCCAGGTTGTTAATGTTGCAGCCCTTGCAGAACTCTTCCCAAAGGGTGGCGAAGTCACTGTTGCTGATTTGGTAGTTAAGGGCGCTGTGCGTGATGGTTACCCAGTTAAGGTTTTGGGCGATGGCGATCTTAAGGTTGCTCTAACTCTTAAGGGAGTTAAGGCTTCTGCATCTGCTAAGGCCAAGATTGAAGCTGCTGGCGGCTCTGTTAGCGAAGAGTAGTAATACTCAGCTAATTAGTCGATTAGCTAATACGCAGTGATTTAACTGTTCAATAATCCCTCTAGCTTTAGGCTAGGGGGATTATTTATTACACAACTCACGGAACCATTGTTTCGGTATGTACCGTGATATAAACTATTGCCTCAGAGTTTGTTTTTTTACTGATGCGCCTAGATTGTAGCGCAAAAAAGGGAGGAAGACCCAGGTGAAAACGTTAATCCAGGCCTTCAAAACGAAGGAGCTGAGGAACAAGATCCTCTTCGTCTTCGCAATGATTATCATCTACAGGATTGGTTCTTTTATTCCAATTCCTGGAGTTGACTACAAAGTTATTCGAGCTTGTACTGCTAAGTTGGCTTCTTCTAGCGAGAACTTTATTGGTTTGGTGAACCTGTTCTCTGGCGGTTCTCTTTTGCAGCTTTCGATTTTTGCATTGGGCGTTATGCCATACATTACTGCGTCCATTGTTATTCAGCTGCTTAGAGTTGTAATTCCTCGATTTGAGGCTCTTCATAAAGAGGGTCAGTCTGGAGAAACAAAGCTTACTCAGTATACGCGTTATTTGACCATTGGCTTGGCTATTTTACAGTCCACCACCATTTTGGTTACAGCTCGTTCTGGTGCGTTATTCAACTATCAGTGCGGTCAGGTTATTCCAGACGGTTCTATGTGGAGCCTTATTGTAATGGTCTTAATCATGACTGGTGGCACTGGCCTCATAATGTGGATGGCAGAGCTTATTACCGATAAGGGTATTGGCCAAGGCATGTCTGTATTAATCTTTATGTCCATCTGCTCTGGATTCCTTCCAAAGTTGTGGGAAATTGGTTGGGGTACTAATGGTCTTAATGGAGATTGGACTAAGTTCTCCATTGTTGCTGGCGTTTTTCTTGTTATTCTTATCTTCGTTGACTTTGTGGAACTTGCACAGCGTAGAATCCCTGTTCAGTACACACGTCGAATGATTGGTAGAAAGATGTATGGTGGCTCTTCCACCTACTTGCCATTAAAGGTAAATATGAGTGGTGTTATTCCACCAATCTTTGCATCTTCTATTCTTGCTATTCCAACTCTTCTTGCTCAATTTGGAGACAGCAGCAAGGGCTGGGTGCGCTGGATTAATGCTAATTTAGCTAATTCCACTTCTGCTTGGTACATTGTTCTGTACACTGTTATGATTGTGTTCTTCTGCTTCTTCTACACCGAGATTACTTTTAATCCAGATGAAACTGCAGACAACATGAAGGAATACGGCGGCTTTATTCCTGGCATTCGTGCTGGTAGCGCTACAAGCCATTATCTTAGCTACGTTATGAACAGACTTAACACAGTTGGTGCTATCTACTTACTGTTTGTTGCTTTGATTCCAACAGTTTTGATTATGTCTTTGCACCTTAATATGAAGCTTCCATTTGGTGGTACAACAATTCTTATTATTGCAGGCGTTGGCTTGGATACTTTGCGCCAAGCTAAGGCTCAAACGGAGCAATTCCAGTATGCTGGATTCCTGTTTGATCACGGCAAAAATAAGCAGTCTGCTGTTGCTGCCAGCAAATAGGATTGTTACAAATAAGATTGTTAAGGTTTTGCAAGATTGCAATGGAGCATAAAACAAGGAGATTAATATGCGATTGCTAATTATGGGACCGCAAGGAGTAGGTAAGGGTACTCAGGCTGCTTTGCTTGCCGAGCATTACAATATTCCTGCTATTTCCACTGGCGACATTTTCCGTTACAACTTAAAGAATCAAACGGAGCTTGGAAAAAAGGTTCAAGGTTATCTCGATAAAGGTGAGCTTGTTCCAGATGAATTAACAAATAGCATTGTTAAGGATCGTCTTGCTCAAGATGATGCAAAGAATGGTTGGATTCTGGATGGCTATCCACGTAACGCTTCTCAGGTTAAGGCTCTTGATCTTATGCTTGAAGAGCTTGGAACTCCTTTGGATCATGTTGTTGCTCTTGAGGCGGAGCGTGAGGTTTTGCTTGAGCGCATGCAAAAGCGCGCTATTGAGCAGGGTCGTTCCGACGACACTCCAGAAGTGATTGCTAAGCGTTTGGAAACCTACGAGAAGGAAACAGCTCCATTGCTGGATATTTACGAAAGCCGTGGTCAGCTTGTTGAGGTTGATGGCGTTGGAGACATTGCCGAAATCAACAATCGCATAGTTGAATCTTTGGTATAAGAAAAATCTTTGTACTATAAATGCGTCCTTGCGACACGCCGAGTGTTGTATTGGGCGCATTTACTGTATCATAGAAGATTGGCGTGTCTTCGGATGCGCGAAGTAGTATGTCCAAGGAACGGAACGAGGCTCATGGCAAAAGACGGTGTGATTGAAGTCGAAGGCACGGTAGTGGAAGCACTGCCTAACGCGATGTTTCGCGTTCAGCTTGAGAACGAGCACATTGTACTAGCTACGATTTCGGGGAAAATGCGCAAGAATTACATTCGTATTCTTCCGCAAGATCGTGTTGTGCTGGAGATGAGTCCTTACGATTTGAACCGCGGACGTATTACGTACCGTTATAAGTAAAGGTACAAGCAAAGGAAAACCATGAAGGTCAGCCCTAGCGTGAAGAGGATCTGCGAAAACTGCCGCGTGATCCGCCGTCACGGTCGCGTCATGGTGATTTGCATCAACCCACGTCATAAGCAGCGTCAGGGCTGAGTGGATCTCCACCGCGAAGATAAAGGAATAAGGCGCTAAGTCGCAGCTTAAGCTGAACCCTGGGTGCGCAGGCCCAGGCCGCAATCAATTGCTATTATTGCGGGAGACTTGGTGCACGACCTGCGTAATAGTAAAGGAATTACAATGGCACGTCTTGCCGGAGTAGATATTCCCAATGAGAAGCGCATTGAGATTGCCCTCACCTATATTTTTGGTGTAGGTCGCACTCGCGCTAAGGAAACGCTTGCCGCGACCGGTGTTAATCCGGATACCCGCGTCAAGGATCTTACGGATGAACAGTTAATCACTTTGCGTGATTATCTTGAGGCCAACTACAAGATTGAAGGCGATTTGCGTCGTGAAATCGACGCCGACATCCGTCGTAAGATTCAGATCAACTGCTATCAAGGCCAGCGTCATCGCAAGGGTCTTCCTGTGCGTGGTCAGCGTACTAAGACTAATGCTCGTACCCGCAAGGGTCCAAAGCGTACTGTCGCCGGGAAGAAGAAGGCCACCCGATAGTCGGTGGTCGGCTCTAGGCCACGAGTTAATTCTCATCGCCTAGACATACCAACTAATTCGTCATAGGAAACGAGGGTCAATGGCAGCTGCAAAGCAAGCCTCGCGCAAGCCGCGTCGCCGGGACCGCAAGTCGGTACCGGTTGGGCAGGCGCATATTAAATCAACATTCAATAACACGATTATTTCCATCACCGATCCATCGGGTGCAGTCCTCTCTTGGGCTTCTGGTGGCGATGTCGGCTTTAAGGGTTCCCGTAAGTCGACTCCTTACGCTGCAGGTATGGCCGCTGAGTCTGCCGCTCGTAAGGCAATGGAACATGGCCTTAAAAAGGTCGACGTGTTTGTTAAGGGTCCAGGTTCCGGTCGCGAAACCGCAATCCGTTCCCTTCAGTCCGCGGGTCTTGAAGTCGGTTCTATTACCGACGTCACCCCACAAGCGCATAACGGCGTTCGCCCACCAAAGCGTCGCCGCGTCTGAGCACTCTTACGAATCCATCCATCCAACCCGCTTATGGGCGGCGAGTGCACCACCGACCAGAAGCTGAAAGGATACAAAAGTGCTTATCGCACAGCGTCCAACACTTACCGAGGAATCACTGAATCCCCAGCGTTCTCGCTTTACTATTGAGCCGTTGGAACCAGGTTTCGGATACACGCTCGGCAATTCGCTGCGTCGTACCCTGTTGAGCTCCATTCCAGGTGCGGCCGTTACTTCGGTACGCATCTCTGGCGCTCTTCATGAGTTCACGACTCTGCCAGGTGTTGAAGAGGATGTCACTGAAATCCTGCTGAACATCAAGGGCATCGTACTTACAAGTGAGTATGACGAGCCTGTAGTGATGTATCTACGCAAGAGCGGTAAAGGTGAAGCAACAGCTGGAGATATTACTCCTCCTGCTGGCGTCACTATTGCCAATCCACAGATGCATATCGCTACACTTGCTGAAGATGGCGAGCTCGAAATTGAGTTCACTGTGGAGCGTGGTCGTGGCTACGTGCCTGCTCAGATGAATAAGCAGGAAAACAGCGAAATCGGTCGCATTCCAGTGGATTCGATCTACTCGCCAGTTTTGAAGGTGAGCTATAAGGTCGAAGCTACCCGCGTGGAACAGCGCACGGACTTCGATAAGCTAATCCTGGATGTGGAAACCAAGCCAGCTATTACACCACGCGACGCAGTTGCGTCCGCAGGTTCGACTTT
Source organism: Gardnerella rara (assembly GCF_055452355.1). Classification (NCBI taxonomy): domain Bacteria; kingdom Bacillati; phylum Actinomycetota; class Actinomycetes; order Bifidobacteriales; family Bifidobacteriaceae; genus Gardnerella; species Gardnerella rara. Next base: position 87,181 of record NZ_JBVBJP010000002.1, read on the forward strand.
GGTTGAGCTTTTCGGTCTTTGCCGTGAGCTTAACGTCGATGCTGAGGGTGTTGAAGTTGGTCCAGCACCAGTCATGGAGGAAGCTGATTCCCAGATGGCTACTCCGATTGAGGATTTGAACCTTACGCAGCGCAGCTACAACTGCTTGAAGCGTGAGGGAATCCACACAGTCGGCGAGCTGGTAGTCCACACTGAGCAGGATTTGCTCGATATTCGTAATTTCGGCATGAAATCCATCGATGAGGTTAAAGAAAAGTTGCAATCCATGGGATTGTCTCTTAAGCCTTCACCGCTTGGCTTTGACGCCAATAATCTCGAAGGTGGCACGTTCTTCTCGCCAGAAGACGAGTAAACAACCACCGCAAATCGTCGCGGTTTTTGGATGTTCGGGTTTTTGCCCACCTGAATTCCGCGGCAATAAGGAGTAATAATGCCTACACCGAAACAAGGGCCTCGTCTGGCTTCTAGCCCAGCGCATGAGCGCCTGATGCTGGCCAATATGGCTACAAGCCTCTTCCAGCACGGTCGTATTGTGACTACTTTGCCAAAGGCAAAGCGTCTTCGTCCACTCGCTGAGCGTTTGGTAACATTCGCTAAGCGTGGCGATTTGCATTCGCGCCGCCGCGTGTTGCGCGTAATTCGCAATAAGTCCGTTGTTCACATGCTTTTCACTCAGATTGCTGAGCAGATGAAGCAGCGTGAAGGTGGCTATACTCGCATCGTTAAGATGGCCCCTCGTCGTGGTGACACTGCTCCACAGGCTATTATCGAGCTTGTTGTTGAGCCAGTAAGCCCAAAGAAGGCTGTTGTTAAGGAAGCTGAGTCCGCTACTAAGGTTGCAGCTAAAGAAGAAGCAGCTGAGTAGTTGAGATTAGCATCTTGATGCATCGGTAAGTAAATCTTTGGCGATTAATCGCCAGCATAAAGGTTTATTAAACGGGTTGGAGATTTCTCCAGCCCGTTTTTCTATATCTGACATATCTTTTCTATATCTGGTATCAACTACTATTGAACTATGTCAAATATTCTCGATTTAATGAATACCGATTTTACTAACTTTAAGGATCGAAAATTCAATGCCGTAGATTCGCTTATTTTATGCGAGTTGGCGTATGTTTGCATGCCTGAATCGATTCCAAAATATAATGACGATTCTAACGCAGTAGCAACCGTTCCTATAAGCGATTTGCTACGCGGCGAGGATTTTTCGGCAATGTTTAGCTCTGGTTCTACCAAGGTAGATGAGTTTCGCAAGAATCTACTTTTGGCGGTTGCAGCAAGCCCAAGGTATCGCGGTATGCGCGTTGGTGAGGTTCTTGAACGTTTTGACGAGTCGAATATTGATGACTCTTGCGAACAGCAATTTGCGGCTGTTACTTTTGATTTGACAGATTGCGTTGGCTCTAGCTGCTTTGTTGTTGCTTTTAGGGGAACAGACAACACGCTTGTTGGCTGGAAGGAAGACTTTAACATGGCGTTTCGCTGCCCAGTGCCCGCGCAGGAGTCGGCGGCGGAGTATTTGCACTCTATATCTAGGCGAGTGTGCAAGGATTCTTGCAAAAGTGGCGGTATTCGTAGGATTTTTAACAGTGTTGCGGATTATTTTGCGAATTTGTTTAATAAGAAGAACAATAGTGAAGACAGTGATTTAGATAAGAGTGATTTAGATAAGAGTGATTTTAAGAATAGTGATTTAGATAAGATCAATCTAGAAAATAGCAGTGATTGCGATTTAAGTGATAATCCTCAAATATTTGTTGTGGGCCATTCAAAAGGCGGGAATATGGCTGCATATGCGGCAATGAGATTGGATGCGCAAGATCGAAGCCTTGGAAACCACATTAGTAAAATCTACTCAATGGACGGCCCTAGTTTTGGCTCGGACGTTGTTGATCCAAAGGTTTTTTCTCGCGTTGTTTCCAGAATCGAAAAAGTTGTGCCGCAATCTGCTTTTATTGGATTGATTATGGATACGGGAGTGCCGTATAAGGTTACAGTTGCCGATTCAATTGGATTAATGCAACATTTTGGTATGTATTGGCAAGTTAAAGATGGCGATTTTGACTACTGCGATTGTGTAACTCCGCGCGCTCTGGCCGTTTCTAAGGCGGCAAACGAGTGGATGATGAATTTGCCGTTTGAAGAGCGAAAGCGCAGAATCGACAGCGTTTACAGCATTTTTAGCAGTTTGGGGTACTCGACTTTCGACGAGATGTCTGCGCATTGGTCGGAGGTTGTTCCTAAATTATTGAAGATTGCAATGCATATGGATTCAAAAACACATGAGTTGATTCGTAGCGTTATGAGTGCTTTTGCGCTCGCTGGCGGTTCAGATAAGAAAAACTAGTGTAAAGTCTGTTTGGAAAGTCTGTTTGGAAAGGTTTTGAATGCGTCTTCGTTTAGATTTAGCGTATGATGGCGGCGATTTTTATGGTTGGGCAAAGCAGCCTACTTTGCGCACTGTTCAAGGTGTTTTAGAAGACGCATTGCATAAGGTTTTGCGCGTAAATAAAGATGATGCTAGCGAACCTTTGCGCCTTAGCGTTGCTGGCCGCACAGATACGGGCGTTCACGCATCTTACCAGGTTTGCCATTTAGACGTTTCGGAATTCGTTTTGCAAAATTGCGTTGGTCACACAAATCTTACGCCAGTAAAAGCCTTGGAATATAGGCTCTGTGGCGTTTTGCCTAAAGACATTTCAATTCACAGCGTAAGCATTGCGCCAAGCGGTTTTGATGCTCGTTTTTCTGCGTTGGATCGCACGTACGTGTATAGGATTAGCGATGCGGCGAATCGCGCTAATTTGGATCCGCGCATGCGTGGCTTTGTGTTGCAGCTTGACTACGATTTAAACGTTGATGCCATGAATCAGGCGGCGTCTTTGATTGTTGGTTTGCATGATTTTGGCTCTTTTGCGCGGCCAAATCCTGGTGGAACTACGATTCGCTGCGTTAAAAAGGCTGTTTGGAATCGTGTTTTCCAGGGGAGCTGTTTATCTAAATCAACTGGAAAAATTCCTAGCATTGAAAACGGTTTGCTTGAGTTTACTATTGTTGCAGACGCGTTTGCGCATAACATGGTTCGTTCGCTTGTTGGAGCGTGCGTGCAAGTTGGGTGTGCAAAGCGCTCAGTTGATTGGTTTAAAAATAAGATTGAAAATCCGATTAGAGAGGGCTCTACAGGGCCGATTGCAGCAAACGGTTTGACTTTGGAATATGTTGAATACCCTAAAGACGAGGAGCTTGCGGCGCGCGCAAACGCGATTCGCGCTAAGCGCACGATTGAGGAGCTTGGATGAGCTCAACGCGCCATGCGCTTGTATATTCTAGGGTTGTTTTACAATTGAAAAGTTGCGTTTCTTTTTGCATTTGCGTTTTGAGCATTTGCGTGTTGCGCAAAGGATGAATGTCCGAGCGGTCTAAGGAGCACGCCTCGAAAGCGTGTGAGGGCTACACCCTCCGCGAGTTCAAATCTCGCTTCATCCGCAAGCAGGGTTTCTAGCAAATCGCTAGAAGCCCTTTTTACTTGCGCGAGTGATATTTCCGCTTTATGTTGTTGATTTTGTGGTTTTGAGCTACATTCTCGGGAAAATCTTCCCGATTTTGTTGTTGATTTTGGCGTGTTGAGCAACATTTTCGGGAATATTGTGGCGTAAACGCGCTATATAAATCGTAGTGTGCTATTGCTCAAAAATCGCGGAAGAATCGCTAGGGTATCCATAAGAGTACGCGCTTATAATGTGCGAAATAGCAATGTCTGCAAGAATATCAATAAAATCTTGATTCGTTTTGCTAAAAATCTGATTATGATCCACATTCCCGTTTTTATCTGCTGGGAAAATCACCTGATTTAGCGCGTCTAGTTCGCCTCGTGCGCAATCCATGTATGCTATTGCGACTATTGGAAGATCTTTTTCGCTAGCTTCGTCTTTTGCAACACCAGAGTCCAGATTTTTTTGCGGTATTTCGTACACTTTTTGGCGCAAGTCTTTGCCGTTTGAAGCAAAGTGCATGAGTGTGTTTGCAATCGTAGCTGTAATATCGCTTTGGCGTAGTGAAACGTTATCAACATCTTTTGCTGCTAAAGTCTGCAGCATAAAAGCGAGTTTATCTTGTTCTAATGCCGCTTTTGCAAGTGGGTCGTGATTCCAATATAAATGCAAGTCTTTTGTGTTATTTGAAAAGTCGTACAATTTTTTGTAAACGTTTGATTCCATTTGATTTGCGATTTTAATCGCGTTGGCACTTGATTCTGCACTTTGACTTAAATTAACCAACTTCCAAGTATTTTGCGCGCTAAAAACAACTCCTTGTGCAAATCGACTATTGCATTGCGTTGCAACGTTTTTCCAAGAGTGAGCAGCATTTTGCAAGTCTTTGCTAGTTGCAGTTTTGCCCTTTTTATCTACGATTTTTTGATTAGTTTTTGCGCTTTGCAGAACTTTGTAGCAAGCATTGTTATTTTTAGCAGAATGAACAGCAGTGTTATTGAATTGCCTAGATCCAGAACATGCGCTAAAAATCAGCGTAGTAGCAATAAGCATTGCAGCTGTTAAAAAGTACTTTTTTCCGCGCATTTATAACACCTTTTGCCATGTGTTTGATAATGTTTTGTGCGCCAATCAAGGCTTTGTAACAAAACAAAATGTGTCTGCATAATCTACTAAAATAGTCCGTGACTGTGACCAATGTTGGATTGCTTTTTGTTCAGCATTTTATGTCTAACATTTTTAATCATAGTCATAAAATTTTGCGCTTTGCAGACCTGTTAAACTTAGATTTTAGCGTGTTTGTTATGTGTGAAAAAACATAAAAGAAGAATAAATTAATTTTATAAGTGAATTTATAAATGAATCAACAGGAGGACATGCACGATGGAATTGGATTTGGCGGGAATGCATCAGCTTGCGGCTCAGCAGGGGATTAATGCCGACGAGCTGGACGAAGCACTCGCCGAGGCTTTGCGTCTTGCATACATGAAGACTTCCCACCCAGCCAGGCATGCTCGCGTTGAGTTAGATGAGCGCGCTGGCTGCTTTACTGTATGGGCACGAGATGAAATCCCAGGTGTTCCTACAGAAGATAATCCTCACCCGCCTTATACTCTTGGCGAAGAGTACGACGATACTCCTAGAGATTTTGGTCGTCTTGCTGCTGCTACGGCTCGTCAGGTTATTACTCAGCTTTTCCGCAAGGTGGAAGACGATCGCGTATTTGGAGCTTTTTCTGGTCAAAAAGGAAAGTTGATTAACGGAATTGTTCAGCAGGATTCTAAAGATCCTTCTAACATTCACGTTGCTGTTGGAGATGTTGAGGCCATTTTGCCTCGCAGAGAGCAGGTTCCTGGAGAAAGATACCGCCATGGCGAACGCATTCGAGTTTATGTTGTTAATGTTGCACGCGGTTTGCGCGGCCCAGAAATAGTTGTTTCTAGGTCTCACCCAGATCTTGTGCGTAGACTTTTTGAGCGAGAGGTTCCAGAACTTGTTTCGGGAGCTGTGTCTATTATGGCGATTGCTCGAGAAGCTGGCGCTCGCACTAAGATTGCTGTGCGCGCTAATGCAGAAGGCGTTAATCCAAAGGGTGCTTTGATTGGCCCTGGTGGTTCCCGTGTTCGTGCTGTATTGGAAAATCTTGGTCAAGAAAAAATCGATATTGTTGATTGGTCGGAAGATCCAGCTCAGTTTGTTTCCGCAGCTTTGTCGCCAGCAACCGTAACCGAAGTTCGTGTTGTTAGCGAAAAAAGTCAGACTGCTGTTGCTTTTATTCACGATTCTCAGCTTTCGCTTGCTATTGGCAAGGAAGGTCAGAATGCGCGACTTGCAGCAAAGCTCACTGGCTGGAAGATTGGAATTGAGTCTGCAGAAGAACATGCTAAAAAGCAAGAAGAAATGAACGCCGATTCTAATTCGGCGAAATAGATTTTTGCTAGCATTTAACAAACTTGCGACACTCCCGAGAATCCAACGTTTCGAGTAAGCTAAGAGCTGCAATCTGGGCTTATAAACAGCTTTTTGCCTAGGGAACGAGGTACAAAATCATGGTTGAAATCATGGTTACACGATGAGATATCGCGCTATGAGATATCTAAATAAAAAGCATAAGAGTAAGAATCTTATAACAATATAAAGTGGCTGCGTTCGTATGCGCTGCCGCAGACTGAGGAGAACACTGAGTGGTAAAAAAGCGTGTATACGAATTGGCCAAGGAATTTGGCGTAGATAGCAAAACCGTATTAGAGCGTTTGAAGAGCATGGGTGAATTTGTAAAATCCGCATCTTCAACCGTTGAGGCTCCTGTTGTGCGCCGCTTAAAGACGGAATTTGGGTCTTCGGCTCCTGCAGCAAAGAACGAGTCGAAGGCTTCTGCGCCTAAGAGTGCTGAGCACGCGTCCAATAAAGTTGCAGGTTCTGCATCTAGCGTAAAGCCGCAAGCGCATGATCAAAATGCCGAAAATAAGACCAATCAAAAGTCTGAACAAAAAAAGTCTGAACAAAAGTCTTCTGTAAATCAGAATTCTGCGCAAAAATCGCGTGATAATCATGATGTAAATAAGGCTTCTAATGGGTCTTCCACTTCGACTTCTGTAGCTCCTAAGCCTTCGGCTGGTGGCGCAAAACCTAATAATTCTTCAAAGGCTGGCGATTCAAAGCGCGGTGCAGAAAAGCGCGGAGGCGCAGAATCTCGTGCTGCTAAGCAAGATCGTTCCGCACAAATGCCTCCTCGTCCTCGTCCACACCAAGGCGCTGGCGCAGGGTCTGCTCCTCGCCCAGGAAACAATCCGTTTAGCCGAAAGCAAGGTATGCGTGCGCCTACACCAGGAGACATACCTCGTCCACACCCAATGTCGCGCCCAGGTGCGGCTGCAGAGAATGCTCGCGGAGCAAAGCCAGGTGCTGGCGGCGCTAATGGCGGCAATGGAAATGGCGGCGGTCGCGGTCGCGGTCGTGGCGGAAATCGCCAGGGCGGCGCGAATGGCAGCGCAAATCGTTCTTCGCAGTGGCAAGGTTCGCATCGTTCAGGCGGCGCAAATGGCGGCGGAGCAAATTCTCGCCCATCTGCAGAGTCGCGCTTTAACGCAAATCAAGCGGCAAGCTTCCAGGCTGCAGCCGCAGGCGCTCCAAATGCTGGCCCATCTAGAGGTGGTCGCGGTCGCGCAGGAGCTGCAGGTGCGTTTGGTCGCCAGGGCGGAAAGTCCTCTAAGGCTCGTAAGAATCGTCTTGCAAAGCGCAGGGAATACGAAGAGCTTAAAGCACCAGTTATTGGTGGCGTGCGTATTCCTTCTGGTAATGGCGCTACAATCCGCCTTCGCCAGGGAGCAACGCTTTCTGATTTGGCAGAAAAGATTGATGTAAATCCAGCAGCTTTGGTTACTGTTTTGTTCCACCTTGGAGAAATGGCCACAGCTACGCAGTCTTTGGATGAAACAACATTCCAGATTCTTGGCGAAGAAATCGGCTGGAATATTAACCTTGTTTCTGCAGAAGAGGAAGATAAAGAGCTTCTTCAGCAGTTTGACATTGACTTAGACGAAGAAGAGCTCCAAGAAGACGATAATCTTGTAACGCGTCCTCCAGTTGTTACTGTTATGGGCCACGTTGATCACGGTAAAACTCGTTTGCTCGATACAATTCGCAAGTCCAATGTTATAGCGCGTGAGGCTGGCGGTATTACGCAGCGCATCGGCGCTTACCAGGTTACAGTTACTTTGGACGGCGACAAGCGCAAGATTACGTTCTTGGATACTCCAGGCCACGAAGCATTTACAGCTATGCGTGCTCGAGGCGCAGAGCTTACAGACGTTGCAATTCTTGTTGTTGCAGCAGACGACGGCGTTATGCCTCAAACTGTTGAGGCAATTAACCACGCGCAGGCTGCTCACGTGCCGATTGTTGTGGCAGTAAACAAGATTGATGTTGCTGGAGCAAACCCAGATAAGGTGCGCGGCCAGCTTACAGAGTACGGTCTTGTGCCAGAAGAATACGGCGGCGACACAATGTTTGTGGATATTTCCGCAAAGCAAGGAACCAACGTAGATAAGCTTCTTGAGGCTGTTCTTTTGACTACCGATGCAGAGCTTGATCCTAAGGCAAATCCAAACATGGATGCTCGCGGTGCAACCGTTGAAGCTCGTTTGGATAAAGGCCGCGGTGCTGTTGCTACGGTTCTTGTTCAGCAGGGAACTCTTAAAGTTGGAGATTCCATTGTTGCAGGCACGTCTTATGGCCGCGTTCGAGCAATGCTCGACGAAAATGGCAATCACTTGCAAGATGCAGGTCCTTCCACTCCAGTTCAGGTGCTTGGTTTGACTTCTGTTCCAACTGCAGGAGATTTGTTCTTGGTTACTTCCGACGATCGTTCTGCTCGCCAGATTGCAGAAAAGCGTCAGGCTACGGAGCGTGCGGCTCAGCTTGCAAAGCGCCGCAAGGTTGTTTCTCTTGAAAGCCTTAAGGAACAGTTTGCTAAGTCCGAAGTGGATATGCTTAACATTGTTATTAAGGGTGATTCTTCTGGCTCCGTTGAGGCTTTGGAAGACTCCTTAATGAAGATTGAGGTTTCCGACGAAGTTGGAATTCAGGTTATTCACCGTGGTGTTGGCGCGATTACGCAAAACGATGTTAACCTTGCAACAGTTGATAAGGCCGTTATTATTGGCTTTAACGTGCGTCCTAATCGCCAGGTTGCAGACTTGGCAGATCGCGAAGGCGTTGAAGTTAAGTACTACTCGGTTATTTACAAGGCAATCGAAGATATTGAAGCTGCTTTGAAGGGTATGCTTAAGCCAGAGTTTGAAGAGGTTGTTACATCTCATTCCGAGATTCGCGAAATCTTCCGCTCGTCCAAGTTTGGCAATATTGCTGGCGTTATGGTTCAAGATGGCGAAGTTAAGCGTGGTACAAAGTGCCGTATTTTGCGAAACGGCGTTGCAACCGTTAACGATCTTGAAATCTCCACTTTGCGCAGGTTTAAGGATGACGTTCAGTCCGTTAGCGAAGGCTACGAGGCAGGCATCAACCTTGGTAGCTTTAACGACATTGAGCTTGGCGATATAATCGAAACCTTTGAGATGAAGCAGATTGAGCGCAAGTAGTATGGCTGGAACAAACCCTAGAGCCGCGCGAATTGCGGCTTTGATTCACAGAGTTATTGCGTCCAATATGGAATCGCATTTGCATGATAAGCGACTTGCTAACGTTACTATTACAGAAGTAAGGGTTACTAACGATTTGCAAATCGCCAAAGTGTATTGGACGCAGCTTGGCACTGCTGGAAAAGAGCAGGGTGAGCGCATGCGCGCAAATCAGGCTTTGCAGCAAGCTAAGGGTCGTTTGCGCACTTTAGTTGGAGCTAAAGCAGGCTTGCGATTAACGCCTCAAATCCAATTTGTTTACGATGAGGTTCCTAGCGAAGCTCACGAGATTGAAGACATTTTGGTTGCGGCGCGTAAGCGCGATAAGGAGTTAGCTAAAGCGCGAGAAACAGCTAAATACGCTGGAGAAGCAGATCCGTACAAAAAGCCGCGTGAAGACGAGGAATTTGACGACGACTTTGAAGACGGCGACTCTGATGAAGATAACGACTTTGAAGACGGCGACTTTAACAGCGACTTTAACGAGGGCAATGAGTAATTCTAAATTGCCATCTTCTGGCATTTTGCTAGTAGATAAGCCAAAAGGCGTTACCAGCCACGATGTTGTATCTTGTGCGCGTGGCCTGCTGCACACTAAGCGCGTGGGTCACGCTGGAACTCTCGATCCAATGGCCACTGGTCTTTTAATCATTGGATTTGGTAACGCCACTCGTTTGCTAAACTATTTGCTTGGTCATAATAAAACATACGAGGCTGTGATTCGTCTTGGTGAATCAACTAATACGGATGATGCAGACGGAGATGTTGTAGAAAGCGCAAAGAATGAGAGTGGCATTCTAAGCTCAAACCACGCAAATATTGATGAAGTTCTTAAAGAATTGCGCTGCACGGTTGCCAAGAATTTTACTGGCTCGATTATGCAAGCGCCAACGGCTTTTTCGGCTATAAAAATAAATGGTGTTCGCGCCTACGATTTAGCGCGCGCAGGCAAGGACGTGCATTTAGAGCCTCGAGAGGTTGTTATTCACGATTTTTCGCTGCTTGATGCGCATTTTGGCGTGGGCGTAAGCGGCGCAAAGGTTATTGACGTGCGTGCAAGCGTTTCTTGCTCTAGCGGAACCTATATTCGTGCGTTGGCTCGCGATTTAGGGCGTGTTCTTGGCATTGGAGGCCATTTGGTGAGCCTTAGGCGAACGCAGATTGGCGATTTTTCGGTAGAAGATAGTCGCGTGCTTAAGCTTAAGACTACAGTTCGCACGTTTACAGACAAAAATGGCGTTACGAAAACGCGCACAAAGGCTATTGTTGATTTGGCTACACTTGGCGGGCATGCTGGCGAACATGCTGGCGAGTCCAATAGCGAGTCCAATAGCGAGTCTAATGGCGATAAAAACTACGATTTGCAAACCAATTTGCTCAGCATGTTTGAAGCAGCAAAATCAACAATGCAAGTGGTAGAAGTAAGCGAAAATCAAGCTAAAGACTTGCGATTTGGTAGAAAGATTGCAATTCCTGCTATTAGCGCAAGCAATGCGATTGCGTATGTAAAAGCCGCAAAAGATGAGCAAAACGACGTTGTTGCTGTTTTGCAGACCGCCCAAAAATCGCAAGCAACCGAAGATTTAAGCAGAACGGTTTCTATATCTCAAGCCAAAATTCCAACAACAATCGAAAAAATCGAAAAAATCGAAAAAAATTCAAATCTTATAGAAGCTAAACCAATTGTAGTATTTGTGCAAAGCTAGTTTGCTGGTAAAATAGTAAATAGTGTGAAAATAGGGGCTCAAGCAAAGCGGCATCTAAAAATAAAGCGATACCAGTATTTGCAGCTCTTGCGAACAGTAAGGATATGATGAAGGTCATCGACATTCGACCAGATGCCAACGGCATGATTAATTGGCCAACATTAAGCGCTCAGCGTAAGGCAGTCGTTACAATAGGCGTATTTGACGGAATGCATCTTGGGCATCGTAAGGTTATTGCGCGAACAGTGGAGATTGCGCGAAAAAACAACGCATTTTCAGTTGTTATAATGTTTGATCCGCGTCCAAGTGTTGTGCACGAGAATCCAGATTTATTCGACGACTTTGGCGATAATGCGCAAATTCCAGTAGACTCTCAGGCGCTAACAAGTGTTCGTCAACGTCTTAGGGTTTTGCAACAGATGGATGTTGATCACGTTATTATTGTTAGATACAGCCTGGCTTTTGCGGCAAAATCGTATAGGTTCTTCCTTGGTCAGCTGGTTGGAAAGCTTGGTATGCGCGCGCTTGTTTTAGGCTCGGATGCAGCTCTTGGTGCTAGAAGGGCTGGCAATGTTCACGCAATTAAAGAGCTTGCGCAAGCTACAGGCGTTTTTAATCTTGTTGTTGTAGAAGATTTTGGTCCAGGAGACGTTCGCGTTCCAGACCCAATTGTTCCAGAAGTTCCCGAAGAAAGTGGGGAGCCAAAGAATCCAGCAGAAGGCATGAATAAGGCGGAATATCGCGCTTGGAGCAAAGGCATTCCAAATAAAAAGGTTCGTGCTTGGAGCTCTACAAATGTGCGCTGGATGCTTGCAAATGGCAGAGTTAGAGACGCTGGAGATATTCTTGGCCAGCCGCATAGGGTAGAAGGCATTGTTGTTCACGGAGCTGGGCGAGGCCACCAAATTGGGTTCCCAACTGTAAATCTTGGCGAGCGCATTGATGGCTATGTTCCAGTTGATGGCGTTTACGCTGGCTGGATTGTTGATTTAGATGCAGACGAGCAAAATGGCACTTCTTCTTGCAGCAACATTCCTAGCGTGGGTGTTTTGCGTAAAGATGAGCTTCATCTTGGAGTGCATTCGCCTTGGCGCTGGCCAGCTGCGATTTCCGTTGGCACTAATCCTACTTTTAAAGATGACGCAGCAAATAGCGCGGATGCTTACGATTACACTCTAGAAGAGCAAGAGTCCAGTCGCGCTGCCCAAAATCGCACTGTTGAAGCGTATGCTCTAACAGATAAGATTCAAGATTTATACGGGCACAGGGTTTGCATTGAATTTGCGCGCTTCTTGCGCCCTCAGCAGGCTTTTGAATCGCAAGAGCAGCTTAAAGACGCTATTAGCAAAGACGTTGAGCAAACACGCGCTCTAGTGTCGGAATGATTTAAAGAAGCTTTGCGTTTCTGGGTCGCTGCAGGCGTCCATAACCTCGTATGGTGTGCCGTTTTCTGCAACAACGCCATTTCTAAGCAAAACCACCCTGTCGGCAGCTTCGTGCGCAAAATGCATCTCGTGAGTGGCCATTAAAATGGTTGTTCCTTGCTGCTTTAGCTCCGCAACCATGTCTAGAACTTCGCCAACTAGCATTGGGTCTAGCGCAGACGTAATCTCGTCTAAAAGCAAAAGCTGCGGGCTGGTCATAAGTGCGCGCGCAATTGCCACTCGCTGCTGCTGGCCTCCCGAAAGCTGATCTGGGTAGGACTTTGCTTTATTTTCTAGCTTAATCCTAGATAGAAGCTCCATTGCGCGGCTTTCTGCGCGATCTTTGCTCCAATGGTGAACTTTGCGTGCAGCAAGAGTTACGTTATCTAAAACGCTCATATGCGTAAAAAGATTGAATTGCTGGAACACAACGCCAATCTGAGACCTAATTTTATCTTGATTTATGCGCGGGTCGGTAATGTCTGTGTTTCCAAGCCAGACCTGGCCGTCATCTACTCGCTCAAGCAGATTAATGCACTTCATAAGAGTAGATTTGCCGCTTCCAGAAGGCCCTAAAAGTGCCACAACTTCGTGAGGCGCAATATCAAAAGAAATACCCTTAAGAACAGGTGTTGAATTATATGATTTACGAATGTTGCTTAGGCGCAAAACGGGGGTTGAAGCCGTGTAATCATTTGCATTTGTTTGATCGCTCATTTGCTGATTTACCTTTTGATTTGTTACGTTATTCATCACACGGTTCCTCCGTTAAGCTCGCGCTTGCGTAGCCTTGCTGTATACCAGTCGTTTAGAACAATAAATGGAATACTCAATGCTATAAACACAACGCTTGCTACAACGTATGGAGTGAAGTTATAAGAAGTTGCAACAGATATTTGAGCAGCTCGAACTGCGTCTACAGCGCCCAAAACCGATATAAGACCTGCGTCTTTTTGCATGGATATAAAGTCGTTCATTAAGGCAGGAGCCACTTTTCTTAAGCCGAGTGGAATAACCACTAATCGCACAGTTTGACCAGATGTTAAGCCAAGCGACCTTGCGGATGCTCGCATAGATGGATGCACGTCTTCAAAGCCTGCGCGCAATACCTCGCCAACGTATGCGGAGTAGCTCATAACAATAGCAATCGTGCCAAGTATTGCTGGCGGAATTCGCCCAAACAGCTGCAAGCCTGGTATGCCAAAGCCAATTAAGTAAAGAACAACAAGCATTGGTATGCCGCGCATAATGGTTGTGTAGAATTGCGCTATAGCTCGCAGAGGGAAAAGCATTGGGCTTACGCTTGTTCGAATAATAGCAATTAAAGTTCCAAGTATTGCAACGCCGATTACGGCAAATACAAGCACTTGCAAGTTAAGCATTAAGCCTTGCAAAACAGAAGGCAAAGATAGCATAAAGTACTTGCCAGAAAAGAACGTTTCGCGTACTCTTGGCCAACCAGGGCTCATTGCAAGCGCTGCAATGCACACGCCCAACAGAACCAAAGTGCTTATTATGCTTGTTAAAACAGATTTAAGATTCTGTTTTTTGCGGATTGACCTACGCTCAAGCTCGATATTGCTTAAAACGTATTCTCCAGCGTTGTTTGATTCGCTGTCTAATGCATTGCCGTTAAGTACTGTCATTGGCGGCACTCAAGCCTTTCGACATAATGAATGATACGCACTATTGTAAGCACTTTTATGTGACGATTGGGTTACAAGTTGCTTACAATAATGCGCATTGGTAATGAGGATGGTACGATTTTTATTTATTTTGATCTATTTTTAATCTATTTTGTTTGATTTAATTTAGATCAATTTACTTTAAAACTGGCACGTTAGTTGTGTACTCTGCAAGCCACTTTTCTTGGAGCTTCTTTAAAGTACCATCTTTTTCTAGCGCATTTACAGCTTTAGTAACGTCTGCCGTAAGCTTAGAGCCCTTTGGAAGCACAAGGCCAGTTCCTTCTTTATCTTCCGAACCAGCAATTTGGCCAAGAACAATGCCATCTTTAACCTGCTTGCTGCGAACAATGTTTACAGAAGATGGAGTATCAATCACAAGTGCGTCGATTTGCTTAGAGTCAAGAGCCTGAACCAAAGCGTCGTTATCGTTAAAGGTCTGAATATCGCTCTTAATCTTGTCTTTAGCAAAGCTGTAGCTTGTTGTTCCAACCATTGCGCCAATCGTAGCTGTTTTAAGATCTGCCAAAGTCTTTGCGTTAGCAAATTTGCTGTCTTTTTTAACTACAACACCCTGAGTTGCGTTGTAGTAGCTTGGTGAAAAGTCTACAGCCTTCTTGCGTTCTTCGGTAATGGAGAACTGCTGAAGGTTAAAATCAAAGTCCTTTGGACCTGGAGTTACTGCGGAATCGAAGGTTGTGCGAACCCACTTAACCTTGTCTTTGCTGTAGCCAAGCTTCTTTGCAACGGCGTATGCTACTGCGGACTCGTATCCTTTACCGTTTTCTGGCTTGTTGTCGTACATCCATGGTGTGTAAGTTGGCTGAGCTGTGCCGATTGTCAAAACGCCTGGCGTAATCGTCTTTTGGTTTGAATCTTGTGCGTTTTGGCTTCCGCATGCTGCTGTGCTAACCATTGCTGCCACTGCTAATGCTGCTGCTGCAATCTTTGTAGCTGTTGCTGCTACGCGGTTAGTGTGCAAGTTGTTATGTACGAAAATAGCCATTTTTTCTCCTTCGCATCTTTACGCAAAGCCTTGTTATTGTAATTTTTATTAGATTTATAATCGAGGTTTTGCGGTTGTACATTTGATAGTTTATAAGACGATAGAAGCATTTAAGGCTTAATTGCTACAGAATTGTTATCGCGATTGCTTATAACGTGCTATAGTTTGTTGATTTAGTGGTGTAATGGTTGCTTATTTATGTTTAATTTTGTAAATGTTAAGCGGTGGTTGCAATCGGTGTGTTGCGGTGTGTTGCGGTGTGTTGAAGTGCCTTTATGATTTTAGAATCATAAGTATTTGACTGTGTTTGACTATATTTGATTTTGTTAGATTTTATTAGATTAGATTTATTGAACTTATTTTTAGGGGAGACTATGCAAAAGGAATTTTCAATCGGTAATTCTGGCGATTTTAGCAATCTTTTAAGCCTCGCTGTTATAGTGGCTCTTCAAAAAGAAGCTCAGCCTATTTTGCAAGCATTTAATGGTGAATATAAGTCTTGGCAAGATTACGGTGTTACTTTTATTCAAGGTAAAATCGCCTCTAATAACAAAGAAAATAGCGCGATTCTTACAATATGCGTTGCTGGAATGGGAAAGTGTGCAGCGGCTGCAGCTGCCCAGGCTCTTATAATTGAAGCCAAGCCGCAAGTGTTGATTTTTAGCGGAATTGCGGGCGCTTTAAACCCTCGTCTTGGTGTTGGAGATGTTGTTATAGGCAAGAATCTTCACTATCTAGAAACAAATACTCAAATTATTGCCGAGTGCTCTCCGTATAAGGCCGTTTTTGAATCGGATTCAAAGCTGTGCAATTTAGCAGCAAATCAGGCGAGGCTATTGGGATTTAGGCTTGAAAAGTCTTTGCAAGAATTATCTTCGGCTGCTTGCGATTCTTGTGCGACTTTTAAGCAAAGCGCTGCCAACAAGAGCGAAAATGGCGTTGCTTATGTTTGCGGAAACATTGCAACAAGCGACCAATTTAACACAGATCCAAAGATTCTAGACGCAGTTCGCAAAGAGGTTTTTGGCGATTGCGAAGAGATGGAAGGCGCTGCTGCAGCACATATTGCAGCTAAAAATGGCGTGCCGTTCCTTGCGATTCGAGCAATGAGCAATCGCTGTGGAGAATCATACGAGTCGGTTGATGCGCATAAAGACGATTTAGTTCTTGCAGCAAATCGCGCTGGAAGCTTAACTTTGAGCGTTTTGAACGCGCTTTTAAAGTAGATTGCGCTTTAAAGTAGTTACTCGTTTTTAGGCGCTAAATTAAATCCGCTAAAAGTAAAACCAGGGCTTACAACGCAAGAAACTAATACATCTGCGTTACTAGGCACAGTTCGTTGCCATGTTCCAGCAGGAATCACAAGGTGACCGCGCGTAGATAAGCCGCTGCCATCTTTAATGTTTCCAAGTGTAAAGCTCTGCGAATTTGCCTCTGCACAAGGATTTACGCCGCAACCGCCAAGCTCAATCATAAGATTTGCTGGCCCATGCCAAAGCCAAATCTCGTCTGCATCAACTTTATGCCACGCGCTTGAATCGCCAGCTGGTAAAAGAAAGTAAATAAGCGATGCAAGTGGTCTTGGCGCGTTTGCACTAGAGTTTTCGTCAATTTGCGCGTTGTTTGCGCTCGCATCTGCGTTGTTTGCGCTATATAACTGCGCTGCTTGCCAATCGCGAGTGTACCATCCGCCTTCGGGGTGGGCTTCTAGGTGCAATTCTTTAACAAGATTTTTAGCGTAATCGCTCATATCTTCTGCATTGACGCTCATAATATCTCCTGATATTTACTGTTTTATTTTGTGTTGACTTATATGTGTTGACTTATATTTGCATTGATATTAGTCAAGTGTTATTGCGCAAGTGTTATTGCGCAAAAGCGCCATTATTGTACACAAGATTTCCCGATATTACTGTTGCTTTTGCACTTCCTGCGCCGTGGCGAACAAAATTGTGCAAAGTCTCTTCCACACCTTGCGGAGAGTTTGTATCGGTTGGAATGTTAAAGAATGCAAGGTCTGCCGTGGCTCCAGCATTAATCTGTCCAATTCTGTGCGGGCCTACATGCAAGCCCATAACGCTGGCTCCTCCTAAAGTGAGCATGCGAATAATGCGATGCGTTAAATCATCTTTTCTATAGCCCTGCGCTGTTGCTAAGTCGTAGACTTTTGCAGCATCGTCTAAAACATCTAAAGATGGGGAAGAAGATAGCGAATCCGTGCCAATCGAAAGCAGATTTCCTTCTTCCATATAGTCGCGAATTGGCGCGTCTCGCTCGGTAACCGTAATGCGATTGGATCTTGGGCAAAGTGCCACGCCAACTCCGCGCTGGCGCAAGATCCTGCGGTCTTCGCCGTCTGCCCAAACGCCATGCGCAATATGAACGTCTGGCCCCAAAGACCCAAGCTGATCCAAAAATTGTATTGCGGATGCCGTCATTCCGTGCGATTTAAGTTCGCTATAGCTTTCCCAAACATTGCTATTCCAATCTGGAGCAGAATACGTAGTTAAGGTATCTGCGTGGTTTCCCGCCTCCATTGGCGTTTCTGCAAGGTGTATATGCAAGCGCATATTTAGCTGACGCGCAATGTCTGGCAAGTCCACAAATGGCTCGGTTTCTAGGCTATAAGGTGCATGTGGGCTAATACCTATACTCGGTATGCTGCCGTTGTTCATCATTTTGCCAAGCATCTCTAGCAGCTTAGCGTAGCCTTCTTCCTTCCAGTCAACGTTTTTCCAGCCCATTACCTCCCAATAGGCAATTCCGTGCATTCCCTGGCTTGCAAGTGCGCCAACGGCTTCAATGTCGGTTACAATATCGGCGGCTGCGGTTGTGCCAGCTTCCACCATCATTCTTGCGCCTTTGTATGCGGAATCTTTCCACGTAGTTAAAGAAGGGTTTTGCTGCTTATCTTCGTGCAATTTGTCGTAAACAACGTTGAATCCCTGTTCCCAATCGTGGAAATTTCTATATTCTGCGCGACCTACGCTCGCCATGTTTGTGTATTGCAAATGCGTGTGAGCGTTTATAAGGCCTGGCGTCATAAGCCCATGCCAATGCTTCTCGTTTCTAAACATTTGCATATACGATTCGCTAGGCATCTCACTTTTTAGCGTGTTTAAAACCCATTGACGTGTTCCAACGTGCACAACGCGCCCGTTAGATACAGCAACAGCACCTTCGGGGATTATTGGCCCCGTTACTGGAATAACCATTGCTGCGCTGTATAGTGTAACTTCGCTAAGTGGTGTTGGGTGTGCGAGTGCGCGTATTGGGTCTGTAAGCATTGTGTTCCTTAAGGAATTATGTTGTACTACTTTTGTTGTTTTTATTCTATTATTGCCTAGATTTATTATGTTTTGGTTAATTGATTTTAGTTAATTGGCTTTTTCTTCCGCAAATCGCGTTAAATCCCACTTGTAGCCGTTGTTTTTATTGGCTTCGCTTGCGCTATATCCGCGTTTTGCCAGTGCGATGCTTGCTATTTGCCTATCGGAGCTTTCTGGAAGTTGGTAGATTCCAGAATCAAGTCGATTTTCGTTGTCATTATTGTTATTGTTATTGCCATTGTGCTCTAGCAAATACGCAACCGCGCTCACTTGAACAGCAAAGCTAAAGTCCATAATCTCAATTGGGTTTCCGCCGCCAGTTGTGTAGTTAGTTCCGTCTCCTTCGCTTATTAACGTAATTTGCGGGCCTAACGGAACTTGGATTTTTCTTTGCGCGGTTCCAACAATCGGCTTAAAATCAGGGATTTCGTCTAGTGCAATCTCGTTTGCAATTCCACCAATAACAGCCAAAATCGCGTTTTCTTGCATGCTCTGCATGTGTTGCAATGTAATTGTGTGACGAACGCCAGTTGCAGAAACAATCATATTGCTTTCTTTAACAGCACAATCAAGATTTTTAGCTTCAAATCCGTCGAAAACTGCGCGCAAAGCTTGAACTGGGTTAGTGTCGCAGATTGTAACTTTTGCGCCCAGAGCGCGTATTCTTAATGCAAATCCACGGCCCACTGGCCCGTATCCAACAACGGTTACTTTAGCGTTTTTAAAGCATTCGCTTCCAAGAATTTGCTGCATTGTTGTAACGCATGTTTCGCCAGTGCCGTGACGATTGTCAAAATCAGTTTTTAAAGCGCTGTTATTCACTGCGATTACAGGGTAGTGCAGGTGACCCGCTTTTTGCATTGCTTCAAATGCGCGCACTCCGCTTGTTGTTTCTTCTGCAATGCCTATTAGATTTGCTGCGATTTGCGGGCGCTCCAGGCTTGCTAGGCGGGCAAAGCTAGCACCATCGTCGATTATTATGTCTGGCTGTATATCGTCTAGAAGATTTAGTGCGCCTTGGTGTGTTTGCTCAGGTGTCCACTCGCGATTTGCCTGCACCAAAATGCCCTCTTTTTTAAGCTGATCTGCCACTCGCTGATCTGTTTCGTCTGGGCCGCAAAAAACGCCCACAATAGCGCCATGCGCGTGCAACTCTCTTAGCAATGCGGCTGTTTTTGGCTCCAGCACAAGGCAAACGGCTATTCTAACGCCTTTTAAATTAAGACCATTTTCTTGTAAATCATTAAGTAGCGTGCGCATTACTGGCATGTGGCTTTGCGCGTAGTCAATGGCGTCTTTTCCGCTTAATTTAGGCGCGTCTATAGTGGTCTCTAGGTTTTTTTGGCAGATTTTTACGCAAAAATCAGCGTCTTCCTTAGAATCTACAGGAATTATTCCCCAAGATTGCGTGCTTTGCAGGAATTTTTGCACATTGCTGTTGTTGATGTTATCGCAGTTATCACTGTTGTTCTCATCAATTACATCTTCAATAAACACTCGCGAACCTGCAAGCGAGCGATTAGTTTTTTGCGAAGTAAACGCAGCCCATTGGCTAAAGTCCACCATATTTATCTCCTACAATCCCAGCGCGCTCAACGCTTCTTTAAGATTATTTACCTCAATTACATCAATTCCTGCAACATGAATCTTTTTTTGCAAACGGCAAACAATCGCACGCTTATAGCCAATTCTGGCCGCCTCTTTAAGTCTAGTTTCCATTCTAGAAGCCGAGCGAACTTGGCCAGTTAAGCTAATCTCACCAATTGCGCACGTAAATGGCAAAACTGGCTTATTCTTTGCTGCGCTTGCAAGGGCCGCCACTATTGCTAAATCGCAAGCAGGCTCTTTTGCCTTTGCTCCAGCAATCGTAGAAACATAAAGATCTTTGGCAAGAAGATTCAATCCTCCATGCCTATACAAAACTGCGGTAAGCATGGCAATTCTGTTTGCATCTACTCCAGAAACTGCACGTCTAGGGGCAGGCAAAACAGAGTTTGTAACAAGCGCCTGAATCTCAATAGCAAGGCTTCGATTGCCTTCTAAAGTAAGTGTTACGCATGTGCCTTCGTTTTTGCAATCCTCGTTAGAAGACAAAAACAGGCCAGAAGGATCTAGAACTTCTTCAATGCCACATCCACTCATATCGAAGCAGCCAACTTCGTCTGTAGGCCCAAAACGATTTTTAACAGCGCGAAGCATGCGCAAAGCGGTTTGACTGTCTCCTTCAAACTGGCAAACAGTGTCTACAAGGTGTTCAAGTGTGCGCGGGCCTGCAATCGAGCCGTCTTTTGTAACGTGACCAACTAAAAGCACTGGAATATTACATGTTTTAGCAACGTCAATAAGTGCACTAGCTACTTCTCGAACTTGAGTGGAGCCTCCTGTAATGCCCTCAACATCGCTAGAAACAATGGTTTGTGCTGAGTCAACAATTGCAAGAGTTGGCTTATACTTTTCGATTAGCGCTAAAGCTGTGTTTAAGTCTGTTGTGCTAGCAAGAAGAAGATTTTGACTTATGGCGTTTATGCGTGACGCGCGCAATTTTACTTGAGACTTTGACTCTTCTCCAGAAATATACAGGACTATGCCTTTTTGGGATTCGTTTCTGCTAACTTCTGCGATTTTGCTGCAAGCATTGGCCACTTTTCCAGCGGTTTCCAAAAGCAAGGTGGATTTTCCGATTCCTGGTTCGCCTGCTATAAGTGTTACAGACCCTGGAACAAGCCCTCCGCCTAAAACGCGGTCAAATTCGCTAAATCCCGTGTGTATTCTAATTCCATTGTCTGCTTGAATGCTGCTAATTGGCTGTGCGTCTACGCTAGAATCAAGGTTTAATGCGGCAATCGCGTTAGCTTTTGCGCTTCTAGAATTTCTAGCAGATCTTAAAGTTTTGGAGACGCCACTTTGCACCTTTGGCTCGCTAAACTCGCTTAACGTACCCCATTCGCCACATTCTGGGCAGCGTCCGTACCATTTTGATCCGCTCCAACCGCATTCGGAGCATAAGTAGTAAGTAGAAGATTTTGCAGCCATGATTTGACGCTAGCCGCATTTGTAGACATTTTACCGTCATAGTTTTGTGAGATAATCCAATTATGATTAACGGCATTATTGGGGTAAAAAAATGAATTTTTATGCGAATAATTCTTCTACTTCATCTAAAGGTTTTTCGGCATCTCATAATAACTTGCGTAAGGTGATTGTTGTTGCCGCAATAGTTGTTGTTTTGGCAATTGTTTCTGCATTTGTTTGGCCAGGGTGGGCGTTAAATCGCCAGCAAGCTGCACAAGATGCTAAAACGCATGTGTCTTCTGCTAAAACGCCTTCTATTAAGGCTAAGGATTTGCCTAGCACGTCTACCGCACTTTTAAAATCTATGCCAGATACCGTTCTTGATTTTGCGCGTGTTGATGCTGCTGCCAGCGCAAAATGGTCTTCTGCTTCTCCGCTAGAAGAATATACAGTTAAGTATTCTACGGGTGAATCTGGGAGTGATATTTCGCTAGTTGTTGCTCAGTGGAGCAGCCGCGATTTAGCAAACAAGCAGTACGAACTTTTGGTAGATGGATTAAGTGGCGTAGATGTTGCGTCTGGAAAGATTCAAGTTTCTGGCAAAACCACTGGAAGCTATGTGCTAAAAACAGAGTCAGGCAATAAATCGAAGGCTAGTGCTGTTTGGCAGAACGATACCTCCGTTTTTGAGATAACTGGCTCAAAGCAGTCTGTTGAAAGATTCTACAAGCAATTCCCAATGTAAATTTGCGCTAATATAAGCCGTTTTGCATGTGTTTTGCATGTGTTTTTATAAAATTTTGCTTTAGGATTTTTCAAAGTCGTTAAAACGGTGTAACATTAGGCAAGTTGCACACTTTACATATGAATGGAGGCTTCAGATGGGTTCTGTCATCAAGAAGCGCCGCAAGCGGATGAGCAAGAAGAAGCACCGCAAACTGCTGCGTAAGACTCGTCATCAGCGTAAGTAATAGCTGCTTGGCGCGCCTGCCCGTTTGGGCACGTAACACTTTTAAAAGCGTTGGATTTTTCCGGCGCTTTTTTTTTATTGCGCTTGAGGATTATTGCGCTTGAGGATTATTGCGCTTGAGGATTATTGCGCTTGAGGATTATCGCGATTACCCTGATTGACGACTGTAAAAAATTTCCCGAAAATGTACGTAAAACAGTGGATTTTACGTACATTCTCGGGAAATGATTGGTTAAATATTAGATTATGCGTTTACTTATTTGGGTTTGTAAGCGTGCGAGGGCCATTTGGATCGCCAACAATCACAGTATCAACCATGTTAAGGAACAATCCATGCTCAACAACGCCAACAGTTTCAATTAAATCTTTAGCAAGCTCCTGTGGGTGATCAATGCGCTCCAAGTGCAAGTCAACAACAAAGTTATTCTCGTCTGTGCGTACCTCTTTGCCATTGGCATCCAAGCGCAAAACTGGCTTGTATCCGCGCTTTTCAAACTTGCGAATAACCTGTGCGGAGCCAAATGGAATTACCTCAACTGGGAGTGGGAACTTGCCGATTGTGTCTACAACCTTGCTTGCGTCTACAATCCACACAATGCGATCGGAGTTGATTGCAACAATCTTTTCCCAAAGAAGAGCTGCGCCGCCGCCCTTAATTCCGTTAAAGTTTTTGTCTACTTCGTCCGATCCATCAATCGTAACGTCAATATGGTCAACATCGTTAATATCAAGAATCTTAATTCCGTAGCTTTCTGCCTGCTCTTGCGTACGGCGAGAAGTGGTAACTCCCGTAAAGCTTAAGCCTTCTTCTTTAACTCGGCGACCAAGCTCATCTACCAAAAAACGAACGGTGGATCCTGTTCCGAGTCCAACCATCATGCCATTTTGTACGATTTTTGCAGCTTCAATTCCAGCGGCCTTCTTTAGCGCGTCTTGTTGTGCTTTATCCATTTGTGCCTACTTTCTTGCCTTTGGCAGGCTAATATCGCGCGATTTTGTGCGATACTGCGCCATTTTTAGCGATTATCTAATCGCATCTATTTCATACATATTACATATTAGTCTGCGTTAAGATTATTGCGCGTTTAGTGAGTATTAGCGCGTAGTCTTAATGTAGAACTCGGTTGGGTCTAGTTTAAAAGTGCCATCTGGCATAACGTATCCGCTTAACTGTATGTTGCCCGTTATAAATCGGGGATTTCCGTCAAAGTTGGAGCTTGTTTGTGGAGCGGGGCTAAATTGCAGAACGCCACTAACGCTTAGCCCTGGTACTGGTTTATATTCCACTTTTGCATCTGATTTTTTATGCGCTTCGCAAGCTGATTCCTGTGTTGTTTCACACTTTGTTTCACGCGTTATCTGCTCGGCTTTAGTGTTATCGACTTTAGTGTTCTCGGCTTTAGAATCCTCGGCGTTTTTGCAATCAAAATCTGGATTCACACTTTTTCCAACGCATCTGCCAATGTGATATTCGCTACTAGAAATTGTGCCATCCAACAGCATTTTTGCGTCTTGCGGAACATCAACACCATCTGAATATTCAGAAGAAATCAACGATTTCCATCCTTCTAATGGCAAATATCCATCCTTCAATTTGCTGCGGCAATCTTCGGCGTAAGTTCTAGCAAGATTGTCAACCTTTTCGTTTCCAGCGTTTCCAGCATGACCCTTAACCCAAACGAACTTAACAGGGCCTTTTCGATTGCAAATTTCTGCATCAATCGCGCGGATTAAATCTGCGTTTTTTACAGGCTCTTTTTTGGAGTTCTTCCAACCGTTCTTTTTCCAACCGTGAATCCAAGTGGTTGCACAGTTAATCGCATATTGCGAGTCGCTTTCGATTGTTAAAGGCTCACTTCCAGGGTGTGCGCGCAAAGCTTCCAGAACAGCACATAATTCGCCAATTTGATTAGTGCCATTAGTTGCACCTCCTGCGTCTGCATTTCCACTGTGATTGTGTTCGCTAGCATTGCCTAGATTATCTAAGTGATCTGCCCAAGCCCAGCCCATTGATCCGTTTGGGTTTCCAAGTGCGGACCCATCGGTAGAAACAACAATCATTGCAAAACCTTTCAAAAATGCGCTGGCCGCATTAGCAACCAGCGCAGATATAAAAGCGAATTAATCGCAAATCAACTTCGACTAATGTGTTTAACTTTAACTAGTCGCGCCAAAGCCTTACGCCAAAGCCTTGTCTACTACGGCAGTAGCTTCTTCAAGCACCTTATCTAGCGCTTCTGGAGAAACGAAGGATTCAGCGTACACCTTGTAAATGTTTTCGGTGCCAGATGGGCGAGCAGCGAACCAATTGTTTTCGGTTGTAACCTTTAAGCCGCCAATCTTTGCGCCGTTTCCTGGAGCTTCCGTAAGCTTTGCAGTAATATCTTCGCCAGCAAGCTTAGTGGCTTCAACGTCGCTGCCGCTTAGAGATGCAAACTTTTGCTTTTGCTCAAGCGTTGTTGGAGTATCCACGCGCTTGTACCAGCTTTCGCCAAAGCGAGCAACCTGATCTTGATGGAGCTGAGCTGGGTTCTTGCCAGTCTTTGCAGTGATTTCTGCAGCGAGCAAATCAGGAATCAAACCATCTTTATCGGTGGTCCAAACGCGGCCGTCTTTGCGCAAGAAGCTCATGCCAGAGCTTTCCTCGCCGCCGAAAGCAACTTCGCCACTAAAGAGTGGGTCAACAAACCACTTAAAGCCAACAGGAACTTCCACAAGCTTTGCGTTAATCGAAGCAGCCACGCGGTCAATCAAGGAAGAAGACACAAGTGTCTTGCCAATTGCTGTGTTCTTTGGCCAATCTGGGCGAGCGCCGCCGAACAAGTATTCCACGCACACTGCAATGTAGTGGTTTGGATTCATAACACCCCAGTTAGGGCACACAATTCCGTGGCGGTCGGCATCTGGATCGGTGCCGCCAACCAAATCGTACTTATCCCAAGCGCCAGCATTAAGCTGATCAACCAATCCCTTCATTGCGTAAGGGGAGCTTGGATCCATACGAATCTTGCCGTCGTGGTCAATGGTCATAAATCGCCAAGTTGGATCTACGTCTGGGCGCACAACGCCAATATTCAGGCCGTACTTTTCGTTCATAAGTGGCCAATAGTTTACGCTTGCGCCGCCCAAAGGATCAATTCCCAAGCGCACGCCGCTAGAGCGAATTACATCAAAGTCAATAACGTTTGCCAAGTCGCTAACGTAGTGTTCGCGGTAATCGAAGCCTTCTACTAAGTCAGACTTAATTGCCTCTTCAAAAGGCACGCGCTTAATGGACTTGTAGTTGTCGAGCAATTCGTTTGCGCGGTTTGCAATCGCATTAGTTACGTCTGCTGGGGCAGGGCCGCCAGTTACAGGGTCGTACTTAAAACCGCCGTCGGTTGGAGGATTGTGCGAAGGAGTAACGACGATGCCGTCGGCCAATCCGTCTCCGCTAAAGCGCTGAGTGCCATCTGCTGCGCGGTTGTGCGTCAAAATTGCTTGCGACACAACAGGTGTTGGCACAAAGTCGCCGCGGGAATCCACGCGAACGTGAACTCCGTTAGCAACCAAAACCTCAATTGCTGTTTTTTGAGCAGGCTCCGAAAGAGCGTGTGTGTCTCTACCAATATAAAGTGGGCCATTAACGCCAGCGCTCTTGCGATATTCAGCAATTGCTTGCGTAATTGCCACAATATGAGCTTCGTTAAACGAAGTTTTTAAAGCAGAACCACGGTGACCAGACGTGCCGAAAATCACGCGCTGTTCTGGAATGTTGGAATTTGGAACTTCATCGTAGTAAGCGCCAATTAAAGCGTCAACGTCTACTAGATCTTCTGGGGTGGCGGGCATTCCCGCATTTTTTGCTACCATAATTTTTTATTTTGCCACGGCGGCGGTATTTTAATGTAAGTCAGCGTTATTTTGGGTTAAAGAAGATTGCAGACTTTGCGGCACGCGTACGCATAATGCTCGTTTATCTACACTAAAACGCAGGTGTTTTGTGTATCCCAAAATATCTCCATCAACCTGCACTGGAGCAGATCGCTCAAGCTTTACAATGGCCTCCAGCCCCTGCGATTGGTCAATTTTGGAGTTTGTTGAAAGTGGGCTTTGTTGCGCTTTGCCTGTAACCGTTTGATGCACAACATCTCCAAATAAGTTAGCCCATCCAATTAATCCGCCAGAAGTGTCAATAACCTCAAAGTCGAGTATGCCGTCGTCGTAAGCGGCATCTGGCATAAGCGAAAACATTGGAATTTGTCCACAGTTTCCAGCCATAAGAGTTCGGAAAGATATTGATTTAGCTGTGTAATCCGTTCCATCTGTGCGCGTAAAAGTAACGTCTCCGCGGTATTTTGGCGCAAACAAGTGCTTAACGCCTGCAACAAAGTACGCCAGCCAGCTTATGTTCTTTTTAAGCGCGGGATTAGTGTCGTCTATCATAAGCGCGTCGAATCCAATTCCCGCAATAATCAAAAATGCGTGACCATGATCTTCGTATGGCTTGTCGAGTATAAAAACGCGACCAACGTCAACAAACCTAGAACCATGGCTAGTGGCCACTTTTAGCGCGGCTTGAACATCGTCTACTGGAATCCCCATATTTCGTGCAAACAGATTTCCCGTGCCGATTGGAATAATTCCCATAGCGTGGTTTGTTCCGCTAACTGCGCTCGCAACCGTTCTAACAGTGCCATCTCCGCCAACAGCAACAACAACGTTTGCGCCATTTTTCAGTGCTTCTAGCGCGCATTCGCGCCCATCCTTGTTAAGCTGCGTATCTATTATTTCGTACGTAAAATCGTTGGAAGCGCAGTAATCTTTAATGCTTTTTCGGTATTGTTCGGCTTGTGGTTTAGAAGGATTAAGTATAAAAGCGTAGTGAACGCTGTCTTCGTGCCTTTCCGATAATTTTTCGGCTAAATACTGCTTTTTCAAGGCGCGCGCGACTATCATAATGACGAATGGCGCAAAAACTAGCGCAAAAACAATCACCATTAACGCAATTGTTGCTTGAATTGGCATATCTGGCATATTCTCATTTTTGCACATATATTCGAGTTGTGGGCATTATTTTTCTAATAATTGTCAAATAATTTCCAATATTTAATTATTTTCACATTTTCATTACGTATTTAGCGCATCTTGACTGTGCATTTTTACTGTGTGCCTAACATATGGCGATTTGTACGGCGATTTGTATGCGACTTGCATGGCGACTTATATGACGCGCAAGTGATAAGCTTGCAACATGCGTTTTGCATGATTGAACTATAGGGGTTTATGGTCATGTCTGAATTACAAGAAAATAATGTAGACGTTTTTGAGTCCGACGATACTGAACAATTTGCAGTATCAAAAAAGCGTAGGAAGTCTAATAAGTCTGCGCTTGTATTGCTTTATTCGTTCGTTATTTTCTTAATACTTTTGGCGGCTGCTTTTGTGGGGTCGCAAGCATACTTCCGCGATCGCGTTGCGCCAGGAGTACATTTTGCTGGCAGCAGCGAGATTTCGGGCGCGCAGGTTGAAAAAGTTACCAACGCTGTGAATAACGCGATTGAAAACACAAAGATTGAGATTAAAGACGATTCTGGAAAAAGCTCCGTTGAAACCCTTAAAGATTTATCGGTAAACATAGATAAAGACGCAACCGTGCAGAGCATTATGCGCGCAAAGCACAATAATGTGTTTACAATGCTTATGCCGTGGATGCAAGAAAACGTTGGGCTTAAAGCTAAGTTAAACAACGACCGTATGGATGCATATGTTGTTAAAAAGTTTGTGAGCCAAAAAGATCGAGCAATGCCTTATACGGCTAAGTTTGATTCTTCTTCCAATTCTTACGTTGTAGAAGATGGTGTTCCAGGGCGTACGATTATAACTTTGCCAGTTCGCGAAGCGATTAAGCGAGTTCTGGAAAATCCTGGTAAAACAGTAAAAGTTACGGTTAGCTCGCGCAGAGTGGAAGCTCCGATTAAGCGCGATGTTGCACAGAAAACCGTTGATCAGCTTAATAATTTACTATCTAAAAAAATCACGTTGGATAATGGTGATTCAAAAGATTTTACACTTCCAAAGTCTGTTTTAGCGTCTTGGATTAAGATTGATGCAGATTGTACAAAAAAGAAGATTTCGTACAAGGTTGATTCATCTGCTGCAGACGCATGGCTTTCTAAAGAGCTTGCTAAAAATCTTAATCAGCAAAAAGTAGATCAAGAAGATACTTACAACAAGCAAGGCAAGTTTATATTAACAACGCTTAAGGGCGTTAACGGTATAGAAGTTAAATATTCTAAAGACTTTGCGAATAAGGTTGTTCAGGCAGTAGAAAAGTCGGCGGATGCAAAGATTAGTGTTCCAACGAGCATTGTTAAGTTTGGAATCGAAAAAAAGACCGTCGAAATGCGTGTTGTTGTTAATAAAACAGACCAAACAATAAGCGTTTACAAAGACGATCAGCTTCTTAAAACATTCCCAGTTTGCAGCGGCTCAAACGGTTATTACGAAACGCCAAACGGAACGTACTTTATTTACTTGCGCTACAGGGTGCAAGATATGCGTGGATTTAACCGAAACGGCTCTAGGTATTTCTTGCCTGGAATTACCTGGGTTAGCTACTTTAATGGCGGAATCTCGTTCCACACCGCTCTTTGGAACAATGTTGGTATAGCTCAGGGATACCCTGCAAAGTACGGTTCTCACGGCTGCATAAACATGTATGAGCAAGACGCAAAGTGGGTATTTGACAACTGCCCTCGCGGAACAGTTGTGGAAGTTGTTGGAGAACAACCAGATGGACCAGTTCGCCAATAAGGCAGCGGATTTAAAGGGCGATTTGCCTGCTGCAGCTAGAAGAGTTAGTAGCACTCCGATTCAGGTTCGTGTTACCGAAACGCTGTTTGATGCCCCTTCTAGCGAAGAGCGCTTAGACAAAAAGCCTCCAATTGTTCAGTTTGCTAGAAAGTTTGTAACATCTAGTTTCGGGCTTTGGGTGCGCATAAGCGGCAAAATCGCTCGCCATTTTGGCTGGTTTCCTAGCGTTGAACCATATATTGGCTACGGTACCGATCGCTACGCGCGCTTGATTTGCCGAACCGTTTTAGCGCCTAAAGCTGGCCATCATTCCGCTTTAAAGCGCGGTATTTACGCAATGCTTGTTGTTCCTGCAATTCGTGTTAAGGTTGCTCTAAGCATTGATAACGTTGCTGTTGAATGGGCGCAGGTTGGCGATTCTTCTGTGTACGATAAGCCAGATTCTGCATATAATAGCAGCGCTGAATATTGCGTTTCGGATTGTTCGGGTTACTTAGATTTGATTACCGAAAGGTCGCTTTTAGCAGGCGAACACAAGGTTTCGTACAAGGTTGATAATCGCGATCCTGTTGAAGCAAGCATGTTTGTTATATCGGAGCAGACGCCTTTAGGTATTATTTCCGATGTTGACGATACTATTATGGTCACTCAAGCGCCTTCTCCTCTTAGAGCTGCCTACAATCTGCTTATTATGAATCCAGAGCATAGGCATGCCGTTAATGGCATGAGTCACTTTTTTAATAGTATTCGTGATTCAATTCCTAGTGTTCCGTTCTTTTATCTTTCCACTTCTCCTTGGAATGTAGAAGCTTCGATTCGCCACTTTATTTTGCGCGAAGGTTTTCCTGCCGGCCCTCTTCTTCTTAGGGATTTAGACCCGCGCCCTAAGACTTTTGTTCCAACTGGACCGCAGCACAAGCTTGAGTTTGCTCAGCAGCTTATGAATGATTTTCCAGGTATGCGTTTTGTTCTTGTTGGAGATGATGGCCAAAAAGACCCTTCGACTTATGCAAAAATCATTGAAAAATTCCCAGATCGTGTTCTTGCAGTTGGCATACGTCAGCTTAAGAAAGATGCAACTTTGGTTGATTTTAGGCGAAGCATGTCTAAGACTTTTGGTGTGACTCTTGCTTCTTCTAGGGTTGCTAAAACTTGCAATAATAGCTTTATTGAAGCTAAGGGTGCGGCTGGAACTTTTGAAGGTGTTCCATTTTTTGCGGCGCAAAATGGCAACGAGCTAGAAGATCTTATGATTCCGTTTATTATTGATTCTGTTAATAGCAAAGACTGATTTTAAGCGCTGTAAATGTTGTAAATGTTGTAAAGTCTGTAAAGGTTGCAAAGGTTATAAATGGAAGATAATTCGCTAAAAGTTGGTGATTTTAAGACTGTTGAAAAGCCACTTCCTGCAAAACGAGTTGATTACGTTCGTGAGTTTCATAACCAGGTGTTTGTAGATGAATATGCTTGGATGAAAAACACTAAATCCAAGGATTTACGCGATTATATTAACGCTCAAAATGAGTACACTAGCAAACGCGTTTCTAGTTTAGAGCCTTTACGTAAACATTTGTTTAGTGAGTTAAAGAGCCGTATTCAAGAAACAGATATGTCGGTTCCAACTCGCATGGACGGTTATTGGTATTACGTTAGAACCGAAGAAGGCAAGCAATACGCCGTTCAATGCCGTATGAAAATTAAGAGCAAAGATGACTGGAATCCACCTGTTATAGATGAGCGCGCGCATGCTGGCCAGACTCCAGACGAAGAGGTTATTTTTGACGCTAACATAGAAGCCAATCGTTTTAATGGCGGATTCTTCCAGCTTGGCGGAATGGATATTAGCCTAGATGGAAAGCGAATGTTGTTTGGGGTAGATACTAGCGGCAACGAAAGATTTGACTTTTATATACGCGATTTTTGCGCGCCTTCTGGTGACGATTACAACACTCGCTATAACAATAGTTTTGTAACGCTTTCGGATTGCATAAAAGGCATATCTTCCGCGCTTTTAACGCCAGATGGAAAATGGGTTTTCTACGTAACTTTAGATAGTGCTTGGCGCCCATATCAGGTGTTTAGGCACAAAGTTGGAACAAGCGTAGAAAATGACGTTAAAGTTTTTGAAGATTTAGACGAGCGCTTTTTTGTTAGCGTGTACGAAAGCTTTGATGAGCGAAGCGTTATTATAAACAGCAGCTCTAAAACCACTTCACGCGTATTAATGCTGCCGTTAAGCACTCCAGAAGCAGATTTTAAAACGGTGTTAAAGCCTGTAGAAAACGTGGAATACGACGTTTCGTTTGCTTGCTTTGAAAACGCTGGAGAAGATGGCAAAGACATTCCGCTTATGTTTGTAAGCCATAATCTTAAGAATCCGAATTTTCAGATTGACGTTATAGATTTGCGCAAGCACTCTATAGATTCAATGCCGTTTAACATTGGCGAAGGCTGCTGTGTTGCGCAAGGGTCTCCTTACGGATGTAAAAATGGCGATTTAATAGAGAAAGGTGCAAGTAAAAAGGCCATTAGTGAGCCGTATTACAACAGCAAAAATCCTAAGATTTTGCAAGGATTGCGCGGCTTAAGCGTGGATGGTTTAAGCGTTTATAAAAATTACGTAGCTCTTTCTTTCCGTGCAAATGGTTTGCCTCAATTAGCAGTTATGACTAAAAGCAATGCCGTTGAAGACTTTAAGTCTGGTTGCCCTTGGAGATTCCGTCTTGTAAAAGAAGATGGGTTTGTAGAAGATTCTTGCGATTCTGTGGTTTCTTGCGATTCTGTGGTTTCTTGCGACTCGTTGGATCTTAACGATTCTTGCGCAAAAGTCGCAAGCTTCCGTTTTACCAGCGCTCGCAAAGAATTATCTAAAATAACGCCTGAGCAGGCAAAAAATAGCCGAATCAGCCTTATTGGAGCAACGGGAAATCCGTGTTACGAAGCGCCAAAAATACGTTATTCTTGCTCAAGTTACGCAACTCTTGGAGCGTTAAAAGAGCTAGACATAGCAACAGGTAAAAGTGTTTTTCTTAAGCGCGGAAAAATCTTGGGCGATTTTAACGAAAATGACTACGCAGAAAAACGAGTGTGGGTTAAGGTTCGAGATGGCGAGAGCGTGCCAGTTTCGCTAGTGTGGAAAAAAGACGCTGTTGCAAAAACAAATGCAATGTTTATAACTGCTTATGGAGCGTACGAGATTAGCAGCGATCCATATTTTTCGGTTGCGCGTTTAAGCATGCTAGATAGAGGAGTGCTTTTTGCTCAAGTTCATGTGCGCGGCGGCGGAGAAATGGGTCGCGCGTGGTATGAGAATGGCAGGCGTCGCAACAAAAAACACACGTTTGAAGATTTTATAGATGTTACGTGCGCTCTTCAAAAAGCTGGGTATGCTTCGGCAAATCAGACTGTGGCTAATGGCGGTTCCGCGGGCGGCCTTCTTATGGGCGCTGTGGCAAATATGGCTCCGCAATGCTATGCAGGAATCGAGGCGGATGTTCCTTTTGTAGATGCGCTTACGTCTATGTTAGACGAATCGTTGCCGCTTACTGTTACCGAGTGGGATGAATGGGGAGACCCGTTACACAACGCGCAAGATTACGCGTATTTAAAGTCGTACACGCCGTACGAAAATGTACCTCAGAGCGTTAAGGCGGGCGAGTTTCCAAAGATTCTTATAACTTCTTCGATTAACGATACTCGCGTTCTTGTTACGGAGCCTCTTAAGTGGCTTGCTCGTTTGCAGGCAGCTGGAGTGGATGCGATTGCGCGAATTGAAACAGACGGAGGCCACGGCGGCGGCTCTGGTAGGTATAAAAAATGGGAAGAAGTTTGCTACGAAAACGCATGGTGTTTAGATGCCATGGGTATTTCGTAGAATATTTTTAAAACACATTGGAGGCTGATTGTGGTAAGAATTAAGCCAAATAAGCCCTACGAGGAAGACCTTCCGTTAACGCATACCGCGTTATTTAAGCAAGTGCCGCTAGATCAAGCGAGGGAGCTGCTAGAACACTTGCATGAGTCGGTTTTTTCTAGGGGGCAGGCGATTTTTAACGAAGGAGATACAGATCGCCGCATGTATCTTTTGGAGCGTGGGCGCGTTAAACTCGTTCGTCATTCAAGAGATAATCGTGTGCAATTGCTTAGCATTCACACGCACGGGGAAATTCTTGGAGAAATTCCTGTTTTTGACCCGTATGGCGGTCCGCGCACGGCTTCTGCGATTGCTATTACAGATAAAACTCGCGTACTCTGGTTAGAAAACGAGGTGCTTTTTAACTGGTTGGGTCACCATCCTCGTGTTGCTGTAGACATGCTTCAGGTTTTGGCTGCGCGCTTAAGAGCAAATAATGAGCATATTTCCGATCTTGTTTTTATGGATGTTCCAGCAAGATTGGCTAAAACGCTTTTAAATCTTGCTTCTAGATTTGGCGAGCCTGTTAGAGAAGGCGTGCTTGTTCCTCACGATTTAACGCAAGAAGAGCTTGCTCAATTGGTTGGATCTTCTAGAGAAACTGTTAACAAAGCCTTGATGGATTTTGCGCAAAGAGGTTGGATTAAAAGACACGGAAGGTCGATTATTATTTATGAGCCTGGAATGTTGATTCGTAGGGCAGAAAGATAATCAGAAATATAGTCAAAAATATAATCAAAAAGATAAATCGTCTTTTTCGTGCCGCAACGTAGAGGCAAGCCTCTAGAATAGTTCGCATGCCTAAAAAGAAATCCCTAACAACTCGTAGAGTACTCGCACTGTTTCTTACATACATCACTTTGTGTGTTGCAGGTGGTGTAGCTTCCAGTATTCTTTTTGTACCAGGGGTAATGAGTATAAACAACGTTGTTAAAACTGTTGTACCTTCTCTTAGGGTAGATGGCATTGATTTTGACGTTACCGCGCTGCCGCAAAAGTCGCGTTTGTACGCTTCGGATGGAAAAACAGTAATCGCAACTTTCTACGCGCAAAATCGTACGGTTGTGCCACTTAAGCGTATATCGCAGTACATGCAGCAGGCAATGGTGGCTCGAGAAGATCGACGATTCTTTGAGCATTCAGGTGTAGATGTTCAAGGTGTTATGCGAGCATTTGTGCAAACATTTATAAAAAAATCCGATATGCAAGGTGGATCTTCCTTAACTCAGCAGTACGTTAAAAACGTTCTTATGATTAAGGCGCGAGAAGACAATGATCCTATTTCGGAATATCACGCAGCAGAAAGCACAGTCACCAGAAAACTGCGAGAGATGCTTATTGCTATTCAAATGGAAAAGAAGTATTCAAAGCTAGAGATTTTACAGGGATACTTAAATGTTGCACAGTTTGGTAGTAATAATCTTTATGGTGTAGAAACTGCTGCAAAACGATACTTTAACACTACGGCCGCTAAGCTTAATCTTGTTCAGTCGGCAACAATCGCAGCAATTACAAAGAATCCTTCTAGATACGATCCTTCCATTGAAGAAAATTGGCCAGAATCGCAAAAGCAGAGGAATATTGTTCTTGATTTAATGCTTAGGCAGAATTTTATAACCCAAAAAGAGCATGACGACGCGGCTGCAATTCCTATTAAAGATACTCTTAATATTCAGCACGAAGTTGCAAACGTTGGCTGCCAGGCTGCTGGAGATGCTGCATTCTTCTGCGATTATGTTACTAAAAAAATATTGAATTCCCGCGAGTTTGGAAAGACCACTGTTGCGCGTCAAAAGCTTCTTAACGAAGGCGGATTAGACATTTACACAACAATGGATATTCTTGCAAACTCTACCGCAATGGATACTGCTAGAGCCACTGTTCCAATTCACGATCCAAGCGGCTTTGAAGTGTCAATTGCCGCTATTAAGCCTGGAACTGGGGAAGTGCTTGGCTTTGGAAGCAATCGCATTTACGATGCTACAGATGCAGCAAAGTCCGACCCTACACACACTGCTATTAACTACGCTGTAGACGAGCGCGACGGCGGCGGCTTAGGCTGGCAGATTGGTTCTACGTGGAAGCCGATTAACATTGTTGCTTGGCTGCTTGCTGGAAAGTCAATCAATCAGTCTCTAAGAACAAGCATGCTTTATAACAACACTGATTTCTCTTGCGCAAGATATCGCGGAATAGGGCGTTGGTCTGTTCAAAACTCTGGCGGCGGTAGTGTTAGCCCAGAAACTCCTTTAATGGGTCTTGTTCATTCTCATAACACCATTCAGGCTGCAATGGGATCTCAGCTTAAGCTTTGCGCTGTTGCAGAAGCGGCTAGAACATTGGGGTATCACAATTCTCCGTTAGGTCAAGAAGATGTGTTTTCTAAAAACTCGTTCAACCCGCCTATGTTGATTGGCGCTGTGCAGGCTTCGCCGCTTACAATGGCAAATGTTTATGCAACGATTGCTGCTGATGGAGTTCAATGCGACCCTATAGCCATTAAGCGCGTAGTAGATAAGAATGGCAAGCGTTTAAGAGTTCCAAGTGCTAATTGCCATCAGGCAATACCAAAGAAGGTTGCTCAAACAACAGCATACGCCATTAATCAGGGCGTTGTTCAGCCAACTGGTGTTGCACATATGGCTCAGCTAGAAGGCGGACGCAAGACGTTTACAAAAACTGGTACTAACGAAGACTTTTACATGGCAACAGCTGGATTTGTGCCAAATAAGGTTTCTGCTTTTATTGCGATTGGAAACGCCGAAGTTCAAAAGAGCTTTAACAACATGAGGATTAATGGCGTCTACCACAGCACATGGTATGGTACCTACATCGCTATGCCTGCTTGGAAAAAGTTTATGGACACGTACCTAAAGGCATCTAACACTCCTATGGATAACGATTATGGAAAGCCAGATCCAAAGTTTATGGCTGGCGGAAAAATGCCGTTAACTACAGAAGAGATGCGCAAACAGTACGAACTTCAGCAGCAGCGTGATAGAGAAGAAGAAGCACGTAGGCAGGCTTCTCAAGAACAGAGCCAAGATCAAAGCCAGCAGGGTTCGGATTCTAATCAGCAAGATTCGTCGCAGAGCCAGCAAGGCGTGCAAAACTACTACTACAGGCAAGATGCTACTACAAATGGCCGTTATGCAACGGGTGATGGTAGGCAGAATCAGTATTACGGTGGAACCAGCAATAGGTATGGATCCAACTCGTATTACGGAGGAAACCGCTAGGCTACGCTAACCTGCGTTAGGCTAGACTAATCTATGTTAGTTTAGCCTAATCTGCGTTAATCTACGTCTACTCCAACGGCGTCTGCAACGCTATTAAAGCCGTCTTCTTTAAGTAGTTTTGCAAGACCGCGCTTTAAGGTTGTAATCTGCTGAGGGCCTCTGTACATAAGAGAAGAAACGAACATGACTAAATCAGCTCCGTTTCTAATCTTTTGATAAGCCTGATTTGCGGTAAATACTCCGCCGATTCCAGCAATAGCAAAGCGATTGCCAAACTCGCTTCTAGTTCGCCTAATAAGCTCATTGCTTGCGCTGTAAGTTGGAGATCCAGAGATTCCACCTTGCCAATCTGCAGGAATGTTTAGTCCATCGCGATTCTTGCGCAAGTTTGCAATGCTAACTCCATCAACCTTATGTGCGCTCAAAACGTCTAGCAAAGACTTAAACTGAGGCCATCCGCCCTTTAGGTTTAAAGGCATTTTTACAAGAGTTGGCTGAGGGCGCTTAACTTTATCTAAAACGTTAAACAGCTTATCTAGAGCTTCTGGCTGGTTAAAAGGTTCGCCAACCATAGTGTTTGGGCAAGAAATGTTTACTTCAATCATCGAGCTTTTACCGCTTGCACGCTCCATAGATATGCGATAATCTTCAATACCTTCGTCTAAATCTCCAACAAGATTATCGTTTGTGCGCGCAATGCTAACAGAAATCTGCATGCTTTTAGCGTTAGTCCAGGCTTTTTCTACTCTAGGAATAACAAGTGCGCTGCCGTCATTTGCAAGGCCAGCATGAACCAGTAAGGAATCATATTCTGGAAGCCTATGGTACCAAGGCTTGGCATTGCCTGCGCAAGGGCGAGCGGTTGTGGAGCCAACTGTCTCAAACCCAAAACCAGCATTGTCTAGAACCGTGCACAAATCGCAGTTTTTATCGAGTCCTGCGCTTAAGCCAAATGGATTTGCAAAATCCACTCCCATAACTTGAGTCTCTAAAACTGGGTCGGTGTAGTCTAGCATTTGGCGCAATAGCCACATTAATCCAGGAATGCGCTCGCTTGTTTTGCAAAATGCAATCATGCGGTCGTGCGCCTCGTCTGGCGGAATGTTAAACACTAAGTGCGGCTTAATAATATGCTTGTAGCTAAAAGTGAATAGGTCTGTTGCAGCAAGGTTCACAGCATTGTGTAATGAATTTTCAGATACATAACTCATGATTCAATACTATCTAACTTTGCGCATTTTGCAATTTTTCCCGAGAATGTACCAAAAAACACCTAAATCACGTACAAAATGCAGAAAATAATACGTGCATATTCCCCTTGCTTGGTGTTGCGCGAGGTTTGAGTATTTCTCTCCTCGCAAGTGACGCGCTCCTTTACGGGGGTCTTATGAACGTTAATATTCCAAGGCCTCAGTATGGCGCTATTTATTGCTCGTAGAGAAATACATCAAACCTTCTGGATATCTAGAACTTTTGCGTAGCTTTTATCACCGAGATTCTCGATTTTTCTTGCTCTCTCAGCGAGTCACCATCTAGCGACGCTGAGGCTCGCTTCGATAGCTGCGAAAAATCTCGAATCTCCACCTCACTTGGCGTAACCTGCGTAATCATGTGGTGCGCGAGCGCTATTTCCGACTTTGTTGTTCAACACGCCGATTTTTAGCAACATTCTCTGCAAATCGTTTTTACCTATTTGTGTGGGGCATGTGCTAGTCTCTGTTAGTTCATGACTTTTCACCGATTCGTTTAATCGAATTGTTCAATCATAGATACGAAAGGCTATTGTGCCAAATACTCATTACGCTGCGTCAAGTGCGTCTAATAGCAAGCGCGAATCTAAAAAAACTGGTGTTGCAAAAAAGCGCGGTCAGCATAAATCGGCGCGCAATCCGTTTGAATACAGAGAATCTAGTAAGAGGCGCGGTGCAAATCACGATTTTAACGCGCGAAAGAATCGCAATCGCAAGGCAGACAAAGCCAGAAGTCGCGCGCGAGAAAAAGCTTTGCAGTACGAAGAGATGGCGATTAAAGAAGCTGAGCAGGACTTTGGCAAACAGGACTTTGGCAAGCGTGATTTTGGCAAGCGTGATTTGAATAAGCAAAATCCACAGAATCCACAGATTGCAAAAAACTCCGTAATGATTCCAGATTCCGCAATTGAATCGCGCGAAAACTATGAAGATGACGTTACTTTTGAGCAGCTTGGCGTTCCGCAGCCTTTGGTGGAAGTTCTGCGTGCAGACGGCAAAACAACGGCTTTTCCAATTCAGCAGGCGACTTTGCCAGATTCTTTGCAAGGCGCAAATATTTTAGGGCGTGGAAGAACTGGTAGCGGCAAGACTCTTGCATTTTCTATTCCGCTTGTTGCGCGATTGGCTGAAAATTTTGTTGATTTGATTAAAACTGGAAAAAAGCGCGGTTCACGCGATTTGCGCGATTCGCACTCCTCCGACGCTGCCAATAGCGCTCCAGCCGCACCACGCGCAATGATTCTTGCTCCAACTCGCGAGCTTGTTCATCAAATAGACGACGTAATCGCCCCTCTGGCGGCTGCTTACGGCATGAAAACTGTAACGGTTTATGGCGGTGTAAGCTACAGGCGGCAAACGGCACCTCTTAAGCAGGGTGCACAAATCGTAGTGGCATGCCCAGGGCGATTAGAGGATTTGCTTCGTCAAGGTGCGTTAACTCTTGAAAAGGTGATGGTAAGCGTTTTGGACGAGGCAGACGAAATGGCGGATATGGGCTTTCTTCCAGCTGTTACGCGACTTTTGGAGCAGACTGATCCAAATGGCCAGCGCATGCTGTTTTCGGCTACTCTCGATAAGCAGGTTGGAAATATTGTAGATCAGTTCCTTCCAAATGCGATTGTTCACGCGGTAGACGATGCGGATTCGCAAGTAGATACAATGACACACCACATTTTTGGCGTATCTGCGGCAGATAAGTACGAGGTTTTGCGAAAGCTTGCTTCGGGCAAAAAGCGCGCAATATTCTTTACGCGCACAAAGTATCAAGCTAAGAATATGGCAAAGAAGTTTGTGCAGCAGGGAATTCCTGCGGTTGATTTGCAAGGAAACTTATCGCAGAATCAGCGCGATAGGCATATGAGTGTTTTTGCTAGCGGAGATGTGCGAGTGCTTGTGGCTACGGATGTTGCTGCGCGAGGCATTGACATTAGCGACGTGGCGCTTGTTGTACAAACCGAGCCGCCAGAGGATCCAAAGTCCTTCTTGCATAGGTCGGGGCGTACGGCGCGCGCGGGCGAGTCGGGCGATGTTGTGACTCTTGTGTTACCGAATCAAAAGCGCGCTGCGCACGTTATGTTGAGGCGTGCGGGCATTAAGGCAAAGGCGCAAGACGTTAAGCCTGATTCGCCGATTTTGCAAGAGATTGTTGGCGAATCAGCGCAATTGCAAGAGGGCTGGAGTATGCCAGAGCCGCCGCAGCCAAAGCGAAAGGGTAGAGGCAAAGGCAGAGGCAGGGGCCGCGGACATTCGCGTGCTTAGACCGCGCAAGCGAAGACGTGAGCGCGCTGTAACGCGCGAGCGATGTTCCCGATTTTTGTTGTTCAACACGCTGTAAATCGCTACAAAGTGCGGAGTTGTTTTCCGCTTTTTGTTGTTCAAAACGCTGTAAATCGCTACAAAACCCGTCAACTTTTTCCGAAAATGTACGTGATTTAGGTCAAATTTGGTACAAAACCCGTCAACTAACTAAGTGCCGACTATTTGCGCTACTTGCTTTGGCCTTTTCCAAATGCACGCAAACGAATTCCATTCCAGTCTTCGCTAACTGTTAAAGGCGTTGCGGCGTTCATACCAGCCGTCATGGCTGCTGCTTGAACAGTGCTCGAACTTGGAGAACCCGCGCGCCCTGGCTTAGGTGTTAAAACCCACATTGGCGCGCTGCTGTTCAACATGTTTGTTGCATCCATAATAGTGTCTGCCAACTCGTCTTCGTCGTCTCCGTCGCGCCACCAAATAATAACGCCGTCAACAGAAGAGTCGTAGTCTTCGTCAACAAGTTCTTCGCCAGTTAATTCTTCGATACTGCTGCAAATTGCATCGTCAACGTCATCGTCCCATAGCCACTGCTGTACGATGTCTCCAGGTTGGAATCCAAATTCTTCTGCATGTTGAAAAGCTGTCTGTTCCACGTGACTCAATATATCAAAGTGCCAAGAATTTGCGCGACTCGCCATAGCTTCACTTTTGCCACCTTGAGACACGCCTGGAAAATCGCCAGAAACCGTAAAATCACTATATCTAGTTTGTTTTTTATTCAAGTTGCCCTAGATATTGTGCACGCAATGGGCTATAGTAGAGCAAGTTGTTGCGAATCATAAGGCGATTTGCGCTGCAAAATATACGGTAAATGGAGAAAGGTCTGTAGAATGCAGGTCTCTGGTATGACTTTAGAAGATGAAGCTTTGCAGGATGAAGCTTTGGCCGATTTTAGTGGCAATAACTCTTCCGCTGAATCTTCCAAGAAATCTCGCGTACAGGTTGAAAAGCGCGATGGTCGCGTTGTTGATTTTGACCCAATGAACATTATTATGGCCATTAAGGCTGCTTTTAAGGATTTGCGCAAAGACGTTGGTCCTCAAGAAGAGCAGATGATTCGCGATATTACAGATCATATTGAAGCCGAGATTCAAGACCGCTACAATGGCCCTGCAAAAATCGAAGATATTCAGACTCTTGTTGAGCATGGTCTTATTGAAAATCACCTTTACGAAGTTGCGCGCTGCTACACAAGCTACCGCCTAAACAGAGATATTGATCGCGCTAAGGCAACAGATATTAATGAAGCTGTTAATCGCCTTGTAAACCGCGATGAGTCGCTTGTGCGCGAAAATGCCAACAAGGATTCCAACGTTTACGCCACTCAGCGAGATTTGCTTGCTGGCGCTGTTTCTAAGGCTTCCGCGTTCTCTATGCTTCCTCACGCTGTTTCTAACGCGCATATGAAGGGCGATATTCACTTCCACGATGCCGATTATTCGCCATTTACCTGCATGAGCAATTGCTCGCTTCCAGATTTTGGGAACATGCTTGCTAAGGGATTTGCGCTTGGTAACGCCATGATGGATAGCCCAAAGTCTATTGGCACCGCCGCAACTCAGGTTACTCAGATTATTAAAGACATT
The DNA here is from genome assembly GCF_055452355.1 of Gardnerella rara. NCBI lineage: Bacteria > Bacillati > Actinomycetota > Actinomycetes > Bifidobacteriales > Bifidobacteriaceae > Gardnerella > Gardnerella rara. The sequence continues at coordinate 128,542 of NZ_JBVBJP010000002.1, forward strand.
GCAGGTGCGCAGTATGGCGGCCAAACTGTGAACCGTGCAGACGAGATGCTGGAGCCTTACGCTAAGTGCGATTACGACAAGAACCTTGCTATGGCTCAAGCCATGATTCCAGATTCCACGCCAATCGAAGTTGCTAAGGCCATGATTGACGGCTTAAAGGCTCAGGAGCCTAAGAATCTTCATTGTTCAGATAGGGATCCACTCCCAGAAGACACTCCTTTTGACGAGAATTTGAGCGAGTTGGATCAGCTCCGTGAGGTTTACGCAAAGATAATGACCCGCAAGGCGATTTACGACGCTATGCAAACAATGGAATATCAAATCAATTCCAACCGCGTTTCCAACGGCCAGACTCCGTTTGTAACTGTTGGTTTTGGCTTGGGTACGTCTTGGTTTGCTCGCGAAATTCAGCGCGCTATTTTGCTGAATCGTATTCGCGGACTCGGCAAAGATCGTCATACTGCTATCTTCCCTAAACTTGTGTTTACTATTAAGCACGGCGTTAACGCAGATGCAGGCGATCCAAACTACGATTTGAAGCAGCTTGCGCTTGAGTGCTCTACAAAGCGCATGTACCCAGACGTTGTGTTCTACGAGAATATTGTTAAGATTACTGGCTCCTTTAAGGCGCCTATGGGTTGCCGATCCTTCCTTCAGGGTTGGATTGATCCAAAGACTGGCAAAGACGTGGAAGACGGCCGCATGAATCTTGGCGTTGTAACGGTTAATGTGCCGCGTATTGCGCTGGAATCTCACGGAGACGTAAACCGCTTCTGGAAGCTGTTTAACGAGCGCATGGAAGTAGCGCATCAGGCTTTGCGATTCCGCATTATGCGTTGCAAGCAGGCAACTCCTGTAAACGCTCCAACTTTGTTCCGCTACGGCGCGTTTGGGCGCTTGGGTGCCAACGAAAGCGTGGATCAGCTGTTCCGCAACGAGCGCGCAACGGTTTCGCTTGGCTACATTGGCCTGTATGAAGCTACATCCGTGTTCTTTGGCAAGGATTGGATGCAAGATCACAGCTGGAACGAAGACGGCAAGCAGTTTGCGCTTTCTATGGTTCGCCGCATGAATCAGCTTTGCCAGCAGTGGTCGAAGGCAGAGGGATACCACTACTCGGTATATTCCACTCCTGCTGAGTCTTTGACGGATCGCTTTAACCGCATGGATCGCCAGAAGTTCGGCCGTATTGAAGGCGTTACCGATCACGACTTCTACACCAACTCCTTCCACTACCCAGTGTGGTTGCAGCCAACTCCTATGGAGAAGCTCCGCTACGAGGTTGACTTCCCGTACTTTGCTTCCGGCGGATTTATTAACTACTGCGAGTTCCCATGCTTGCAGGCAAATCCTAAGGCTTTGGAGGCTGTTTGGGATTATGCTTATAAGATTGGCATTGGCTACTTGGGTACGAACACTCCGATTGACCATTGCTTTGTTTGCGGATTCCAGGGCGACTTTGAGCCAACTAAGGAAGGTTTCCGCTGCCCAGAGTGCGGCAACAGTGATCCAGATAAGTGCAACGTAACCAAGCGTACTTGTGGCTACTTGGGCAATCCTGTTCAGCGCCCAATGGTTCACGGTCGTCACGAAGAGATTGCTCACCGCGTAAAGCACATGTCGGGCGAAACTGGCCATGTTATTCTTAACAATGGCGAATCGCGCGAATGGTACGAGGAGACTAAGTAGCGCGTAGAATTGCGGCAAAAGTCGCGGCAAAAGTCGCGGCAAAAGTCGCGGCATAAAATCGCATAAAATAAAGTAAAAGCTAGGCTAAATTACTAAAAAGGTTGGAACCATGGCTCACATAAGTTTGCACGATTTTGCACCTGCAGACGTTAACCGCGGGCCTTGGATTCCAACCTCTCTTTCTAATAATCCGCGCGCAGGGCAGTGGTCCAGTGAGCGCATGAGCAAGGGCATGATTGCGGATTATAAGCGATTTCTTATGACGGACGGCGAAGGAATCCGTTGCTCGCTGTACGTTTCTGGTTGTCCGTTCCATTGCGTTGAGTGCTATAACGAGTCGATTTGGGATTTTCGTGCGGGCTATCCGTACACGCAAAAGCTTGAAGACCAGATTATGGAAGATTTGGCACTTCCGTACGTGCAAGGTTTGACGCTTCTTGGAGGCGAGCCGCTGCTTAACACTGGCATTTTGCTGCCACTTTGCAAGCGTATTCGAAGCGAATTTGGCAATACTAAAGACATTTGGAGCTGGACTGGCTACACCTGGGAAGAGCTTATGCGCAAAGGCGAGACTCCAGACAAGCTTGAGTTGCTTCGCTACATTGACATTCTTGTTGACGGAAGATATATGAAGAATCTTCACGATTCGCTGCTGCAATTCCGCGGATCCAGCAATCAGAGGATTATTGACGTGCCAAAGTCGCTGGAAAATCCGAGTGAGCCGCCTGTAATCTGGGAAAAGCTTCACGACCAAGAGCGTTTTATTCCGTCGATTTATGGAAAAGATCGCGCCTCAGGCGAAGGCGATGCTTCGTAATCCTATTGAATGCGCCATGCGCAATAATTCAAATATGTATTTGAAGAAGTGATATTATTAAACCTACACATGACGTTATGTAGGGGAAGGGATGCAATGGCGGAGAAAGTAACGCGAAAATCGTCGAAGCAATCAAGAAACCGCGCCGATCGTGCTCCTCACGCCTTACGCACCATTCTTCATTCTTTGAAAAACTATCGCCTGCTTGGTGCTCTTACTTCCGTATCAATTATTTTTGAAGCAGCGATGCAAATAATTATTCCGTCAGTAATGTCGAATCTTATTGATTTCGGCATTGTGACGCGCTCCAATTCCGCTTCTTGGTATTACGGTTTGCAACTTCTTCTTTTTGCAGCGCTTTCCGTGATTGCTGGCGTTATTTCGGGTATTTGCTGCGCGCATTCTAGTGCCGGTTTTGGTAGAAATTTACGGGACAATATTTTTGCGCGACTGCAGCTTTTAAGTTTTTCTGATTTAGATAAGTTTTCTACCGGCACGATTGTAACCCGCATGACGAGTGACGTGTCGAATGTTCAGTTTGCTTATCAGCTGATTATTCGCGCAGGCGTTAGAAGCGTTGTTGTTATTGCAGCAGCGTGGTGGTTTACTTTTTGTATAAGTCCTGCGATTTCCTGGGTTTTTCTTGCTCTCGTACCGATTGTTGCTTTAATCGGTGTTGTTGGTGCTAAAATTGTTGGCTCCGCTTTTGTGCAGATTTATCGCATGGTAGACAACATGAACGCGCTTGTTGGAGAGAATTTGCATAACATTCGCGTTGTTAAATCGTATGTGCGCGAGAACTACGAAAATCGCCGTTTTATGCGCATTTCTCGTAAGCTTTACAACCGTTTTCTTAGTGCGGAATATGTGCTTAACTTTAGTATTCCACTGTTTAATCTTTGTTTTTATGCATGCATGCTTATTGTTACTTGGATGGCATCGCGTGAAATAGTGGCGTCTGGGAATAATCCTGCGTTTGGCTTAACTACAGGAAATCTTGCGGCGCTGATGGTGTATGCGTTGCAAATTTTGTTTGCACTTGCCAATCTGGTTGCAGTTTTTGTTATGACTGTTACAGCGCGAGCGTCTATGCATCGTATTGCAAATGTTTTACAATCGCATAACACGGAGTATGTTGCTAAAAATCCACTTACCACTCTTGCAGATTCTTCTATTTGCTTTAATAATGTTGATTTTACATACGCTAGTGGGGATTCATCTTCGGCTGCTGGCGATTCTTCCAGCGGGAATAATGGCGTCTTTTCTAAAGATAAGCAGGAAATTTTACACAACATAAACTTGAGCATTCCTTCTGGCTCTACCGTTGGTATTGTTGGTGCAACAGGTAGTGGAAAGTCAAGTCTTGTGCAGCTGATTGCGCGCCTTTACGACGCTACAAAAGGCGACGTTTTTGTAGGTGGAGCCAACGTTCGCGATTATAATCCAGCAAGTTTGCGCGAAGAAGTTGGCGTTGTTTTGCAGAAAAATCTTCTGTTTAGCGGCACAATTGCAGAAAATCTTCGTTGGGGCAAGGCAGATGCGAGCGAAGCCGATCTGCGTGAAGCTTGTACAATCGCATGCGCGCAGGAGTTTATAAACGATTTACCAGATGGGTATAATACGCAAATTGATCAAGGTGGCAAGAATCTTTCGGGCGGCCAAAAGCAAAGGCTTTGCATTGCTCGCGCGCTTTTAAAGAGGCCAAAAATTTTGATTTTAGACGATTCAATGAGTGCGGTAGATGTTAAAACCGACGCCAAAATTCGTGAAAATTTAAGGCATTTTATGCCAAATTCTACGCAAATAATTGTGGCTCAACGTGTGTCTTCAATTGAGCATGCCGACGTTATTTTTGTTCTAAAAGATGGCCATATAATTGCGCATGGATCCAATGCCAACCTAATTGCCTCTTGCAAGATGTATAGAGATATGGCGGAATCTCAAGCAAAAAGTCGCGTGCAAAGTCAAGAAAATATTGCTATTGCGGAAGAAGGTGCTGAATAATGTCTGCAGATAAAAAAGTTTCCGCAATCAACTGGCCCGTGCTTAAACGTCTCGCTTCCTGCGTGCTAGTGTATCGCGCCAAAATTTTCGTAATCATATTTGCGATTATTGTAAGCTCAATTGTTCAAGCAGCCAGCGCAATGTTTTTGCAATCTATTGTAGACGTGTATATTTTGCCTCTTGTTGGAAAGAAAAATCCAGACTGGATTCCGCTTTTACGCATGATTGCACTAATGGCAAGCATATACGTTGTTGGCGTATTTTGCAGTTGGCTTTGGAGTAGGCTAGTGGCAAATATTGCGGAAAGCGTTATGCGTGATTTGCGAAACAAGATGTTTAAACATCAGCAAAATCTTCCGCTTAGCTATCTAGACTCTAAGGGCTACGGCGATGTTATGAGCCGATATACCAACGATACAGAAGTGCTGCGTGAGGCAATTTCTTGGGCTTTTCCAGACTCTTTTTCCGCGCTTATATCCATTATTGCAGCGTTTGTGTCTATTATGTGGCTTTCGCTTCCCGCTGCTGCTTTTATCTTGCTTTTTACTGCGATTCTTCTATATTTAGTGCGATTTATGCTTAAAAAATCAGGTGTGCTTTTTAGGCAATTTCAGGCCGCTTTAGGCAATCTGAATGGGTTTGTAGAAGAATGTGCAACTGGCAGAAAAGTCATTAAAATTTTCAATCACGAAGAATCCGTCACACAAAAATTAGGCGATTTAGCTAATAACGTGCAAAAAATTTCAGCTAGCGCTAATTCTTACGCAAATAATGTTATGCCTGTAATTAGCAACGCCAGCTACCTGTTTTACGTTCTACTTGCGATTCTTGGAGCTTGGGCGGTAAGTGGCGGCTTTGGCGCATTTGGCCTTGTTTCTATTTTCTCGGGAGATTCCCGTGTGCTTACAATCGGAACGCTAATCTCTCTGCTAACACTTTCGCGCGCGTTTATTAATCCGATTGGCGAAATCACAATGCAAATAAACTCGCTTATGATGGCTATGGCTGGCGCCTCTAGAATTTTCGAGCTTATTGATGAAGAGCCAGAGGCAGATAATGGCACGGTTTGCTTGGTAAAAGTGTGCATCTGTGAGTCTAAAGAGCAGATTTCTTGCAAACAAACGTTTAACGTTGTTAAAGAGGTTAGCGAAAAAGAAGAAGGGCCAAATATTTATTGGGCTTGGAAACGAGATGTTAAAGATAGTGGAAATAAGGCCATAAGTCGTGCGCAAAAATTGAGCCCAACCGCCCAAGAAGTGGTTTTTGAGGCTAAACAGAACGCTTGCACATCTAAGGATGGTCGTTATACCTTGCTTCGCGGTGACGTGCGATTTACGGATGTTGTGTTTGGCTACGATTCTAATAAGCCAGTTTTGCGCGATATAACTTGGTATGCGCGATCTGGCCAAAAGGTTGCACTCGTAGGGGCCACTGGCGCTGGTAAAACAACGATTGCCAATCTTCTCACACGTTTTTACGATATTGATGACGGTCAGATTTTGTACGACGGAATTGACGTTCGCGATATTCGCAAAAGTGATTTGAGGCATGCTGTTGCAACCGTTTTGCAAGATGTTAATTTGTTTAGCGCAAGCATAATGGACAATATTCGTTATGGTTCGCTTTCTGCTAGCGATTCTAGTTGCGTTTCTGCAGCCGTGCTTGCGCATGCGGATTCCTTTATTTCCAAGCTTCCAGATGGTTACAATACGCAGATTAAAGACGGCGGGGCTGGGCTTTCGCAGGGTCAAAAGCAGCTGATTGCCATTGCGCGTGCGGCTGTTGCAAATCCACCTGTGCTTATTTTAGATGAGGCAACTTCTTCTATTGATACGCATACGGAAGCGCTTGTGCAGAGTGCAATGGATGCTTTGATGCAGGATAGAACCGTGTTTGTTATAGCGCACAGGCTTTCTACTGTGCGAAATGCGGATGTGATTATGGTTTTGGACCATGGACGAATTGTTGAGCGCGGATCGCATGAAGATTTGATGAAAAAGCGCGGCGAATATTATCAACTTTGCACGGGTGCAATTGATTTGGAGTAATAAGCCTGATATTCCGCGGCAACACGCCGAACACGCCTAGAGCTTGCATTTTGGCGTGGATTCTGTAAGATAGTGACTCGGCTGTTCGATGGAACAAAGCCACGGCCCCGTAGCTCAGTTGGTTAGAGCGCCGCCCTGTCACGGCGGAGGTCACCGGTTCAAGTCCGGCCGGGGTCGCGATTAGTAAAGGCCCGGTTCGCCGGGTTTTTTATTCATCATGGCTCTGTAGCTCAGTTGGTAGAGCGAGCGACTGAAAATCGCTAGGTCAGCGGATCGATCCCGCTCGGAGCCACAAGTTGAAACAAAAAACGCGCAGCATTTTTGCCGCGCGTTTTGCTTATCTAGTCAATCTATTAGCAGGTCTATTAGTCAATCTGCTTCCAAGACTCAACATCAATATGATGCTGTGGGTTTGCTTGCCAAGCCGCCCAAGCCGACTCAACGATTTCTTTAACGCTGTAGCGAGCATGCCAGCCCATCTCTTCGTTAATTCGCTTTGGACTTCCAATAAGCTGTGGAGGATCTCCTGCTCTACGATCCAACACAGTTTCCTTAAATGGCAATCCAGTAACGCGTCTAACCTCGTCTACAATTTGGCGAACCGAAGTTCCCTTGCCCGTACCAACGTTAAAAGCGTCGTACTTGCGCTCATCGCGATCCAAATAAGTAAGAGCCGCAATGTGTGCGTCTGCAAGATCCGAAACGTGAATGTAGTCGCGAATGCAAGTGCCGTCGGCAGTAGGGTAGTCGTTGCCAAAAATCGCAGGCGCCTTGCCTCGTTGCAATCTATCTAAAAGCATAGGAATTAGATTCAAAATTGCAGGATCTTCTAGCTCCACCGGTCCACATCCAGCAACGTTAAAGTAGCGCAATGCGCAGAATCGAATTCCGTATGTTTTTTCGCAAGCGCGAGCCATCCATTCGCCAAAAAGCTTAGTTTGGCCGTATGGGTTAATTGGCAGCATTGGCACAACGTCTTCGGGAACAACATCTACAGGAGGCTCGCCGTACGTGGCTGCGCTAGACGAAAACACAAGCTTTTTAGCTCCGCTTTGGCGTATTCCTTCTAGAACGTTAAGCATGCCGTTAATGTTCTGCTGGTAGTACCATAGCGGCTTTTCTACGGACTCGCCAACCTGCTTTCGTGCAGCAAAATGAATTACGGAGTCAACGTTGTTCTCCTTCATTATTTGCGCAAGTCGCGCTCCTGCGTCTGGGGAAGCAATGTCCATTCCGTACAGTCGCGCGCCTTCAATCCTTGTAGGCTTTCCGTAGCTTAAATCGTCTACAACCACAACGTTTTGCTTGGCTTGGTGAAGAGCGTGTACAACGTGTGCGCCAATGTATCCACATCCGCCTGTAACTAGAACAGTCATTGTTTACCTTGTTACCTTTCTGGTATTTATCTGCTTATATCTTGTTATCTGCATGCTGGCACGATTTATTTGCCAATCGGTTTGCAGAATGTATTTTGCAGAATGTTATAGGGAAATTATAGCGCTTGAATAATATTGGGCGCGTGTTTAATGTGCGCTGTTTTGCGCGTTTGGTATTATGCGTTGAGTTGTGATTTAACTTGTAATTCGATTTGTGATTCAACTTGCAGTTTAATTGCGTATGCATGCGAATAAGGAAGATTGGCTAAAATGGACGATTTTAATGTAGATAGCGCAAGTGGCGATTTGCCTAATGGCAACTTGCTTGAGCCTAAACAAACTAATGCCGCCGCAAGGGTTATTCTTTCGTTTGTTCGCAGGTCTGCCAGGCTGGACGCTCGTTTAGAAAAGGCCAAGCAGCGCTACTCGGGCATGTATTTACTAGACATTGCAGATGGCGTTGGGTCTTTGCGTGTAAAAAGCGATTTATGCGTGGACTCGGCATGGATTGAGGCCAATTGGGGAAATGCTAATCCGCTGATTGTAGAAATTGGTTCGGGTCAGGGCGAAAACATTGTGGCGGCAGCTGCGGCGAATCCGAATATGAATTTTCTTGCTTTAGAAGTTTATGATCCAGGCGTGGCTCATACCATGCTTTTGGCGGGAAAACAGGATTTGCAGAATCTACGAATTGCGCAGGTTAATGCTCCCGATTTTCTTGCGGCTTGCAAAAGTAACGTTTTGGCAGAAGTTTGGACATTTTTCCCAGATCCTTGGCCTAAAATGCGTCATCACAAGCGCCGAATTGTTCAGCCAGCTTTGGCGCAGTCTGTGCATAATGCGCTTGTTGCGGGCGGAGTTTGGCGAATTGCTACAGATATTGAAGATTACGCGTTGCATGTTCACGAGGTTATGGATTCTTTGGCGTGCTTTAAAAACGCTGGCGATTTGCGCGTGAGCCTGCCTACGGAGCATGTTGGCAAGGGAAATGCTCAAGATGCTGCGGATTTGCCGCATACTGATTTTGTTGAGTCGCAGCGATTTGATGGGCGTGTTTTAACTAATTTTGAGCGCAAGGGATTGGAAGCTGGGCGCGTTATCCACGATTTAACTTATGTTGCTAAAAAGTAGATTGCAGGTTTGATTCTTGCGGTTTGATTCCCGCTCGATTACTATGTGTGCTTGCGTTGATTTTACGCACAACACGCCGCGATTTGCGTGTACGCTTAGTGAGTGTTAATATCATATGGTTTGGTTAAAGCCCCCTTCGTCTAACGGTTAGGACACCAGACTTTCAATCTGACAACAAGAGTTCGACTCTCTTAGGGGGTACAAGTTGCGCCGCTTTATTTGAGCGGCGTTTTATTTTATTCCCATAATTCATCAACCCATTAATGGCGTGCAATTACCATAGTTTTGCTAGAATGGTTCAAATAATAATCAAAACAAAATACTCCAAATGGGGCGGTTTAATCGCTGTATACGTTGAACCGTATTAAATAGTACAAGGGGCAAAAATGGCACTTATTCACGCTACGCAAGATGATTTTGAGAAGATTGCAAGCACCAACGAGGTAGTTGTTGTTGATTTTTGGGCCACTTGGTGCGGTCCTTGCCGTGCTTTTGGGCCGATTTTTGAGCAAGTAAGTGCAAAGTTTGACGATATTCCGTTTGTTAAGGTAGATATTGATCAGGCTCCCGAATTAGCCAGCGCAGCGCAGATTAAGGCCGTTCCAACGGTTATGGTGATTAAGCGTGGAGAGGTTATTTATCGCCAGGCAGGCGCTTTGCTTCCTGCGGATTTGGAGGATTTGGTTAATCAGGCAAAGTCCTACGATTCTAGCAGTGATTCTAGCAACGATTCAGGCAACGCCCCTAAGGCTAACGACTAGCGCATAAAAACATAGCGCGCGAAGCTAGGGAAAAGTGGCCTCTAGCCGTTGATTTTTAGCCCTTCTCTTTACGTAATATTACAATTGAATACACTGTGTGCAATCGCTGTTAAAGTCTGAGTGCACAGCTTTTAAGGTTTATCAAGGAGAGTTATGACAAGTCACAGAAAGAAAACTGTTACGCTTACCTCATTGAGTGCGCGTCAATGGGCAAGAGTTGCAGCGATTTTTGTTGGTGTTGTGTCTGTTATAGCTCTTGGAATTGTTTCTCGAAACTTTTATTCCAATTCCAAGCCTTATTCCGCAAAGTCTTACGTAATTGCTTATTCTGCAACAGATAACGCAAATCAGGTTTCTCGTGGAGTCTACAGAAACTCGCTTAAGCCTGTTAAAAAGGGCGCAACTTCTTATGTTACGGTGAATATAAACGGTCATCATCGTGCGGTTTTTGGAACTGATTTTACAAACGTAAAGTCCGTTTTGGAGGCTGGAGATATAACTTTAGATTCGCATGATGTTGTTACGCCTTCTCTTGATTCAAAGGTTAGCGAGGCTACGGTTATAACCATTAAGCGCGCGGGCGCAAAGTTGGAGACTTCCGACGAGCCGATTGCGTTTAACACGGTTAAAAAAGAGACCGCAGCTCTTCCAAAAGGCACGGAAAAGGTTAAGGAACAAGGCGAGCCTGGCGTTATGGAAACAAGCAAAATTGTTACGCGTGCAGGCAAGAAGGTTGTTTCTTCCAACGTTTTTGTTTCCTTTGTTAAAAAGGCTCCAAAAGATAAGGTTGTTCTTGTTGGAACTGGTGGCGCTAGCGTAGATTCTGGTTTTGCTGCTTCCATTGGAACCACCGTTCCAGCTGGCGAGATGCAGGAGTGGGCACATTCCTGGCTGCTTTCAAACGGCTACAGCGAGGCCGATTTTACGGCTACCGTGTTTATTATTTCGCACGAATCTGGTTGGCGTGTAAATGCCATGAACCCTTCTGGCGCCTATGGTTTGCCTCAAGCTTTGCCTGGAAGAAAGATGTCTTCTATGGGTGCCGATTGGGCAACTAATTATCAAACTCAGCTTCGTTGGTTCTGGAATTATTGCAATGGCCGTTATGGGTCAATTCAGGGCGCCTACAGGCACTGGTTATCGCACAGAAGCTACTGATTTGGCGGATAATTAAGTGCCAAATAAATTTTTGAAATCTCTAGCTTCACTATTTTCTAAAATGACGATAACACCTAAACCATCAAGATTGTCTAAAACGCCTAAATTACCTAAATCACATAAATTATCAGAGTTGCCAAAGTTATCCGAGTTACATAAAAATAAGTTTGCTCATTTAAGCAGTGCTTTAGTTGGGGAGCAAGCGTATAAAAATAATCGCCTTACCCGCGCGGCTCTTGTATCCCTTGCAATTCTTACGTTTATAACGTTTATTGGTAATTTTGCCCAGTTGCAGCTTACGGCCGCTTTGCCAACCATTGTTCGCGAATTTAACATTAGCGTTACTACGGGTCAGTGGCTTACCTCTATTTTTCAGCTGATTATGGCCATTATGGTGCCGCTTACCGCATTTTTGACTAGGCGATTTTCCACGCGTCAAATCGTTATATCGTCTATGGTTCTTTTTACGCTCGGCTCGATTATGGCTTGGCTTAGCAACGATTTTATTATGGCGTTGGCTGGCCGCACTTTAGAGGCGATTGGCACGGGCGTTATGTGGCCAGTGTTGCAGATTACAGTGTTTTCTGTGTATCCTGTAACGCGGCGCGGAATGGCTATGGGCAGTGTTGGTATGGCAATGAGTATTGCTCCTGCAATTGGCCCAACTGTTGGCGGTATGCAAACCGATTTTAACGGTTGGCGATCAATTTTCTTGTCGCTTAGCATTATTGGCGTAATTTCTATTGTTCTTTCCGCATTTTTCTTGCATAATTTTGGCGAGCAGGATCGCTGTGCCAAAGCTGACTTTTTCTCCGTTGGTCTTTCGATTGTTGGATTTGGCGGAGTGATGTTTGGCTTTACCAACATTGAAGCATACGGAATTTCTAGTGCGTTTTCTTGGGCGCCAATGCTTGTTGGTGCGTGTGGAGTGGCCTGGTTTGTTCTTCGCCAGTTGCGCGCGAGCTCTAATGGCAAGCAGCCACTTCTTGGAATTGGTGTGTTAAAAAATCGCTATTTTACCGTTGGTACGGCTTGCGCGTGCTTAACGTTCTTTGCGTTTAGCTCAATCATGGTTGTTATTCCGCTTTATATTCAGTCGGATCGCGGTTTTTCTGCCACTATGAGCGGTCTGGTGCTTTTGCCAGGCGCGTTTGGAATGGCCATTTCGCAGTATTTTGGTGGGCGCATGCTGGATCGATTTGGCGTGCGGCCAGTGGCAATGGCTGGATCGCTGATTTTGCTTTTTGGCACAGTTATGATGAGTCTTATTGATAGATACACTTGGATTTGGTGGATTTCAATATGGCAATTTACTCGTCAAATTGGAATGGGATTCTTGCTTATGCCAGTTACAACGTGGTCTTTAAATTGCTTGCAGCGCAGCGAGCTTGGAGACGGGTCGGCTGTTACTAACACAATGCGCCAGCTTTGGGGTGCGATTGGTGCGCCTGTTCTTGTTGTAACAATGGCCACTTTTACGCAGTGGCATCATGCGCTTACGGGTGTTGGGAGTGCGGATAACATTGCGGCAAGCATTTTTGGCGTGCAATGGACTTTGCGCATTAGTGCGATTATTACGGCTATTATGGCGTTGATTGTTATTTTTGGCGTTAAGGGAGAGGGCGCGGGTTCGGCGCATCAGCTTGCGCGCAAGGCGATTGACCGCATGCGCGTTTTGCATATTCCGCATGCTTCGGAGCATAAAGACGTTATGCACGATCATACGCATCATCAATACTGATATCTTTGCATATAATCTATTTTCCTTGCGTCTTTCCGCTTTTTGTTGCTAACACGCCGTTTTGAGCAACATTTTCGGGAAAATTTTCCTGATTTTGTAGTTCAACACGCCGTGAATCAGCTACAAACGCAGTACATAAACTCACATAAGTTATACCAAGCTAGGTAGAGATTCGAGATTTTTCGCAGCGGATGAAGCGAACCTCAGCATGAAATGGTGATTCGCTGAAGCAGCAAGAAAAATCGAGAATCTCGGTGATAAAAGCTACGCAAAAGTTCTAGATATCCAGAAGGTTTGATGTATTTCTCTACGAGCAATAAAAGAGGAGCGTAGCGACGGGACTTGCGAGGAGAGAAATACTCAAACCTCGCGCAATACCAAATAGGAAAAGCGCTCGCGCGGTCTAAGCGCGCGAGCGTCTTCGCCGCATGTAAAGTCCACTGGACTTTACGTTTGAGCGGCTCAGCGCTCCGAATTGCCTTCGCGCGCTACGCTTCAAGCGCTACGGCAGGTCGGAGCGTAAGCATTTGTTCGTTTTGGGGAATTTTGCCAGATTTTACGTGATTTTTGTTAAATACTTAACGTTTAGAGCTTAGAAACGCTCATTTGCGTTTGTTTTTTGCGTTTACTTGTGCGATAATGTTCACATGATTTCTTCACAGCGTCAACAATTGATTCTGAGCCGCCTTCGCACCAGGGGGGCCGTGCGTATTACCGCTCTTTCCAAAGAACTCGCCGTTTCTGCAATGACAATTCGCAGAGATATCGCAGAGCTTTCGGATCGCGGGCTTTTAAAGCGCGTACACGGTGGTGCTGTTACAACTAACACTCTTCTTTCGGAGCCGCTGTTTTCCGTAAAGTCGCAGATGGATATGGGGCTTAAGGATGCAATCGCCAGTAAGGCGGTAGATTATGTTCAGCCTGGAGATGTTATTGCTATCGGTGGTGGCACAACTGCGTACGTATTTGCACAGCATCTGCTTGAGTCGCGTAGGGCGTCTGGAATCACGATTCTAACAAATTCAATTCCAGTTGCGGAGCTTGTTCAAGCGCTTGAGTCCAAAGATATTGAGGTTATTGTTACAGGTGGCGTTATTACGCGTTCCAACTCCCTGGTTGGCCCTATTGCAGATAAGGTTGTTTCGTCTTTGCGTGTAAACACCGTATTTTTGGGCACGCATTCCGTTAGCTTGCCGCGCGGATTCCTTATGCCAAATTCGCTGGAAGCCGCTACAGATATGGCTTTGATGGATATTGCAGATCGCACGATTATATTAACGGATCACACTAAGTGGACGTGCACGTCGCTTTCGCTTTTTGCGCGATTTGACCAGGTTGATACGGTTATTACGGATGATTGCTTAGATGCGGATTCGCAGCTTCGCACCCGTGAGTTGGTTAAGAATCTGGTTCTTGCTCCAACGGTTGCTGGCGATTCTTCCGCGTCCGCGTGATTTTGCGTGAGCGTGTGTAATCGTGGCGTGCGTAGGTATGCGTGCATTTAGTGGTGTTTTGCGCAAAAGCAATCGTAGCAATCGTAGCAATCGTATTGTTTCTGCGCTCGCATCCGTATTGGTTGTTTTCTTGCTTACGTCGCTAAGCGCTTGCACGCCTAAGAATCAAGCTGTTGGAGACACTGGTCGTTCGGACGATATTGTTCACGACGGAATCGACGTAGAAGACATAAAGTTGTTTATAGTCGGTTCAAGGCAGGCGGCGCTTGATTCTAAGCTCTTGCATCTGTGTGAGAAATTTGGTTTAAAAGCATCGTACGCATCAATCGCAGACGTTAAGAATGCCAATTTTGCCTCGCAAGAGGCCGTTAAAGATGCGTCAAATCAGCCTGTTTCTATGATTTTGATTAACAACATTAATGTTGATGGCGTAGACCGCGTTGATTCTAGCGTTAAAAGCAATGCTGGTGGTGCGCATGTTGATTTAAAGGTGCGTAAAGCTTGGGTTGATGCGCTTAAATATGCGCGTTCTGCGGGGATTCCTGTTGCGCTTGTTAATCCAAAAAATCCACCTAAAGATTGTTCTTTGTTTGCGGCAAAACTCTATATTCTTAAGGATTTAGACGGTCAGGATTTGTTTGATTTTGGTTTAATCAAGGGTGATTTGAAGGGTGATTCTAAGGCCGCTTTTAATGGCGATTTTAGAAATCATTTAAGCTGTGTTGAAAAGAGTTGCCAGAAAAGTCATATAAAAAATTGTGGGAAGATTCAGCATTCTAGTCTTCTAAAAATCGTTCAATCGGTAATTGACAATACGCCTCATGGTAGGGATGTGGTTATAAATGACAAAGGTTAGTGCAGGCGCGCAGGTTTTGCAAGAGGAGCAGGTTGTGCCAGAGGATCAGGTTGTGCAAGGCGCAAAAGACTCTCCAGATTTGCCAGAAGTTAGCGAATCGGGTTTAACTCAAAGTGAAGTTTCCGCTGCCGTAGAACAAGGATTTGTAAACATTACAGAAAATCGTACTTCTAGGTCAGTGCTTTCAATTGTGTGCGCAAACGTTTTTACGCTTTTTAATGCAATTATCTTTGCGGCAATGGTTGTTGTTCTTGCCACTGGCTCTTGGAAAGACGCGGTTTTTGGCTTTGTAATTCTTATTAACACAGGTATTGGCGTTGTTACGGAGCTACGCGCAAAGAGCACGCTTGATCGCCTTTCGATTCTTGTTGCTTCTCGTTCTATTGTTCGGCGAGGCGGCCAAAACGTTTATGTTGATCATAGCTGTATTGTTCTTGGTGATTTGTTGTGGGTTCGTGCTGGCGACCAGGTTCCTGCGGACGCTAAGGTTGTTGAGTCTTGGGGCTTGGAGATGGACGAGTCCATGCTCACTGGCGAGTCTGTAACTGTTCGTAAAGCTGCGGACGACTTTGTTTATTCTGGGTCTACAGCGGTTTCTGGTGTTGCTTTAATGCGCGTTACGGCT
Organism: Gardnerella rara; assembly: GCF_055452355.1. NCBI lineage: Bacteria > Bacillati > Actinomycetota > Actinomycetes > Bifidobacteriales > Bifidobacteriaceae > Gardnerella > Gardnerella rara. Next base: position 144,202 of record NZ_JBVBJP010000002.1, read on the forward strand.
GTAGGTGCTAATAGTTATGCAGCTAAACTTGCGGCGCAAGCAAAGGTTTATACTAAAACAATTTCCGATTTGAGTCGTGGAATCAACACGATTTTAAAGTGGATGACTATTGTTGTTGTTCCTCTTTGTGTTTTGCTTGTTTGGTCACAGATTAACAAGGTTGGCGGTTTTGCTGAGTCTTGGCAGACTGGGCAGTGGAGGAGTGCTGTTGTTTCTGCTGTTGCTGGCGTTGTTGGCATGATTCCAGAAGGTCTTGTTCTTTTAACTTCGCTTAATTTCGCTGTTGCTGCAATGCGTCTTGCTCGTAAAAAAACACTTGTTCAGGAGCTTGAGTCTGTTGAGACTTTAGCTCGAGTGGATTGCCTTAATTTAGATAAAACAGGCACTATTACAGATGGCGGAATCGCGTTTGTTGGTGTTGATGTGATTGACAATTCGATTGACGATTCAATTGACGAAGCTTTTGTAAAAAGTAAAAGCGGCGATTCTTCCAGCGTGGCGGCTGCTAGCGACTATAGTCATGCTGTAAATCAGGCTTTGTTTGATTTGTCTAACGAAGAAAATCCAAATGCTACGGGTCTTGCCATTATGGAAGGCCTTAAAGATCAAGGTGCTTGCGTTGCATCGAATGTTAACGCTCGCTTGCCATTTTCTTCCGCAAGAAAGTGGAGTGCAATTCGCTATGAGCTAAAAGACGGCAGTTTTGAAACGTGGTATATGGGTGCTCCAGAGGTTTTGGCAACTGCGATTTGCGCTGACTGTTCTTTAGAAGATGGCGATTCTACTTGCAATAATTGCCATTTAACGGAGCCTTTCAAGCGTATTTTGCATCGAGTAAACGAATATGCACAGCAGGGCAATCGTGTCCTTCTTCTAGCGGTTGCTACAGGCAAGTCTGTGGTTTCTGACTCTGTGGTTTCTGGCGATTCTTGTGATGCAACTTTTTCTAGCTCGCCAAAAGTGTCCACAAGTACTCGCCCTGTTGCACTAGTTCGTTGCTCGGAGAAAATACGCACCGATGCTCGCCAAACTCTTGAATGGTTTAGGCAGCAAGGTGTTAGATGTCGCGTGATTTCTGGCGATAATCCAACAACTGTTGCAGCTGTTGCCGAAAAAGTTGGTCTAACTGGTGATTCAAAGCCCGTTTCAATGGACGCAAGGCAGCTGCCTAAAGATATAAATCAGCTTGCCGAGGTTCTTGAAAACGTTGATGTTCTTGGGCGCGTTTTGCCTGATCAAAAGAAGTTAATCGTTCAAGCTCTACATTCCAAGGGTCACGTTGTTGCTATGACTGGTGATGGTGTGAACGACACTCTTGCGCTTAAGGAAGCAGACTTAGGCGTAGCAATGGGTAATGCTGCTCCAGCCGCTAAGGCAGTTGCGCAAGTTGTGCTTGTTGATTCTCGTTTTTCTCATCTTCCAGACGTTGTTGCTAAGGGTCGCCAAGTTATGGCAAATATGGAGCGTGTTGCAGGCCTGTTTCTTGTTAAAACCGTATATTCTGCACTTATTTCAGCAGGTGTGGTTTTACTCGGTCTGCATTTTCCATATTTACCTCGCCACATAACCTATATCGGTTCGTTAACCATTGGTATTCCAGCGTTTTTACTTGCTTTGGCTCCTAATACAAGACGTTATATTCCTGGATTCTTGCATCGTGTCGTTCGATTTGCGCTTCCAAATGGCATTGCTATTGCCGTATCTGTTTTGGCTGTTTCCATTTTTGCTCCTTTAATGCTTTCGCGTGGACTTGATTCCTCTAGCGTTAGTGCTTCTAGCATAATTGTTGAATCTGTTTACACCATTGGTCTAACTCGCAGTATTTGCGCTGTTACAGTTTTTGTGCTGGGTGTTGCAGTTTTGGCTACTGTTTCTAAGCCACTTGCTTCTTGGCGTGGAATTATGGTTCTGTGTTTTGCTGCTGCTGGCGTTATTGGCGCGTTTATACCATTTGTTGCGCGTTTCTTTGATTTGCATGTTCCTATAAGCGGAAATGCAATGTTTGTTATGATTTGTGCCATATTATTCGCTTTCGTTATATGGTTGATTTTGCATCTGATTAGTCATCTAGTTGAAAATTGGATTGATAGCGCAAATGATGATGTTCTTTTGCGCTCTGATTCCAGTAACGATTAGTGCAGCGTGTCGCAACCTTAACAATTGTGTTTACAATAGATATGTGTTCAGTATTTTAGAAATGTTTTCGGTTGGTGTAGGTCCTAGTTCTTCGCATACGGTTGGACCTATGCGTGCGGCGAATGCCTTTGTAACCTCTCTGCAAAAGAGTGGGAAGCTTAACAATGTTTCTCGTGTGCGCGTTACATTGTATGGTTCTTTGTCTCTTACCGGATTGGGGCATGGTACAGATCGAGCATCCGTTGCAGGTCTTGAAGGTAATCTTCCAGACGATGTTGATACAGAACACATGATGACTATCCGCGAAGATTGCAAGAAAAGTGGAACTTTAACGCTTGCGCATAGTCATACTATTGCGTTTGACTACGATTCTGATGTTGTTTTTGAAAAGTGGAGGCGCATGGCTGCGCATCCTAATGGCATGCGGTTTGTTGCTTTGGACTCCTTTGGTAATACTGTTGACGAGCAAGTTTGGTATTCGATTGGCGGTGGATTTATTCGCAAAGGTAATGCAGACGATAAGATGATTGGTTTGCATGACCGCGTTGGTGAATCTGAAACAGAAAGTGAAGATTCTTCTAAAGACTCTTCTAAAAATGTTGAGTCTTCCACTATGCAATCTACTGATTCTTCTACTGAGTCTTCTACTGAGTCTTCCACTGATTCTTCTGTTCCATATCCTTTTACAACGTGCAAAGAACTTATTTCTATTTGCAAAAAAGAACATAAGAGCATAAGTAGCATTGTTTGGCAAAACGAGCTTGTTTTGCATAATGGCGATTCTGAATATGTTCGCTCCTATTTGCTGCGTGTTTGGAATGTGATGGGAGAGTGTGTTGAACACGGCTGTAACTCTAAGCAGCAGATTCTTCCAGGCGGACTTGATGTTCACAGACGCGCTCCACGCATGTATGAGCGTTTGTCCGCAAATTCCGACATTCTTAAGCAAGATCGCAGACGAGCAAACTGCGCTTTGGAAGCTTCTGATTCTGCGTGGGTAAATCTTTTTGCTCTTGCGGTAAGTGAAGAAAATGCTGGAGGTGGTCGTATTGTTACGGCTCCAACCAATGGATCCGCTGGCATTATTCCAGCAGTTTTGCAATACTATTGGCGTTTTGTAGACAGTGCTAGCGAAGAAGGCATTGTAAAGTTCCTTCTTGCTGCTGGTGCTATTGGTTACTTGTTTAAGCGCAATGCTTCTATTTCTGGCGCAGAAGTTGGTTGCCAGGGAGAAGTTGGTTCGGCGTGTTCTATGGCTGCCGCAGGCTTGTGTGAAGTTCTTGGTGGAAGCCCTGAGCAGGTTGAAAACGCTGCAGAAATCGGTATTGAGCATCATCTTGGTCTCACTTGTGATCCAGTTGGTGGTTTGGTTCAGATTCCTTGCATAGAGCGCAATGCTATGGCTGCAAACACGGCCATTAACGCTGTTAGAATGGCGCTTTTGGGTGATGGCTCTCATATTGTTAGCTTAGATAGCGCTATTAAAACCATGAAGGAAACTGGGCATGACATGATGTCTAAGTATCGCGAAACATCTAAAGGTGGTCTGGCTGTAAACGTTGTTGAATGCTAGTTTATAGCTTTTTATGTTTATAGTTATCTCATAACATTTTTCCTTTAAATGCTTGTATACTTGCTTGCATTATGTTTATGTAGGCGTTGTGCAATTTATATACGTATTGGAATAGGTAGCGGTTGAGTGCTAATCTAAAACACGCTATAAGATTGCATAACTGTTATAATATTCAAAGTTTTTAGTAAATAGTTTGTAGAGGTTAATGGTTGTTTGCAAGCATTTATATATGTTTGTAAGGGATTATAAGAGGTTATAAAGGAGGCAAAATGGTAAAGGATATGCCAGAAGTGGTTGCAGAGTTTGGTACTACGCCAACGGTGACGTTCCCATCGCTTGAGCCGCCAGCAGGGCTTAAGGTTGTTGAGTTGGTAGAGGGCAACGGACCTTTGGTTCGTGCTGGAGACACTGTTACTGTTAATTATCACGGTGTTGTTTGGGGAGCTAGCGAGCCTTTTGATTCTAGTTTTGCTCGTCATACTCCTGCCAGCTTTGGTATTGGTGTTGGTCAGGTTATTCAGGGATGGGATCGTACTGTTCCAGGTCATAATGTTGGTTCTCGCTTACTTGTTTCTATTCCACCTGAGTATGGTTATGGTTCGCGCGGGGTCCCTCAGGCTGGAATTGGTGGTTCGGACACCCTCGTTTTTGTGATTGATATTATTTCTACTCGCTAAATGCGTGTGGTTGATTTTATTCTTTGTTCTTTGTTAAGGAGATTGCAAAATGGCTGAAGAAAAAACAATTTTGTTGACTAAGGAAGCCTACGATAAGCTCAAGGAAGAATTAGCTCATCGCGAAGGTGAATATCGTGACGAAATCACCGAGCGTATTGCTGCTGCTCGCGCCGAAGGCGATTTGTCTGAAAACGGTGGCTATCAGGCTGCTCGTGAAGAGCAGGGCAAGAACGAGGGTCGTATTAATGAGCTTATTGTTAAGCTGCGCAATGCCAAAATCCTTGAGGCTCCAAAAGATGGTCTTGTTGGTAATGGTTCTGTTGTGACTCTAGATCTTGCTGGCCGAGAGATGACATATGTTCTTGGTTCACGTGATATTGCTGTTGCTACTGATTACGATGTTATTAGCCCAGAATCTCCGATTGGCGCTGCAATCATTGGTGCTAAAGCGGGTGATACTGTTAGCTACTCTGCTCCAAATGGTCGTCAGATTTCTGTAACCATTAAGGACTCTCATCCACTCGCCTAGGCAATAAAATGTCTTAATAGGCAAGCGTCTTTGCTGTTATCTATCTATTTTCTCTAATCGCTGTGATTTAAAATCTTTATGATTTACAAATCACAGCGATTTTATTTATGCGTTTATTTGTGTCCGTTTAACAGTATCGCTCTTTAGTTGTTTTGATTGCTTAAATCTCTAAATCTCTAAATCTCTAAATTTTTCTTAAAATGGTAACAACTTTGCCCATTATCTTTGCGTGCGATCCGTCAATAGGGGAATACGCAGGGTTGTGAGGCATAAGCCAAACGTGACCATTTTCTTTTCTAAACGTCTTTACAGTTGCTTCGTTATCTAGTAGTGCAGCAACAATATCTCCATTTGTTGCTTCATTTTGTTCTCGCACAACAACATAATCGCCGTCGCAAATTGCTGCGTCAATCATTGAATCGCCATGTACTTCTAGCATGAATAAATTACCGCTTCCAGTAAGTCTTTCTGGTAAACGCATAACATCTTCAACATGTTGTTCGGCTGTTATAGGCGCTCCTGCTGCAATTCTCCCAACAAGAGGAACGTCGTGAGAGTTTATCAAAGACTCGCTGTTGTACATGCTTACATCAATGGCTGATTGTTTTGCAAGCAATTCTTGAGCTTTTTCTTTGTTCTTTTGTAGAAAATCTCCAATAACTTCAATTGCTCTACCTTTATTTGCACTTATTCGTATTAATCCTTTCATCTCAAGTGCTCGTAATTGGTGTTTTACGGAAGAAGGACTTCTTAAACCTACAGCTTTGCCTATTTCTCTAAAAGATGGTGGAAAACCATGTTCTTCAAGACATTGCTGTATGGCATCCATGATTTTCCTCTGGCGATCTGTTAGTGATTCATTGTTGTGCGCCGCAGAATCGCTAAGCTCGTTTGGGTTGGTATTCATGGTGTCTCCTTTCGTTGTTTACAGTCTAATACACTTTTTCAAAAAAATCAAACATATGTTCGACACGCCGTTGCATATTTAGAACAAATGTGTCAAGATTGATACACCTGTTCGATAGAACAAATGTTCATATCAATATAAATGTAAGAAAGGGCAGTTATGTATAAGAACTTAAACGCTTCTAATAGCATTAACTATTCAAATGCAAATCGTGCCGTTTTGGCAAATAAGGTTTGCAGAAGGCGTAAAAATAAATTATTTATGCGTTTTATTGTTTTTGCTGTATTAACGTGCTTTGCGTGGTTTGTGTTTATGCCAAAGCCAGCTGTTTCAGCCGTGTCAAAGTCTTTTGTAACATACACAGTTCGTCCTGGAGATACATTGTGGAGTTATGCAAAATCTATAACAGATAAAAATGGCAATATTTCTGATTCTGTTGATTATCTTATGCAATTAAATAATCTAGATTCACCAGATTTAGAAGTAGGGCAGTCTATACGCGTACCTTTTATCGACGATTAACTTGTTATTAAAAATATCATTAAAATATGGAGGATTACATGAGTTCAGATTATGAATATGATTCGTCAGATTTATTTACATTATGCTATGGCGATGAATCTGTGTGTTCTTATTGCGATGATTTAAGTACAGATTCGATTGTTGTTATGAATGTATTTATATATCCGTCTATTAGGGTGTTTTCCAATAAATTTTATAAAATATACGAGGAAAAATATGAAAAAATTGATTTATTTATATAAAATATTGAAATATATATAACATATTAAATTAATTTTTAGTATGCTGTATATATGCATTGTCCTTTTTGTAAGAATTCCGATACTAAAGTTATCGATACGCGAATTAGTGAAGATGGGTATTCAATACGCCGTAGACGTGAATGCCAGAAGTGTGGACGTAGATTTACAACAGTAGAAACTACACAATTGCTTGTTATGAAACGTTCAGGTTCTATTGAACCGTTTGATAGAGCAAAGGTTGTTGCTGGTGTTGGAAAAGCTTGTCAAGGTCGGCCAATAGATTCTGAAGCATTAAAAACACTTGGAATGGAAGTTGAAGCTGATTTACGTGCTCGTGGATTAGCTCAGGTTACGTCCGAAGAAGTTGGAAAAGCAATATTAAAGCCATTGCGCGAGTTGGACGAAGTAGCATATCTTCGTTTTGCTAGCGTGTATCAGAATTTTACTGGCTTAGAAGATTTTAAACGTGCTATAGAAGATCTTAAGAAAAGTAAGTGATTAGTAATATTTGTGCATTGTGTGAATATTACAAAACAAGTACATGTTATTGAGTATTTGAGTTTATGTGAATATTTGTTCACCATTATGCTGGTGAATTATTGAGTCTTGATTAAATGTAGTTATATATGTGAGCAATAACCTGATTTGTTTGACCCGTTTAAAGGGTCAAACAAATAACAAGGTTGTTAATGGTTAGGTTTACTCAATACTGCACTCTACAATTTTTACTCCGAAAAATCAGCGTCGTCTTGTGTGCGCAAGATAACAAGACGCTGTGTTGGTCTTGTCATAGCAACGTATAAGTTAGCGGCTGCGCTAAGCCTAGATGCAGCTTCTTGCTCTATAGCAGAAGGTTGCATTAGTATTACCGCATCGTATTCCAATCCCTTAACGTCTTCTGCAGTGCAAACACTAATTTGGCTATCGTCAAAGCTTTGCTGAATTATGCGAGTATATTCCTTAGTTGAAAGATTTTTGCTAAGAGTATTTTTAACTATATTGTTTGCGTGGGCTATTAATTCTTGAGGAACAATAATTGCTACTCGTCCACTACCATCTTCGGAAACAAATTCGTTAAATAAATCAATGCAATATTTAGAAAGCGCATTATCAAGTTCATTTTGATTTTGAACTGTTTGCTTAATAAGCGAATCTGGAACAGATCTAACGGCGTTAACTGTTGAAATGTATAAGCCAGAATTATCTGCCACTTTTCCTGCAGCTTCGGAAACTTCTTTAGGATTGCGGTAGTTGATTGTTAGCTCATAAAGATCCCAGTTCTCGTTTCCAAATAATGAGCTCATATTTTTTTGCCAACGGTGTGTACCACCTAAAGAGGAGGTTTGTGCAACATCGCCAACAATAGTAAATGATCGCGAAGGGCACCTGCGGATTAGCATTCGCCAGTCCATTGCAGTAAGCTCTTGTGCTTCATCTACCACAACATGACCATAAGTCCACTCTCTATCTGATGCAGCAAGATTAGCCACCATGTTTGCATCGTTGCCTTGAATGTTTTCAATAAGCATATCTGCGGTAACAATGCCATTGCCTATTCCGTTTTGTGCAAGAGTATCAGAAGCATATTGTTGCTCTTCAAGCTTTTTGCGAGCATTAGCAGCGTTTTGTGCTTCAATCTTTGGGTCTGGTCCTAAAAGTTCCATAGCTTCGTCAAGCAGTGGAATATCGGATTTAGTTAGAGGACTTCCTTTTGGTCTAATTAATGCATGAATATCATTTTCGCTTAACCAAGGAGCATATATGCGAAGCTGTTCGGGTTTAGAAAAAAGTTGGTCTATAAGCCAATTAGCATTCATAGGAAGCCAAGCAAGATTCAAAGTTATTTTGAGCTTGTTTTCCATCCTAAGTTGCGATGTAATGTCGGATATTTCGGCTTGGGAAGGGACGTAATCAAGTTGTTCCAGATACCTGTTTCTAAGCGAACTTATTACTGACTTTACAAATGTTTTACGAGCCTGGTTGTGAGGCTGGTGTGTGCGCTGAGCGTCTAATTGTGCAAGCTCAATATCTTCTTTTTTGAGCTGTACAGCAAAACCGTTTATGCGTAATGTTGGCAAATCTTTAGGAACACGTATTCTTGCGCATATAGCGTTTTGAATAACGTTTTTCATACGGTACATTCCCTTAAGTTTTGCTGCATGTGCAGTATCTTCTGCATCTGCACGAACGTTTGGAATTAAATCCGCTATAGTTCTGCTAACAACACCAGTTTCTCCCAAAGATGGCAAAACTTGGTCTATGTACCTTAAGAATGCAGAGCTTGGTCCTACAATCAAAACTCCTGATCTTTCAAGCTTTCTGCGGTGTGTATATAACAAGTATGCTGCTCTATGCAATGCAACAGCAGTTTTGCCTGTGCCAGGGCCGCCTTGAACAACAATTGTACGGTCTAGAGGAGCGCGAATAATGCGGTCTTGTTCAGCCTGAATGGTTGCAACAATATCCGTCATTTTTCCAGTTCTACGAGAGCCTAGAGAAGCAAGTAATGCACCTTCGCCAGTAAGTGTTCCTTGTTTAGACGCTTTGTTTACTTCGTCGGAATGAATGTCTAGAATCTCGTCTTCAACGCCCACAACTTCTCGGAATTTAAGAGTTATGTGTCTGCGCATAACAATGTTTCCGTGATTAGAAGGAGTTGCCTCGTAGAATGGTCGAGCAGCCTCTGCTCTCCAGTCGGTTAAGATTGGGTCGTGATTTTCACTTAGCAAACCGATTCTGCCAATATAGCGTCTTACGCCTTCACAATCGTCTAGGCGACCAAACACAAGTCTATCTTCTACAGCTCTAAGTTGCGTTAAACGATCTTCGTACATTGTTGCAAAAGAATCTCGTTCTGTTCGCTGAGTTGGCGATCCGTGTGAGCCTGCAGCGCGTACAGAATCAAGTCTTGTACGGATTGTTGAACGCAAGTTATCTAAGCGCTCATAAGCGCAATCAACCGCTTGTTGTTCTTCGCTGAGTTGTGAGGAGTACGTAGACATTTGTGTCCGTTCTTCTTAAAAGTTGTGCTAAAACCAGGCGTTTAAGTATACCTCGAGGCTAATACACGTTGCATGTTTCCAATTTTTGCTAAAAAAATATTATTTTTTTACAAAAAGTGGGGATTTTTGGTGAGAAATGGGGTAAAATGGTGAATGATGTGCAAGTGGCATATTGCATGTTGAAAAGGATGTGGATTTATGGCTCGTAATAATGCTGGCGCAAATGCGCAAGATAAAGCCAATTCCTCCTTTAAGCATGCTCAAAATACATCTGCTTCCGATTCTCAAAATATGGCTCAAGCTAATGCCCAAGAAGCGCATATGCCAATGCAAAATTCTCAAGCATATGCTCAGCCTTATTACGTGATGCAGCAGGTTCCTCCTATGTATCAATCGCAGCAGATGCCTGTTATACAGCCTGTTATGCAGCCTGTTATGCAGCCTCAAGCTACGTCTTCGGCTTTTACATCCACTCCTTTGCCGCAAAACGCAGTTTTTGATGCTAATGGTTTGCAAACTCAGGCTAATAATCAGGTAAAGAATCCAGTTCTTCTTGGCACCTATTCGCCAAAAATAGATGCCAAAGGTCGTGTGGCTTTGCCAGCAAAATTTAGATCCCAATTAGGTGATGGTTTTGTTATGGCTCGCGGCCAAGAACGCTGCGTTTATGTTCTTCCAATGCAAGAGTTTGAGCGTATTACAACTCAAATCCAGCGCACATCTATGAGCAATAAGTCGGCACGAGATTACCTACGAGTTTTTCTTTCTGGTGCTGTAGATCAAGAGCCAGACAAGCAGGGTCGTATAGTAGTGCCTCCAATGCTAAGAGATTATGCCAATCTTGGAGATGAGATTGTTGTAATAGGCGTTGGAACTCGTGCAGAAATATGGAATAAATCCGCTTGGAATAATTACCTTGCAGATAAAGAGCAAGACTATGCGGATATTGCGAATGACGTTCTTCCGGCGGTGGCACAATGAAAGATCTATCTACAATTCATGCGCCAGTTTTATTGGAAGATTGCGTAAATCTTGTTTCTCCAGCGCTAGAGCATAAAGATTCTATTATTGTTGACTGCACTCTTGGTCTTGCTGGCCATGCAACAGCTTTTCTTAAAGCAGCTCCACTGGCAACTCTTGTTGGAATAGATAGAGATAGTGAGGCTCTTGGCTTAGCAACAAAAAGGATGCAAGATGAAGGATTGAATAATCGTTTTATTCCAGTTCATGCTGCATTCGACGAAGTTGACAAAGTTTTGGAAGATTTAGAAATTGATAAAATCGATGCAGCGTTTATGGATTTAGGTCTTTCCAGTTTGCAAATAGACGAAGCGGATAGGGGATTCTCCTATTCCCATAACACAGCCTTAGATATGCGAATGGATACAACTCAGAGTGTTACTGCTGCAACCATTCTTGCTACCTATAGTGCATCTAGTCTGGCTGAAATATTTCGTGAGTACGGTCAAGAACGTTTTTCTGGTCCTATTGCAAGAAAAATAGTGCAAGTTAGGCAAGAGAACCCAATAGTAACATCTGGTCAGTTGGTTGACCTAGTTGATCAGGTTATTCCGCGTGCTCATCGTGCGCCAGGAAATCCTGCTAAACGAGTTTTTCAGGCTCTTAGAATCGAAGTTAATGGGGAGTTGGATAAACTTTCTAGAACTTTACCAAAGCTTGCTTTGCGCTTAAATAACGGCGGCAGGATTGTTGTTGAATCCTATCATTCTTTGGAAGATATTACAGTTAAGCGCTTTATGAATAAGGGATTAGAAGTAGACGTTCCAGCAAATATGCCTATTGTTCCGCAAAGTGCCCAGCCTTTCTTTAAGTCTTTAACTCGTGGAGCTATTAAGGCATCTAAAGAAGAAATTGCAAATAATACAAGGTCTTCTTCTGTTCGCTTGAGGGCAGTGGAGCTTATTAGAGATATTCCAGATAGGTGGATCAAAGATTTTACAGCTATTGCTCAAGGAGAAGATACGTCTTTGCAACATTCTTCTACTAAGTCAAATGGCGTAAATCGTAGCAAAGGAGGCAGGTTCTAATGGATAAGCCACTTAAAAACCGTGCTTCTAGAATTGCAGCATCTTTTGCAGCGTCTTCTGCACCTGCAGGCCGAGTGAACGAGAAAATTTCTGGTGATTCAAGACAAAATCGCGTTTCTAAGTCGATTCCGCTAGTGTTTAGCGCCTCGGATCGCAGGTCTTATGCTGTAATGAATCATTTGCACAAGGTTATAGCGTGGAGCAACACGCGTAAAGCTCCTCTTTTTAACCTAATCATTGTTGTTATGTTCCTTGTTGTTACGCCTACTACATCTCTGTTGCTTCGCACAAAAATGGCAGAGATTTCTTTTGAACAAGCTGCAACTCAAGCCAATATTTCCAGGCTTCGTCAAGACGTAGAGACTGCTCAAACAAAGTTGGATGCCTTAGAAGCAGATCTTCCAACAAAAGCACAAGACATGGGAATGGTTCCGCAGCAAGGTGCAATAACCGTTGACTTAAGCGATTATGCCAATAAAAAGAAGGCAGAAAAAGCCGCTATTGAAGCTCAAAAAGCTAAAAATCGTGATCAAGCTAAGCAAGAAAAGGCTAAGCAAGAAAAGGCTAAGCAAGAAAAGGCTAAGCCAAATCAGCCTAAGCCAAATCAAGCTAAGCAAGATCCTAAAAAAACCAACCACCAGCCAGAACAAAAAAATAAGGAGAAACATTGATGAACCGCCTAATCAAGCAACGTTTCGCCAAATACTCAGGCAAAATGAAAACAGTATTGTATTATGCCAAATTAGCTGGCAAAAAGTTGCGCTGCATCAAAAATAGCGTAAGAAAAGTCAGAAAGAGTAGGCTCAACATAAGCGGATTGTATAATTCGTATACTAATAATGCTGTTCGCTCTGTTGCGCGCTCTACTGCACGTTCTGGCATGCGTTCTGGCACTCAAACCAGCGTAATTCGCAACACTGTTTTTGCAAAAAAGTGCATTGGTGTTGCAATCATATTTGCGATTATTGCATCTTTAGCAATAGTAAAGCTTAGTTTTATACAGTTGATTAATGCACGTTCTACTGCTCAGGCGGCGCAGGCAGAACGTAGTAGGACTCGTCCAATACTCGCTCGTAGAGGGCGTATTTTGGACGCAAATGGTGCTGTTTTGGCTCAGAGTGTTGAAAGATATAACATAATTGCAGACCCAATGAATGCTCAGTCCTTTAAACCAACTCCTTGCACAAAGCAAACTGCTGGGAATTGCCATGCAATTAATGGCAAAGACGTTGAAGGAACAGGCGCTGTTGCTGTAGCACGTCTTTTGGCTCCTATTTTGCATATGAGCTCTGTTGAAATTGGCGGAAAAATTGCAGGTGTAGGGCGTTATGCTGTTATAAAAAGAAACGTTAAGCCTTCTGTTAAGCGTGCAATAGATAAGCTTAATCTTTCTGGGTGTGTTTATGCAGAAAATAGCAGTGAGCGCGTATATTCAAGTGGTCCTATTTTAGGCGCTTTGATTGGCTCTGTTAAAGACGCAGAAGAAAGCAGCCGAAAAGAAGCTAAGGGCAGAAGAGGCGAAGTTGGTGAATCTGGCTTGGAGCTTTCTCAAGACAAAGTTTTAACTGGTAAAGATGGTTACCAAAAATATCAGGGAAATAACGTTGGAAATGAGAAAATTCCTGGAACGGTAAGTGAATATAAAGAGGCTGTAAACGGTAACGACATAAAGCTAACTATTGATAGCGATGTAGATTGGTACGTTAAGAAGGTTCTTCTAGATGGTATGAATAAGTACAAAGCTGGATGGGGCGTTGCTGTTGTTCAAGATATTCGCACTGGAGAAATTGTTGCTCTAGAAGATAGCGATAATATTAAAGCTGGTTCTGCCGAAGCTAGAGCATCTGTTTCTAAGGCTGTTAGCCAGGTATTTGAGCCAGGCTCTATTGGCAAAGTATTCTCAGTTGCAGGCATGCTTCAAACTGGAGCGCGCCAGCTAACGGATAAGTTTGCTGTTCCTGGAAGCATTGAAAAGCAAGGTCAACTTTTCCACGATGCTCACAGCCACGGTGTTATGAAGCTTACTTTAGCAGGCATTTTAAAGGAATCTTCTAACGTTGGCATGATTATGGCTGGCGAAAAGTATCCAAATAACAAGCGTTATGAATTCTTGTCTAAGTTTGGAATTGGGCAATTAACTGGCCTTGATTTGCAAGGAGAATCCCAAGGTTTGTTCCCGAGTGTTCAAGCGTGGGATGGTCGTAAGCAAAATACTGTTTTGTTTGGTCAGGGATATGCAACAAACGCTTTGCAAATCACCAATGCTATTTCAACAATCGCCAATAAGGGCGTAAGGCTTAAGCAATCGATTATCAAGTCTGTAATCGACCCACATGGCAGAATTACTGAGCGCAAGAGGCCACAAGGAACTCGCGTTTTAGATGAACACGTTGCTGATCAAATGTTAAATGCCATGGAATCCACGGCAGAATATTACAGTAACTACATATCTGTTAACGGATATCGTATTGCTGCAAAGAGTGGTACTGCAGAAGTTGCTGGATTTGGTGGAGCGCTTAGCTCTATTGTTGCAGACTGCGCGGCAATATTGCCTGTCGATAACCCTCGTTTTGCAATAACAGTTGCATTAAGCAATCCAGAAGGCACATTCGGCGTTTTCGCAGCAGCTCCTCTTATAAAGACAATAGGCGAGTTCTTAATGCAAAAGTACAACGTTCCAGTATCGACTCCTCGCAGCAACCCTATTCCTTTACAATGGTGATACATAGTGAATGGGCGGGTGCAAGTATGAATGCTGTTGATGAATTTTCTAGAACAAGAGTGACCCTTGGTTTTGCTGCAGAACAATACGGTTTTGAGGTAATACCATCTTTTGCTTCTGGAATAACAATTACATCGCTTGTATGCGATGTTAGAAACGTTAGGCCTGGGTGTCTTTTTGTTCCTGCAAATCGTGTAGATAAAAGACAGTTGGAAGCTGCTAGAGACGCTGGTGCGTACGCAGCAATGGTTCCTCCAGAGTTTCGAAGCGAAGCTATGAGCGTTGGTATTCCGTTACTTGTTTCTTCCAACAATCCAGTTACTTTGGGCAAACTTGCTTGCGATGTTAACAATGATCCATCTTCTTTTATAGCCACTTTCGCAGTTGCTGGAGATGACGATGACGAAGTTTACGCAAACGTTATAAGGTTAGCGGATTTTCTTCACATGCTTGGCAATCCAGTTGGTGTTATAAGCGCTGCTGGATCTAACTCTCTTCAGCGTGATTTAGATTTGGAATATCCGCTTGGAATAGTAGATATTCAACACAATTTATCGGTGTGTGTAGAAGACGGAGCTGCCGCCGTTGTTATAGCATTAAATTCTGCAACGCTTAAAAAAGATGCCTTGCAGTCTACAAACATTGATGTTCTTGGTGTTGAAAGTAACAATGCTCTTGCCATGTCTGGAAGTCTTGATTTATATAAGTCCGATTCATTAAAAACAGATGTGATTGAGATTGACAAAAAATCGGATGCTGCTGGTGATGCTGCTTTCGATTCTTTGGCGGCTGCTAATTCTTTGGCGGCTGGCGATTCTTCTAATGCAAAAGACGAGTCGCAAGCAGGCGGCACATTAAATAAGCAATCCGAAGAGTCTGCTAAGCAAAACCAATTGCAAAAAGAATCCAAAGAATCAACAGGATCAATAGAATCAACAGAATCGCTTAGCTATAGTAGTCAAAGCGATGACTCTCAGATTGACGAATTAAGCATAAATTCTGCGCGCCCTGTAATGAGTTTTTATACTTTGCAGCAAAGATACGGCTTCTTAAGCCACGAAAGATCCTATTGTGTTATGCGGTCTAAAGAATCGGATGAATTAGCTGCATTAGCAGACCAAATAGGCGGCAGAGATGTTAGTAGGCATCTTTCGCTCTCAATTGCAATGGTTCTTGCTGCTGGAGTTAGAAGAGGAACCATTAAAAGTGCGTTGCGAGTGTCTCACGAATTAAAATAGAAACCAAAATGTTTAAGAGCAAATAATGTTTTCAACAAAGCAAAATAGTATGCAAAACAAAATTACGGAAAATGTTTCAGCGCAAGCAAGTTTGCGTATGATGCCTATGAGCATTAAAGAAGTGGCAGATGCGGTTAATGCAACCGAGCTTCTATGTGATTCTGCAAGTTGTGATTCTGCACATTCTGATTCGGTAAACAGCAATGACACTGTTATTTGTGCTACAAGCGATTCTCGCAACGTTTCTTGCGGTGCGGTATTTGTTGCTATAAAAGGTGAACGCGTTGACGGTCATGATTTTGTGCAAAAAGCAGCGCAGCTTGGAGCTAAAGCGGCGATTGTAGAACACGCTGTTTTGCTCGATAAAAGTGTGCAGAACAAAATTGCTCAAATTGTTGTTAAAAATTCGGTTGAAGCACTTGGACTTTTAGCAAAGCACAATCTGGTGCGCCGCCGCGCGTTAAACACGCCTTTTAGCGTTATTGGTATAACAGGTTCCGTTGGAAAAACAACAACAAAAGACATGCTTAATGCTCTTCTTTCAACGCTTGGAAACACGGTTGCGCCAGTTGGGTCATTTAATAACGAAATTGGATTGCCGTTAACTTCTTTGCATGTAAACGAGAATACGCGATTCCTTATTGCAGAGATGGGTGCAAATCATGTTGGTGAGATTTCAATGCTCACAACTATTGCGCCTCCAGATTTATCGGTTGTGTTAAAAGTTGGTGTTGCTCATTTGGGCGAGTTTGGCTCCGTAGAAAAAATTGCTCAGGCTAAGAGTGAGATTGTTAGGGGGCTTTTGCCGCACGGAGTGGCAATTTTAAATGCTGATGATTTTCGCGTTGCGGCAATGAGTGAGCTTGCCGATAAAGATAAAATCCGCTGGTTTGGATTGAATGTTAATAATAATGGCAATTTTGATGCAGCGAATAATGAGAATTATCAGTTACATGCACAAGATATTTCTTTAGATGAAAGTGGTTGTGCGCAATTTTCGATTATCGAAAACAAAAACAGTCAGACTTGCGCAAACAATCAGACTCGCGAAAACAGTGCCAGTGTGCATCTTGCGCTTCCTGGAGCGCACAACGTTATGAATGCATTAGCTGCTGCGAATGTTGCAAGATATTTTGGTATGAGTCTTAAAAACATTGCTTTAGTTTTGAATAAAGTTTCGCATATTAGCCCGCATCGCATGCAGATTTCTGTTATTTGCAAAGATGATAAAAAATTTACACTTATTGACGATTCCTTTAACGCAAATCCAGATTCTATGAAAGCTGGAATTGACGGATTATGCTCTTACGAATCCGCTCAGTCCGCTCAGTCCGCTCAGTCCGCTCAATCCGCACATTCTGCTGATTCCGCATGCACTAAGCTTTTTAGAATCGCAGTTTTAGGCTCAATGTTGGAACTTGGGTCTAATGAAAATAAAATGCATGAATCTATTGGCGAATACGTTGCAAAACGCAATATTGATTCAATAATTACGGTTGGATCAACTTCAAGCGAAAAGTTAGATGAGTTAGCTTCTTGTATAGCTAAAGGTGCTAAAGATAATTGGCAAAATAGAGATAATCGTCAAAATAAAACTGATGATTCTAATTGTGATTCTAATTGTGATTCTAAAAACAGTGTGTATTTTGTGCATGATTGCTCTGAGGCAAATAACATTGTTTGGAGTCTTGTGGCCGAGCATCCTAGTACTGTTGTGTTACTAAAGGGGTCTCACGCTTCGGGACTAAGTGCTTTGGCTGAAAGTTGGGCTAAACTTAGCAATGGCTCTAGCAATGGTCTTAACAAACATACGGAGGTTAACCTGTGATTGCGCTTATTGTGGGAATAGTGGTGTCGCTAATAGTGACGATTGTTGGCACACCGCTTTTAATCCGCCTAGTACACCGCTTAAATTACGGACAATACATTCGTCAAGACGGTCCACAATCTCACTTAGTTAAGCGCGGAACACCTACTATGGGTGGTGTTGTTATAAACCTCGCTGTTGTAGTTGGATGGGCTGCTTCCGCACTTTACAGGTATTTTTCCGTTGGTAGAACGCCGTCTTGGTCTGCTGTTCTTGTTCTTTTTGCCATGCTTTCAATGGGTTTTCTTGGCTTTATTGATGATTTTGCAAAGGTAAGGAAAAAGCAGAATCTTGGTCTTTCTGTGCGCGCAAAGCTGTTTGGTCAGGTTATTTTTGCAAGCATTTACGCTGTTTTAGCTCTTATGCTTCCAACTCAGTCTGGTATTGCAAGCGCTCAGCCTGGCATGAGTTTTATAGAAAAACCATTCTTTGATTTTTCAATGTTTGGCAGAGTAGCTGGAATCGTAATTTTTATTGTTTGGGTAAACTTTTTAATGGCTGCGTGGTCTAATGCAGTAAATCTTACAGACGGATTAGATGGCCTTGCTGCTGGATCCTCTATGATTGCCTTTGCGGGATATGCCTTGATTGCTTTTTGGGAGAGTTATCACGTTAAAGGCGGTGGCCATTTTGGATTCTCTTATGCCGTTTCGGATCCGCTTGATTTAACCATTATCTCCGTTTGCGCAGCCGTTGCCTGCTTTGGGTTCTTGTGGTACAACTCAAATCCTGCTCAGGTGTTTATGGGAGACACTGGGTCTTTGGCTTTAGGTGGTCTTTTTGCCGCGCTTTCAATCGCCACTCACACGGAGTTTTTGGCTGTTATTTTAGGCGGGCTATTTGTTATGGAAACCTGCAGTGACGTAATCCAAGTTGGATGCTTTAAAATGACACATAAGCGAGTGTTTAAAATGGCTCCAATCCATCACCATTTTGAGCTTGTTGGATGGGCAGAAGGCAAGGTTGTTGTTCGTTTTTGGATGATTGAGCTTATGTTTGTTCTATCCGCGTTGATGACATTCTATGCGGATTGGGCAGGTCGTTCTGGACTCTTGATTTAGCAGGTTCACCGATTAATAATGGCTATACAATTGCTATACCTATACAATTGCGATTAGTAAGGGTGATTATATGAGCAGCGTTGCAAATGATTTATGCAAGGAGTTCTCTTTACACACTGAATTCCCGTTCCATAATGTTCTTGTAGCAGGATTAGGTGTTTCTGGTATAGGTGCCATGGAAGTGCTTAAAACTGTTGGAGCTAACGCGATTAGCGCAGACGAACGCAAGGCGGAAGCTCAAATCCACGATTTTTCCAAAATCGACTGGACCAAGATTGATGCTGTTGTAACATCGCCAGTTTTTAACCCTAGAACACCTTTTATTTTAGAGGCTCAAAAGCGCAATATTCCAGTTATTAGTGAGGTAGAACTTGCATGGCTTGTGCGCGTAAAGTCGCTTAAAACAAGTCTTCCAGCCGCATGGATTGGAATTACTGGAACAAATGGCAAAACTTCTACAACCGAAATGACATCTCAGATGCTTACTGCTTGCGGCCTAGATGCTCCTGCTGTTGGCAATATTGGCAAGTCGGTTTCCCATGCTGCGCTAGAAAAAGAGCACGATGCATTATGTGTTGAATTAAGCTCTTTCCAGCTACATTTTACGGATTCCTTAGAGTTAGATTGTGCTGCGATTACTAACATTGCGGCCGATCATTTAGACTGGCATGGCGGAATCGAAGCCTACGCAAAAGATAAGTCTAAAGTTTTTAATGGCGTTAAAAAAGCGCTTGTGTACAATGCTCAAGATTCACGCGTTAGCGAATTAGCAAAGATTGCACAAGTTAAAGATGGTTGCAAAAAAATTGGTTTTACGCTTTGCGCTCCAAAATCTGGAGAAATAGGCGTTGAAGATGGTTGGATTGTAGACAAAAGTGGCGTTGCTGGTGCAAAAGTTGGCGAAGCAAACAAAATAGTGGCTTTAAATAAACTAAAGCATTTATGTGAGCCAGATGGAAGCGTGTATCCGCATCTTCTTGCAGATGCATTAACTGCGTTAGCGCTAACTCTTGGCTTAAAACAAGACGTTGAAAATGCAGTTAAGGCATTGCGTAACTTTGCTCCAGGAGGGCATAGGATTCAAACAGTAGCTACTTTAAACGCTGAAGATAATCTTCCAGACCACGCGATTCGTTTTGTGGACGATTCAAAAGCAACTAACGCTCATGCTGCTGCCGCCTCTATTTCTAGTTTTGGTAAAAAATCCGTTATTTGGATTGCTGGAGGCCTTGCAAAGGGCGGTCATTTTGAAGATTTAGTTAAGCAAAATCGCAATATTATTAAGGCTGCTGTTGTTATTGGTTTAGATCAAAATCCAATTGTTCAGGCTCTTAACGCTCAGGGGCAAGATATTCCTGTAACAATTGTTTCCGCAAACGGTGAAAGCTATGAGTCTTTTGATTATGCAAATGATTCGCTTGTTAAAAAAGCTCAGAATTCGCCAATTTCTAACGCTGATTCCTCGCTTGGGCAAAAAGTCATTTCTACAGCTGTTCAAGCTGCTGGAAGGTACGCGCAGCCTGGAGATGTTGTTCTTTTAGCGCCAGCATGCGCCTCTATGGATCAGTTTGTTTCTTATGCAGATCGAGGAAATCGTTTTGCTAAAGAATCTGAGCAGTGGGTTAAGTGCCATGAATGAGAACAATAGAAAAGATGGCTCATCTAACAATAAGCCTGCAAAAAAGCTTAGAAGACGCATTTTTGGCACAAAGTCTTCTGCCACAAAGCAATCCGCAGCTAATACCAATAATTCCGCCAGTTTTTCGAGTGTCCAAGATTCTCTTAGTGAAAACGCCAAGGCTTTTAAGCAATATGTTGGTATTCGTAGTATTTTCAACCCATTGTGGTGCCTTTTTGGACTAAGAATATCCGTTGTAATATTAACCGTTTTTGGCTTATTTATGGTGTTTTCAAGCTCTTCGGTAACAATGATTACTTATGGAGCTGGCCCTTGGGGTTCTGGAATAAGCCAGCTGATTTATTGCATTATTGGCCTTATTGGGTATTTGGTTTTTTCGCATTTACCAGTCGATTTCTATAAAAGTAAGATTATTGTAATTTACGCAATATCGGTTTTTATGCAATTTTT
This sequence comes from Gardnerella rara, assembly GCF_055452355.1. NCBI lineage: Bacteria > Bacillati > Actinomycetota > Actinomycetes > Bifidobacteriales > Bifidobacteriaceae > Gardnerella > Gardnerella rara. The sequence continues at coordinate 164,815 of NZ_JBVBJP010000002.1, forward strand.
GACTTTTGTACCAGGCATTAGGCACGAGGTTAATGGTAATGCTAGCTGGATTAAAATAGGCCCGTTTACAATGCAGCCAGCAGAAATCACAAAGCTTGCTATATGCATTTGGCTTCCAATGGCACTTATTCTTGCAAAAAAGGCATATAAGCGTGTTGCTATGCGAGCCTATATTCCAACTGTTGCAGCTCTAGGTGTTTCGGTTCTTTTAGTTGTTGCAGGCAAGGATCTTGGTACCGCTCTTATTATTTTGCTAATTGCTATTGTTGCGTTTTATGTAGGTGGATTCCCTACAAAATGGCTTGTTGTGGCTCTTATAACGGCGTGTGCTGCGGTTTTGCTGCTTGTTGTTACTAGCCAAAATCGTATGCGTCGTATTCTTGCCACTATTCAGGGTTGCGATGCAAAGTCAATTAGAGGCGTTTGCTTCCAGGCGATTCACGCACAATACGCAATGGCTTCTGGCGGAATCATGGGCGTTGGCATAGGCAATTCTAGGGAAAAGTGGAATTATTTGCCGTATGCTCACAACGATTTTATTTTTGCAATCATTGGCGAAGAAATGGGATTTGTTGTTGCTTCTTGTGTGATTCTTCTTTATATTGTGATTGGCTGGTGCCTGTTAACTTCCGCTTTGCAGTCAACAAATAAGCTTGTTTCAATATCTCTTATTAGCATTGCCACTTGGATTGTTGGTCAAGGCTTAATAAATATTTTGGTTGTTGTTCAGCTTTTGCCAGTTATGGGCGTTCCTATGCCGTTTGTTTCCGCAGGTGGATCTTCGCTTGTTATGTGTCTTCTTGCAATGGGCGTTGCGGATAGTTTTATTAAGAGTAATCCAAATATAAAACTTGGTAATAAATGGACATTCAAGCGCGCAAAATCGAAAGCAAGTGGACGTTAATTTGCTGGAAAGCTTGGTGTAAAATCCGCTTTTTGCAAAAATTTTAGTTAAAACTGAATCAATTGTTAGGTAGTATATTAAAGTTTTAAATTAGACTTGTTCTGATTGGGATTTCTGATTGGGATTTTTAAGTAAGCAGATTGTAGGTGACTAAATTGGTGCAAGATAAAGACAGCAATTCTTTGCATGTTGTTCTAGCAGGCGGGGGCACTGCTGGTCACGTTAATCCTCTTCTTTCCGTAGCAGCCGCACTAAAAGATTTAGATAAGTCGATAGAAATTAGCGTTGTTGGCACTAATGCTGGCTTAGAAAAAACTCTGGTTCCTAAAGCAGGGCTGCCGCTAGACGTTATTGAAAAAGTTCCATTCCCTAGAAAACCTAATCTTTACATGCTTAAGTTTCCTTTTAAGTGGATTGTAGAAACGCGCAAGGTTGCTAAGATTCTTGAGCAAAGGCATGCGGATATTGTTGTTGGATTTGGCGGCTACGCGTCTGCGCCAGTTTATGCACAAGCACACAAAATGCATTTGCCTATTGTGATTCATGAGCAAAATGCTCGCGCAGGAATGGCGAATAAGCTTGGTGCGCGTTGGGCAAGCATGATTGGTTGCGTTTACAATAACACTGGTTTGCGCGCAAAAATGGCGCCTAATGGCAGTGCGTCTAATGGCAAGGCTTTAATGGTTGGTCTTCCTCTTAGAAAATCCATATCGGATTTATGTGCAAAGATTACTCAAGACATTGATTTAGCTAGACTTGAAGGCGCTAAGCATCTTGGATTAGACCCAAGTAGGCCGATTGTTCTTGTAACTGGCGGGTCTTTGGGTGCTAAAAGCATTAATGAAGCTGTATCTATGGCCGCTGGCGATTTGCTAAAGTGCGCGCAAATCATTCATCTTACGGGTAACGGAAAATCTAAAGAGGTTAAAGATAATGTTTCGCGCTCGGCTGGTCTTAATCAAATAAACGACATTAAGCCAGAACATGCAGGACTTGGTGATTACCATATTTGTGAATATTTAGAGCGAATCGATTGGGCTTTTGCCTGCGCAGACTTGGTGATTTGCCGATCGGGAGCTGGAACTGTTGCAGAAGTTTCGGCGATTGGTGTTCCAGCAATCTACGTGCCGCTTCCAATTGGAAACGGAGAGCAGCGCTTTAACGCTCAGCCTGTTGCAGACGCAGGTGGAGCGATTATTGTAAACGACTGCGATTTTAACGATGACTGGATTCGCGCAAACGCGTTGGAATTGCTTAATAACCCAGACGAGCTTTGCCAAATGCGCGAAAAGGCTTGGAAATATGGCATTCGCAATGCTGCAAGCGTAATGGCGGAGCATATTCTTAAAATTGCAAAAGAAAGCAAAAATAATCATGGAAATTAATATGAACCCTATGCGCTCAGCGTTTGGAGCAAATCAGACTATATCTTCTTTAGGTTCTGTGCATTTTATTGGCATTGGCGGCGCTGGAATGAGCGTTTTAGCCGAGATGCTACACGAGCAAGGCGTTAGCGTAAGTGGCTGCGATAGCAAAGAAAGTGACCACACAACACGCCTAGAAGAACTTGGTGTAAATGTGCAGATTGGTCAAAGTGCAAGTCACGTAAAAAATGCAGATGTTCTTGTGTATTCTAGCGCTATTAAGCCAAGCAACCCCGAAGTAGTGGCGGCCGCCGAAAATGGCGTAAAACTTGTTCATAGAAGTGACATCTTATCTTTACTTTTAAGCGCTAAAAAAGGCGTGACTGTTGCTGGAGCGCATGGTAAAACTACAACAAGCTCTCTTTTGGCTCATATTTTAAAAGTTTGTGGCAAAGGCGATTTAGCAGACCCAAGCTATGCGATTGGCGGTTCGATTCAAGCGCAAGGCGGCGGCGAGGTTGACGGAGGCCACGCTGGGCGCGGAAGCGTTATGGTTGCAGAGGCAGACGAATCCGACGGCAGCTTTGAAAAATACAACCCATATATTGCGATTGTTACAAACGTAGAAGCGGATCACCTAGACCACTACAAGAACGCGCAAAATTATCGCGCAGCGTTTGTTGAACATTTAAGCCACGCTCTTGGATACATTGTGATTTGCGCAGACGATGATGGCGCTCGCGCTGTTTTAGAGGATTTAAGCGATGATTCTCTTAAAAAAACAATCGCCTACGCAAGTAGCAAGAACAGTGTTTCTTGCCTAAGCAACAGGGTAAAAAGCTTTGTAAAATTTGCGTTTATTAATCACGAAAGCGAAAAGACGGGTAGTGGTAGCGAGTCGTTTGTTATTGATTTTAATGGCGATTCTACAAACGTTAGCCTTATGATTCCAGGCTTGCACAATGCCAGAAATGCGTGTGCTGCGATTATTGCTGCAACGCTTTTGGGAATGGATTCAAAAGATGCTGCAAATGGAGCTTCGAGCTTCCTTGGTGCTTCTAGAAGATTTGACATTCGCGGATGCGTTGGCGGAGTAACGGTTGTGGATGATTACGCGCATCACCCTACAGAGATTGACGCCCTTTTGCGTGCTGCAAGAAGAAGATACCCAGATTCTACGATTCGCGTACTTTTCCAGCCGCATCTGTTTTCTAGAACGCGTTCTTTTGCAAGCGAATTTGCTTCTGCTTTATCTCTTGCAGACGATGTTATTGTTACTGGTATTTTTCCAGCGCGAGAAAAGCAAGAAGATTTTCCAAATATTCACGCTTCGACTATTGTTAACGCAGCCAAAGAATGCGGACTTAATTGCAATATTGAAGCTGTAGAAGATATGAATGATGGTGCTTTGTTGCTTGCACGCAGAGCGAATAGTGGGGATGTGCTGTTTACTGTTGGTGCTGGAAGTATTACTGCTATGACGTCTGTTATGCTAGAAGAGTTGCGCTCAAAATAGTGTGCAAAGTAGCAAGTAAGTCGCCAAATAAGTAAAGTCGCAAGTAAATCGCAAAAAGATGCAAGAGGAAAGTAGGTGAGTGGTAGTTATGGGACGAGTGATTTTTGGTAAATCTGCGAGTGCTAATAAATCTAACGTGTCTAGTGAATCTAGTGAATCTACTGAATCTACTGAATCTACTGAATCTATTAAGAGGTTGCGCGTTGCAAAATCTGGTAAGTCTGCTAGAAAAATCGAGTCGGCTAATGTTGTGCAAAATAGCGTGCAAAATGGCGTGCAAGATATCCCGCTTAATGTAGTTAACAGTGCGCATAATGCCGTTAAAAATGCACGCTCTAAAAACGCTTTTGTAGATGCAAGAAGACTTTCTGTAGTTGACTTTGTAAAGCAAACTTTAAAATCTAGTGCTGGTCCACTTGGCATTGCATCTAGACCTAAAGTAATAGATTTTAGTGCAAGAGAAAAAGAAAAGAACTCCGCTAAATTGCGCACTATCTTGCTGCGATTTGCCTACACTTTTCTTGCGGTTGCAATAGTTGTATTGCTTTGCTGGCTGCTATTTTTATCGCCATTCTTCCGCTTGAATGCTAAGAATATACGCATTATAGGCTCTAATGAGTGGGTTAGTGAGCAAAAAATCGCGTCTATTGCGTCCAACCAAGTAGATAAGTCGCTGTTTTTAGTTTCTTCTCAGCAAATAATTGAGCAGTTAAACAACATACCTGGCGTAACCGAAACAAAGGTTGTAAAGCAGTTCCCACAAGGCTTGCAAATAACGGTCCGCGCGCAAAAACCTGCTGCCATGCTTAAAGCCAAAGTTGGCGAAACACTTACAGCTGTAGACGTTAGAGGCAGGATTTTAAATGCTGTTCAAAATGTTTCTACAAGTGGAATTCCTGTTATAGAAGTTAGCGACGTTCGTAGAAGTTTAAACAGTAAAGCTGTTAAAGAAGCGTTGAAAATTGTAAGCTCGCTTTCGCAAGATTTTAGGTCTCATGTTACGCGAGTTAGCGCAAAAACGCAGGATTCCGTTGAAACAGAAGTTTCTTACCCAAGCCCAAGCGGAGATATTCATCGGCTTGTTGTTTGGGGGGATTCTTCGGATTTAGAGCTTAAAAAGGCGATTGTAGAAACGATTATTAATGATCCAAGTAAAATCGGCAATCGCCAGCTTTTAGATGTTTCTGCACCTGCAAGGCCAATTCTTAAGTAGTCTACTTAAGTGTTTTTAATTGTCACGTAAAGGTGTATAATAGTACTTTGTGTGTGCCAACGGTGCGCCTTATGTTATAGGTGCTCGCGTTGGGATATCCCAAGTGCCAAAGATAGCGCGCAGTAATGCGTGGCTGGAGGCGCAAGGGCCATCGGGCCGGTGGACTGTGGCTTTTCTCTTTAACCGATTCAGGTTTAAGGTGTGCTGCAGTGCTGCGGTTTCACCAAATAGAAGACATTAATGAATCGGAGAACTTAAGTTGCCTACGATTGAACAACTCGTCCGTAAGGGACGTCAGGCCAAGCCTAAGAAGTCAAAGACTTTGGCCTTGAAAGGTAGCCCGTTGCGTCGTGGCGTGTGCACTCGTGTGTACACCACCACTCCTAAGAAGCCAAACTCTGCGCTTCGTAAGGTTGCTCGTGTGCGCCTCAGCTCGGGTATTGAAGTAACCGCCTACATTCCAGGCGAAGGTCATAACTTGCAGGAGCACTCCATTGTGCTTGTGCGCGGTGGCCGTGTGAAGGATCTCCCAGGTGTGCGTTACCACATCGTGCGTGGCGCTCTCGATACCCAGGGTGTTAAGGACCGCAAGCAGGGTCGTTCCCTGTATGGAGCAAAGAAGGCGAAGTAAAACATGTCACGTAAAGGACCTGCAAAAAAGCATCAGCTGCTTCCTGATCCAATCTACGGCTCGACCGTCGTGGCTCAGTTGATTAACAAAATTCTTCTCGATGGCAAGAAGTCCATCGCAGAAAACATCGTCTACACCGCTCTTGAGCAGGTGAAGGCCAAGACCGAGCAGGAGCCAGTTTCTGTTTTGAAGCGCGCTCTCGATAACATTCGTCCAAGCCTCGAGGTTCGTTCCCGCCGCGTTGGTGGTGCAACCTACCAGGTGCCAGTCGAAGTTAAGCCTGCTCGTGCAAACACTTTGTCCTTGCGCTGGCTTACGGACTTCTCCCGCGTTCGTCGCGAGAAGACCATGGCTGAGCGTTTGGCTAACGAAATTCTCGATGCCTCCAATGGCTTGGGTGCTTCTGTAAAGCGCCGCGAGGATACCCACAAGATGGCAGAAGCAAACAAGGCTTTTGCTCACTATCGCTGGTAATCCACAAGATAATCGGTATCTTAAAGAGCTAAGGATATTAATATGGCACAAGATGTGCTTAACGACCTGAATATGGTTCGTAACATCGGCATCATGGCGCACATCGATGCTGGTAAGACTACTACCACCGAGCGTATTCTTTACTACACTGGTAAGAATTACAAGATTGGTGAAACTCACGATGGCGCTTCCACCATGGACTTTATGGCGCAGGAGCAGGAACGCGGTATTACTATTCAGTCTGCTGCAACCACTTGCTTCTGGAAGCGTCAAACCCATGACGTAGATAACCGCTATCAAATCAACATCATCGATACTCCAGGCCACGTTGACTTTACCGCCGAGGTAGAGCGTTCTTTGCGTGTTCTCGACGGTGCTGTTGCAGTGTTCGACGGTAAGGAAGGCGTGGAGCCTCAGTCCGAAACCGTTTGGCGTCAGGCAGATAAGTACAGCGTTCCACGTATTTGCTTCATCAACAAGATGGATAAGTTGGGCGCAGACTTCTACTATTCTGTTAAGACCATTAAGGAAAAGCTTGGCGCTAAGCCACTCGTTATTCAGCTTCCAATCGGCGCTGAAAACGACTTCCTTGGTGTTGTTGACTTGATTCGTATGAAGGCCTACGTTTGGAACGACGTTAAGGACGATATGGGTGCTCACTACGACACCGTTGACATTCCTGCCGATTTGCAGGAACGTGCAGAAGAATATCGTGCCGAGCTTATGGATCAGGTTGCAGAAGCCGACGAAGAGTTGCTTGAGAAGTATCTTGAATCTGGAGAACTTTCCGAAGAAGAGATTCGCATTGGTATTCGCAAGCTTACTATCGCTCGTGAAGCCTTCCCAGTAACTTGCGGTTCTGCATTTAAAGATAAGGGCGTTCAGCCAATGCTGGATGCTGTTGTTGACTTCCTTCCAAGCCCAGAAGATGTTCCATCTATTAAGGGCTTTGATCCAAGCGACGAATCTGTTGAAATCGACCGTAAGCCAGTAAATACAGATCCATTTGCTGCATTGGTCTTTAAGATCTCTACTCATCCGTTCTACGGAAAGCTTGTGTTCGTGCGCGTGTACTCTGGCGAAGTTAAGCCAGGCGATTCCGTGTACGATTCCACCAAGAGCAAGAAGGAACGCGTTGGTAAGATCTTCCAGATGCACGCAGATAAGGAAAATCCTGTAGATTCTGCAGAAGCTGGAAACATTTACACCTTCGTTGGTTTAAAGAACGTTAGCACGGGTGACACCTTGTGCGACGAGAAGAGCCCAATTTCTTTGGAATCCATGACATTCCCAGATCCTGTTATCGAGGTTGCTGTGGAGCCAAAGACGAAGGCAGATCAGGAAAAGATGAGCTTGGCTTTGGCTAAGCTTTCCGACGAGGATCCTACCTTCCAGGTTAAGACCGACGAAGAGTCTGGTCAGACTTTGATTTCTGGTATGGGCGAGCTTCAGCTCGACATTATTGTGGATCGTATGCGCCGCGAGTTCAAGGTTGAAGCGAATGTTGGTAAGCCACAGGTTGCTTACCGTGAAACCATTCGTAAGGCTGTTATGAACCAGGAATACACCCACAAGAAGCAGACCGGTGGTTCTGGCCAGTTCGCAAAGGTTTTGATGAACTTCGAGCCAATCGATCCAGAATCTGGCGAAGTCTATCAGTTTGTTAACGAGGTCACTGGTGGCCACATTACTAAGGAATTCATTCCTTCCATCGACGCAGGCGTGCAGGAAGCTATGGAATCTGGCGTTTTGGCAGGCTTCCCAGTGGTTGGCGTTAAGGCAACCGTTACCGACGGTCAGACTCACGACGTTGATTCTTCGGAAATGGCCTTCAAGATTGCAGGTTCCATGTGCTTCAAGGAAGCTGCTCCTAAGGCTCACCCAGTAATCCTCGAGCCAATTATGGCCGTGGAAGTTCGTACTCCAGAAGAGTACATGGGCGACGTTATGGGCGATTTGAACTCCCGTCGTGGAAACATTCAGTCTATGACCGACGCTACTGGCGTTAAGGTTATTGACGCTAAGGTTCCACTGAGTGAGATGTTCGGCTACATTGGTGATCTTCGTTCCAAGACTCAGGGACGTGCAATGTTCACCATGCAGATGGACTCTTACGCGGAAGTTCCAAAGGCCGTATCGGACGAGATTATTAAAGCCCAGCGCGGCGAGTAAAAGCGCACGCTACTTCGGTGTTTTGTGTCCCTAGTCAACGCTAGAATTTCCTACGTTGACTGGGTTCTGGCACCGAAGTGGCACCTAACCCAGAAACCCAGTAAATATGTAGCGAGAGGCTTCACATAAGAATGTGAGGCAAACTACGAGACGTCCAGGAGGACAAACACATGGCAAAGGAAAAGTACGAGCGTACTAAGCCGCATGTTAACATTGGTACCATTGGTCACGTTGATCACGGTAAGACTACCTTGACCGCGGCTATTTCTAAGGTGCTTCATGGCGAATATCCAGATCTGAACCCTCAGTATGACTTCGATCAGATCGACGCCGCTCCAGAAGAGAAGGAGCGCGGTATTACCATTAACATCGCCCACATCGAGTATCAGACTGAAGCACGTCACTACGCTCACGTGGACGCTCCAGGCCACGCTGATTACGTTAAGAACATGATCACCGGTGCCGCTCAGATGGATGGCGCAATCCTCGTGGTTGCTGCTACCGACGGCCCAATGGCTCAGACCCGTGAACACGTCTTGCTTGCTAAGCAGGTCGGCGTTCCAAAAATTCTTGTTGCTTTGAACAAGTGCGATATGGTTGACGACGAAGAGCTTATCGACCTCGTTGAAGAAGAGGTTCGTGACCTCCTCGACGAAAACGGCTTCGATCGCGATTGCCCAGTCATCCGTACTTCCGCTTACGGCGCTTTGCATGATGACGCTCCAGATCACGACAAGTGGGTAGAGACCGTCAAGGAACTCATGAAGGCTGTTGACGAGTACATCCCAACCCCAACTCACGATCTTGACAAGCCATTCTTGATGCCAATCGAAGATGTGTTCACCATCTCCGGTCGTGGTACCGTTGTCACCGGTCGTGTTGAGCGTGGTAAGCTCCCAATCAACACCCCAGTTGAGATTGTTGGTTTGCGCGATACCCAGACCACCACCGTCACCTCTATCGAGACCTTCCACAAGCAGATGGATGAGGCCGAGGCTGGCGATAACACTGGTCTTCTTCTCCGTGGTATCAACCGTACCGACGTTGAGCGTGGTCAGGTTGTGGCTGCTCCAGGTTCTGTGACTCCACACACCAAGTTCGAAGGCGAAGTTTACGTCTTGACCAAGGACGAAGGTGGCCGTCACTCGCCATTCTTCTCCAACTACCGTCCACAGTTCTACTTCCGTACCACCGATGTTACTGGCGTTATCACCTTGCCAGACGGCATCGAAATGGTTCAGCCAGGCGATCACGCAACCTTCACTGTTGAGTTGATTCAGGCTATCGCAATGGAAGAGGGCTTGACCTTCGCAGTTCGTGAAGGTGGCCGTACCGTTGGCTCTGGTCGTGTGACCAAGATTCTTGCCTAGTATTTTCTGATTTTCTAGTCTGAAAATATTTAGCTAATCTTTAAAAGACCCCGTAAGTTTTCTTGCGGGGTCTTTTTGTATTCTATATTTTTCGTATTTTATTCATTTTTATGTAATTGTTCCAGATGGTTACTAAAATAAGTGACTAGTGGCTTATGGCCGTGTTTACGAGTTAACATTTATTTGAGTTGTTAAATAAGAAGGTTGAGTTTATGCCTGGGGTTATTGGCATGTTGGTTAATCGTATTAAAAGTGGTCTAACGGCTAAAGTTTTTAAGCTGTTTGTTGCTTCGATTATTGCTGTTGGCATGCTTTTTGGCATAATGCCAGCTTATGCAGCTTTTGCGCAAAATATTCAAGTGGGGGGTACCCCTAACCAGGCAACTAGCTTAAACGCCAATGGTGCTGCAGATGCAGAAAAAACAAAAAAGCAAAAAGACACAGAAAATCCGAACGATTTATTCGCTAATAATCCAAAACTTAAACAAGCTTTGTATAACAGTATAAAAGAGTATGACACTGATGATGTTACCTTGCCTGATTCTGTAAATAATTGGAATCCTAAAAAAGCAGATATGGAGAAGATTAAAAAGCTTGGATTAAGCATTGAAGACATTAGTGACATTAGCTTTTTAAAGTATTTTCCAAATCTTGAAGAATTGAAATTAGATCACAATAATATTTCTGATTTAAAGCCGCTTTCTACTCTTACAAATCTTAAAACATTGGATTTGAGTGATAATAATATAAGTGACATTTCTAAATTGGCTGGTTTAACAAATCTTGAATCTTTGGACATAAGTGAAAACAAAATTAGTAACGTAGACAATCTTGCTAATCTTTGTGCAGGCAAGCTTATAAATATTAAAGCTGAAAAAAATAATATTACGAATATTGATAAAATTTATCCATATGCTCTTGCAAAGAATACAGCTTTTTATGCTGATTATCATAAAGATATTTTTAACTTGTATCAGAAAAAATATGATAGTCTGTATGATTTTTCTGACCAGCATATTGAAAAAAATATAACTCCTTCTGATGCGAAAAATGGGTATAATCTTAATCAAATTGTGAATTCAACAAAAATTAAAGATGACGATTACAGCTTTACTTATTGGTATGCTTATATGAATAATTTTGACCTCTATCGCAGGAAATATACTCTTACAAATGAGTTAATTAATATTGATAAAAATGATGGAGTTAAATTAATCGATTTTAAGTTAAATAAAAAACTGGGAAAGGATGGCTACAATGGAATGAGTCCGGTTCATTATGGTCCAGACTTTAGATTTAGTGGAAGGCTTCTTATACGTCAATATGTAATTAACAATATAAATATAGAAGTTAATTTTGGTCAGTCAATTGATTTTAGGAATGCGCTAGAGAAGCTAAAAAATAGTGAAGTAAAAGGCTACAGAGGGAAAATAAGCGATTTAGGATTGGAATTTAGTTCATATGATCCCTGGGGAGTTGGCGTCAATTCTAATTCGCCTGACGATCAGACAGCCTTTTTCCCTGGTAAACAAACTTTTGAATTTCCTGTATGTTACAAAAATGGTGAGATTAAGAATAATATAGAAGGCTACTATCCCGTTGATAATTTTACTTTTATTGTTAATGCGAAAACAATGGCTCAAACGTGGCCTGCTAAAAGCAGTGATGTGAAAATTAAAGATATTGATTCGTCTAGCGAAAATCCGCCTGCTAAACAGCCAACTGTAGATTCTATTAAAACGGATGTTAAAAAGCAAGTCGAGGGATTATTTACAACAACAAGTAGACTTAACTATCCTTTGATTCCTGAAGGTAAAACTCCTACTGCATGTGATTTATGTGATCATGATACTGAGGATTGTTCAAGCGCTTGTCAAAATGATGATGATAATCCAGATGATGGATTTAGTTCTGATTCCAGACCTTATTATTATAATGACGATAATGATAAGGTTTATCCAATTAAGATTGGTGATTCCTACTATAAAAGTTGTAATGATGAAGAAGATAGTTCAACTCCTTGCACTCCAAAGTATTATTACAAAGCGCCTACGGTTACGGTAGGTGATTTTAAAATACCTGAAGCACCTAATACAGATCAAACTGTTAAAGTTCCTGTTACGGTTACTTATGTTGATGGGTCTAAGTGTACGTTTAGCGCTAGCTTTACTGTAAAGGCAAAATCGAACCCGAACCCGAATCCGCCTAATCCGCCAGCGCCTAATCCGCCAGCACCAGAGCCGACGCCAACGCCGCCAACTCCGCCGCAGCCAGGCCCTCAGCCAGCTCCGCAGCCAACACCAGCGCCTGTTCCAACGCCAGATCCGCAGGATCCGTCTGTCACGCCTACACCTGCGCCAATTCCAGATCAGCCTGGAACTCCTTCGAATCAATCGCACATGACGGAACCAGAGATATTACCTAAGCCGTATTTGAACATAGACGTAACGCCTGATCCAAACATGGGAACAACGCCTAATACTGGTTCAGAAAATAGCAATACGCCTAATCCGTACTTTAATCAAAAGCCAAATGCTGCTAAAAATGATGCTGCTAAAAATAATGCCGCTAAAAATAGTGCTTCCCAAAATGGCACAAATTCCGCTGCATCTACTAATGGCCACAAAACCGCTAATAGACTTAACTCCGCATCGCATAAATCGCGCGGAACTATTCCAGCAACTGGCTCTGACTCGTCTTCGATAGCGCTTGTTGCGATGCTTAGCGTGTTGCTTGGTGTTGTTGCTATTCGCATACGAAAAAACCCAAGCCGCAAAGCTTGGGTTTTCAACAAGTGCCCCCTCAGGGATTCGAACCCTGGACACGCTGATTAAGAGTCAGCTGCTCTAGCCAACTGAGCTAAAGGGGCGTTGGCGTTTTCTTGAGCCGAGTAATAACTATACTCACAATCGATTTATTTGCAAGTCACGGCGTGTCGTGCTTTGTGTGTTTTCTGTGCTTATTGCGAATTTTTTAAACGCTTATTGTCCATCTTTTAAAAGAAACTTGGTATATGACTTTACCTTTGCATGCAAGCGAAACAAGCGCTGAAAATCCTTGGCCAGTAAGCGTCATAAGCCAAAAGTTCCATGGAGCTGTAGAGAAGTGGCCTGCGGCTTGGGTAGAAGGTCAGATTGTTGAAATCAACATGAGAAGGTCTACGTCTGGCTACATAACGCTTAGAGACAGCAACGAAGACGTTTCAATCTCCATAATGGGCTTTAGCAATTTTGTTCAGCAGGCTAAAGATTTGCGTCAGGGAGATAGGGTAGTTGTTCACGGCAAGGCAGATATTTGGGTAAAAGCAACACGATTGAGCTTTGTTGCCGACGAAATTAGGCGTGTTGGTGCTGGCGATTTAAAGGCGCAAATAGACGAGTTGCGCAAAAAACTTAAAGGCGAAGGCTTGTTCGACGCAGAAAACAAGGTGCCGCTGCCTGAGTTTCCAAAGTGCATTGGTTTGGTGTGTGCACCTCAAGCTCGCGCCGAGGGAGATGTTATTACAAACGTTAATTTGCGCTGGCCTGTAACGCGTTTTAAGGTGGTTCACGCGCATGTTCAGGGTGTGCAATGCCCAGCGGACGTTATTGCGGCGATTAAGCAGTTAGATGCCGACCCAGAAGTTGATGTGATTATTGTTGCGCGCGGCGGCGGCAGCTTTGAGGATTTGATTGGATTTTCGGACGAGGGCGTGGTTCGCGCAACGGCTGCTTGCTTAACTCCGATTGTTTCTGCGATTGGCCACGAAGACGATTGGACGCTTATTGATTTGGCGGCAGATATGCGCGCGTCTACTCCTACAGATGCAGCAAAGCGCGTTGTTCCAGACGTTAACGAGCAATGGCAGTTGATTGATAACGCTTTGCAACATGCGCGAATGAGGATTTCTGCCCGAGTTAGCAATGAGATTCAGCTTATTGAAGGCTACGCAAATAGGCCAAGTATTACCCAGCCAACCACTATGTTGGAGCCGCACGAGTTGTTTGTGCAGCAGGCGGTTGAACGCATGAGGCATGGTTTGGTGCGGCTGCTTGACGACGCTAGCTTGACTGTTGAAAAGGCGCATGCCAGCGTTACGGCTCTTAGTCCGCAGTCAACGCTTAATCGCGGTTACGCGGTTGTGCAGATTAGCGGCGGGAAAGTGCTTGACGATTCTAGTCGTGTAAAAGCTGGAGACGATATAACAGTCACTCTTAAAAGTGGCTTGATCACAGCTAGCGTTACGTCTGTAGAAAAGTCGTAAAGTTTTAAAGTTTTAAGTAAAAAATCTTAAATAAAAAATTAGAAAAGGATGATTATGAGTGACGAAACAAAAGACGCAAGTGCAAAAGTTGACGCGATTAGCACACTTAGCAACGAAGAGCGCGCTGCGATTAACGCAATGCCTTACGAAGAGGCTCGCGAAAAGCTTGTGCAAGCTGTTAAAGCACTTGAGGCTGGCGGTTTGACTTTGGATCAATCTATGCATCAATGGGAGCTTGGAGAGGCGTTAGCAAAGCGCGCGCAGGGTTTGCTTGCTGCGGTTCGCGCTAAGCTTGACGCGGCTCAGGCGGAGCAATCCGCTACGGCTGCTACGGCTGGAACGCAGTCGAATCTTGAATCGTGATTATTCTGTGGTGTGTAAACTACGCCATGGTGTATAATTGCCATTTGTTGCCTCGGTAGCTCAGTGGATAGAGCACCACTCTCCTAAAGTGGGTGTCGTCAGTTCGATTCTGATTCGGGGCACTTTTTATTACTTGTTTACTGCAATTGTCATGCGTGTGTATAATAGACATATAATGTATGTAATTATGACAATGAAGGATGTTTTTTTATGGTTGTTTCCACGGTTGCAAGAATTAATTTCAGAACAGATGAGAAAACTAAGCAAGATGCAGAAGTCTTATTTAATGCTTTAGGTCTTGATATGTCTACTGCATTAAACATGTTTCTTAAGCAAGCAGTACGTGAACAAGCTCTACCTATTAGTCCGTCGCTCGTTACGCCTGTTCCCAACGAAGCAACACTTAAAGCTATGAATCACGCTAATCAAATTATAGATGGCAAAATTGCTGAAGATGGTATTGTTTTTAGTAATGCTAATGAAGCTAAAGCATTTTTGGATAATATGTCATGAAAATTATTTTTGATACTCAATTCCAATCAGATTTACGAAGGTTGCTTCGAGAGAATCCATCAATTAAACACGAATTAGAGGACTTAATTGACAGTATTTATGAATTTGAAGAAGTTCCTGAATCTTACAATCCTCACCAATTGAGCCATCCTCGTGGAATGTACAGTGGATATTGGGAATTGCATTTGCAAGAGGGAAAATTTGATGTAATTCTCATTTATAATTATCGATATAATATTCCTGTTATTAGGTTTGTGCGTATAGGATCTCATAATAATTTATTCCATAATGGGCATAGATGAGATTTTGAAACTCCCCAATGTTAGGGGATAGTGTTAGATTATTTCTAACTTAAGCGATGATCCGTTATCGGCGGGGAGTTTTCGGAAGAACGGCGAGTGTTCGTAAGATTCTCGCTTATTAGAACCGACGGGGTTGGCCCGCATAGCCAAACACGAGAGGCTGCAAGAGTTGCGTAAGTATTTTGCAGCAAGCGAGGTGGTACCGCGGCAGTAACTGTCGTCCTCGCAGGGAAATATTCACCCTGTTGAGCGAGGAGAGCACAGTGAGCGAATCCACTAATCCAGCCGAAAAGTCGTGCGCAAATAATGTATACCCAAAGGTAAGTGTTGCCGCATCTGCACAAGAAGCTGCCAGTGCGCAAGTTGCACCAAATCCTTCTTTCCCAAAGCTTGAAGAGTCAGTGCTTCAATACTGGGATGCAAATAACACTTTCCGTAAGTCAATCGAATACCGCCCGTCTGGCAAGGGTAGCCAAAACGAGTTTGTGTTCTTTGATGGCCCTCCATTTGCAAACGGTCTTCCTCACTACGGCCACTTGCTCACAGGTTATGCAAAAGACGTTGTTCCGCGCTATCAGACTATGCGCGGACGCAAAGTAAATCGCGTTTTTGGCTGGGATACTCACGGCCTTCCAGCAGAGTTGGAAGCGCAGAAGGAACTCGGCATTGAGTCGGTTGATCAAATCGAAAAAATGGGCATCGCAAAGTTCAACGATGCTTGCCGTGCCAGCGTTTTAAAGTACACAAACGAGTGGCAAAACTACGTACATCGTCAGGCGCGCTGGGTTGATTTTGAGCGCGGCTACAAAACGCTTAACATTCCATACATGGAATCCGTTATGTGGGCCTTTAAGCAGCTTTACAGCAAGGGATTGGCTTACAAGGGTTACCGCGTGCTTCCGTACTGCCCTAAGGATCAGACGCCTCTTAGTGCGCACGAGCTTCGTATGGATGCAGATGTTTACCAGAATCGTCAAGATACTACCGTTTCCGTGGCCGTTAAGCTTCGCGATGAGGCCGACGCTTACGCAGTATTCTGGACCACTACTCCTTGGACAGTGCCAACAAACTTCGCAATCGTAGTTGGTGCAGACATTGACTACGTGGAAGTTCGCCCAACTGAAGGCAAGTTTGCTGGTAAAAAGTTCTACATTGGCAAGCCTTTGCTTGAATCCTACACTAAGGAACTTGGCGAAAACTACGAAGTTGTGCGCGAACTTAAGGGTGCTGAGATGGCTGGCTGGCGCTACTATCCAGTATTCCCATACTTTGCAAGCGATTCTGCGCTCGCAGAGGGTGGAACTCCTGGTCCTAACGCTTTTACGATTTTCACTGCAGATTATGTTGACACCGCAGAAGGTACTGGCCTTGTTCACCAGGCTCCTTACGGCGAGGACGATATGAACACGCTTAACGCTCACGAAATTCGCAGCGTTGACGTGCTCGATGCTGGCTGCAAGTTTACAAGTGATTGCCCAGACTACGAAGGCTTGTATGTTTTCGACGCCAATTTGCCAATTTTGCGCAACTTGCGTGCAGGAGACGGCCCGCTTGCCAAGATGCCAGAAGATCAGCGCGCGTTGCTATTCCAAGAGAAAAGCTACGTGCACAGCTATCCTCATTGCTGGCGTTGCGCAACTCCGCTTATTTATAAGCCTGTTTCTAGCTGGTTTGTTTCGGTTACAAAGATTAAGAAGCGCTTGCTAGAGCTTAATCAACAGATTAATTGGATTCCTGGAAACGTTAAGGACGGCCAGTTTGGTAAATGGCTTTCTAACGCTCGCGATTGGTCGATTAGCCGTAATCGCTTCTGGGGCTCGCCAATCCCAGTGTGGGTGAGCGACGATCCAAAGTATCCTCGCGTAGATGTGTATGGATCTTTGGAAGAGCTTAAGGCTGATTTTGGTGATTATCCTCGCGACGACGACGGCAATGTGAATATGCATCGCCCGTATATCGATCGCCTTACTCGACCAAACCCAGACGATCCTACTGGAAAGTCGCAAATGCACCGCATTACGGATGTTCTTGACTGCTGGTTTGAGTCTGGTTCTATGCCTTTTGCGCAATTCCATTATCCGTTTGAAAACAAGGACTTCTTCGAAGAGCACTTCCCATGCGATTACATTGTTGAATACATTGGCCAGACTCGTGGATGGTTCTACACGCTTCACATTATGGCTACAGCTCTATTCGACCGACCAGCCTTTAAGAACGTGATTTGCCACGGCATTGTGCTTGGTTCCGACGGCCAGAAGATGAGTAAGCATTTGCGCAATTACCCAGATGTTAATGGCGTTTTTAACGAGTACGGCTCGGATGCTATGCGCTGGTTCCTTATGTCTTCGCCAATTTTGCGCGGCGGTAATTTGATTGTGACTGCAGACGGCATTAGGGATACGGTTCGTCAGGTTATGCTTCCAGTTTGGAGCTCGTACTACTTCTTTACGCTGTATGCGAATGCTGCAAATGGCGGTAAGGGATACGATGCTCGTAGACTTCGCGCGGACGAGGTTGCAGGTCTTTGCAACATGGATCGCTACTTGCTTGCTCGCACGCGTTTGCTTGTTGAGCGCGTAGAAAAGTGCTTGAACGACTTTGCAATTAGCGATGCTTGCGCAGCCGTTAGTGACTTTATTGACGTTCTTACTAATTGGTATATCCGCGGTAGTCGCGACCGCTTCTGGAATGAAGATGAAGCTGCTTTCAACACGCTTTATACTGTGTTGGAAGCCTTTATGCGTACTATTGCTCCTCTTGCTCCTATGGAAGCAGAGGCTGTGTGGCGTGGTCTTACTGGTGGCGAATCCGTGCATTTGGCCGATTGGCCTTATTTGGTGGAGCCGCAAACGCTTTCTAACGGCGAGGCAAATCCTAAGGCTGGAACAGTTACTGAGCTTGGTGCTGTTCTTGCGCATGACGATGCTTTGGTTGCTGCTATGGATAAGGTTCGCGAGGTTGTGTCTTCTACGCTTTCATTGCGTAAAGCGGAGCAGTTGCGCGTGCGCCAGCCTCTTGCAAACTTGACGGTTGTTGCAGAAAATACGGCTGCTGTAGAGCCATATGAGCAGGTTCTTGAGCGCGAGCTTAATGTGAAGAATGTAACATTCTGCACTTTGGAAGACGCAAGCAACCATGGTTTGAAGATTGTTCACGAGCTTAAGGTTAACGCTCGCGCGGCTGGCCCTCGTTTGGGTAAGCAAGTGCAGTTTGCTATTAAGGCTTCGAAGAGTGGCGATTGGCGTGTTGACGCCTCTGGTGCTCCTGTTGTCAATACTCCAAATGGCGAAGTTGCGCTTGAGCAAGGCGAATATGAGCTTGTGAATCGCGTTGAGTCTTCGGATGCTCAAGCAGCTGCAAATACTGCTTCTGCTGCAATGCCAACTGGCGGCTTTGTTATGCTCGACACTGCTTTGACGGCGGATTTGCTTGCGGAAGGTTACGCTCGCGACGCTATTCGCGCTGTTCAGGATGCGCGCAAGGAGAGCGGCTTAGACATTAGCGATAGAATCGCTTTGACTTTGAGCGTGCCAGCAGCCGATGTTGCTAAGGTAAATCAGTTCCGTGATTTGATTGCGGAAGAAACTTTGGCTACTAGCTTTGAAGTTACAGAGGCTGATTCTAGCGCAACCGAGCTTAGCGTAAGTCTTAAACGTGAGTAGTTTAAGTGTTGCATAAATCTCTAGCTAACTAAACAAAAAACGTGCCGTTGTATTATTAAATACCTCGGCACGTTTTGTTTTTGTGTGTGGTGGGTGGTTTGTGGTTTTGTATGTAAATCGTGTGGAATTTGGAACAAATGCAGGGAGGATTTTCCGGAGTTTGTTCCAAATTTGGGTTGAATTTGGTACAAAATGCGGAAAGTCGCTCGCGCGTTACAGCGCGCTCACGTCTTCGCCGCGCAGAAGCAGTGCTTCTGCTTTGAGCGGCTCAGCGAATCGAAGTGCATTCGCGCGCTACGCTTTAAGCGCTCATGCAAGTCGATTCGCGCTACGCTTCAAGTGAAAAAGCAAGGTGATACGACACTCCGATTTCCATACCTTCATATAGATTCGTTATAACGACAGTACAAATCTACTCATGTTTGTATTTGTTGGTTTTATAGAAAAATTGCAATACGAAAGTGCAGGTAACGAAATGAGTGGCGATGAAAAGGGGCGGTGTATTTTATTCGCGTAGTAAGCGCGACTTATCAAGTGTTACCGCAATTGTTGGAATTGCAATAATCTCACTGTTTGTTTTATTGGCGATTTTTGCCGACCTCTTTACTCTTATTACAGGTAATGATCCATATAGCGAAAATCCCGATGTTTTGTCGGATTCTTCGTTGCCTACAGGCATAGGCGGAATAAGCTCAAAACATTGGTTTGGCGTAACGCCATTGCGCGGAATTGACTTATTTGCAATCATCTCTCACGGCGCAAGAATCTCTCTTGGCATTGGCTTAGCTTCTACTGCAATCTCCGTTGTTTTAGGCGTTGTAATTGGCGTTATTGCTGGTTATTTTGGTGGTTTTGTTGATTTTGCAATTTCTCGCATTATGGACGTGTTCTTTGGGTTCCCGTTCCTAATCTTTGCGATTGCGCTTTCTGCGATTGTGCCTCAAACTTTCCCGCGTCCGCTTCTTTTAACTCTTGTAATCGGCTTTTTTGGTTGGCCTAGCATGGCGCGATTGGTTCGCGGCGAAACACTTAGCCTTAAAAATCGCCATTTTGCTGTGGCTTCTAGAGTTATGGGCGCCAGTGCTTTTCATGTTTTGCGCAATCAGATTTTGCCAAACATGCTTCCAATAATCATTGTTAATACAACACTTTCTATACCAGGCCGTATTGCACTCGAAGCGGCACTGTCATTTCTTGGCGTTGGCATGAATCCGCCTTCGCCTTCGTGGGGACGCTCAATATCCGACGCAGTGCAGTGGGCATTGGTAGACCCGTGGTATTTAATATTCCCAGGTTTATCTTTGTCCCTGCTTGCGCTCGGGTTTAACATGCTGGGCGATTGGCTTTCTTCAAAAATGGAGATAGCAGCATGAGCGTTTTTCTTTACATTATTAGGCGCGTTGCAAGCGCTTTGGCTGTTATTGCTGTTATTGCAATGGCAATGTTTTTGATTTTCTTTATGACTCCAACAAATCCTGCGCAGCTTATGTGTGGCAAACCTTGCACGCCTGAGCGTTTAGCACAAGTTTCTGCGTTTATGGGAACTGATTTGCCTTGGTATAGTCAGCTTTTTAACTATTTGCAGGGTATTTTTGTTGGCCGTACTTTTGGTGATTCTGCATCTGCCAGCGCAATTGTTTGCGCGGCTCCTTGCTTAGGATGGTCTTTTGCGCTTAATGAGCCTGTTACTGGTTTGATTTTTAGTCGTTTTCCAGTTACCGCATCAATCGCCATTGGCGCTGCTGTTTTGTGGATGCTAATTGGCGTATTTGCAGGCGTTTTGCAAGCTGTTAAGCGTGATTCGTGGATTGATCGCTTAATCGTAGCGTTATCTTCGATTGGTATTTCGTCTCCTACCTACCTAATTGGTTTGCTGGCGATTATTGCTTTTGCGGTTTACATTCCAGTTTTTCCTACTGGCGGATATGTTAGCTTCTTTGCTAATCCTTTTGACTGGGCTTGGCATCTGCTACTCGCTTGGATTGTTTTAGCGTTGATAAATGGCGCTTTTTATGCGCGCATTACTCGTTCTACAATGCTTAGGGAATTTGGTAAAGATTATGTGCGAACTGCAAGAGCAAAGGGCATGCCCGATTCACATGTTGTAGTAAATCATGCTTTGCGAAATGCGATTTTACCAATATTTACAATGTTTGGTTTAGATCTTGGCGGTCTTCTTGGTGGAGCGGTTATAACTGAGCGCGTGTTCTCTATGCACGGGTTGGGTTCTCTTCTTTTAGACGCTGTTAAGACTTTTGATTTGCAAGTTTTGGTTGGAGTTACGCTGTTTTCGGCCGCTCTTGTAATAATTGCAAATCTTATTGTTGACGTCTGTTATTGTTTGCTTGATCCTAGAGCGGCTAAAGTCGCCCTTTAAAGTGGTGATTAGTGAGCGATTAAAATCGCCAGCAAAATCGCCATTAAGGTTGCAACTAAAGTCGCTACTAAAGTCTTCTTTAAATCACAATAATAAAAATTTTTAATAATTTTATAACTTTATAAAAAATTAAGGAAAAATCATGCAAAATACACAAAATATGCAAAATTATTATCAAATCATCAAAAAATTTAATCGTGGCTTTGCTCTAAATACATTAAGAGCAATTGCCGTAATTCTAGTGTTTTCGCTGGTTTATGCATTTTCTGCTTGCGGATCTGCTGCGCAAAGTGGTCAAAACCTACAAAAAAGACTACCAAATGCTTCTGTGCTTAATAACAATCCAAAAAAGGGCGGAACGCTTACGATTCTAAGCTCTGAATCAAAAATGGATTTTGATCCTGCAAGAAGTCAAGGTTTGCCAATAACCTCTAATAGCCTAGTTTTCCGCGCTTTAACAACGTGGAAAGTAACACCAAGTGGTAAAACGCGTGTTGTTGCCGATTTAGCAACAGATACTGGAACTGCTTTAGACGGCGGAAAAACTTGGAAGTACACTCTTAAAAAAGGCATTAAATACCAGGATGGAAGCCCAATAACGTCTAAAGATATTAAATATGGTCTTGAGCGTTCTTTTGCAAACTCGCTTACAGGCGGATTTGGTTACCACAAAGCGCTTTTGGAAGGCGCTAAAGACTATGCCGGTCCGTTTAGTGGCAAATCTTTGGATTCGATTGAAACTCCAGACAATCAAACAATCATTTTTAAACTAAATGCTGCTTTTGCTAATTGGCCTTGGGTTGCGTCTTTGGCTGCATTCGCTCCCGTTCCGCTAAATTCTGGGAATGCGCAGGATTATGGCAAAAGCCCAGTTGCTTCTGGACCGTACAAAATTGTTGAAAACGAAGCTGGCAAGCAAATTGTTATGGTTAGAAACACTAATTGGGATTTAAGCTTGGATTCAATTCGAGCTAATTACCCAGACAAGATAATTTGGAAGCTTGGTGTTGATTCTTCTGTTGCTGCCCAATCTATGATTCAAGGCAATTCTGGCGCAGACAATGCTATTCTTGCAGATTTTGTGCCTCCAGCTCAACGAGCACAAGCTAAAGCAAGCTACAAGTCAAGCAATCTTTTAATTACAAGCGGTGACGGAGCGTTGGAATATTTGGCCATGAACAATCGCCGTATTAAAGATGTTAAGATCCGCAAGGCGATTCAGTACGCTGTAGATAAGCAGTCGTATCAGCGAGCAAAGGGCGGTGCGGTTGCTGGCGGTTTTGCAACAACGCTTATTACTCCAGGCGTAAGCGAGCGCAAAGTCTATAATCTCTATTCTGCAAATCCGCGTGGGGATGTAGAAAAGGCTAAACAATTATTAAAGGAATCGGGTAAATCTAAACTAAAGTTTAGTCTTATTGCTCGCCCAGATCAGGCGCAAGTGGCATCTTCTATTCAAGCAAGCTTAAAGCGTGTTGGAATTGATGTTTCTATACGAACTGTGGATTCGCAGATTTTTACAGATATGATTACTGGTGATTCTGGCGACTACGATTTAGCTTTGTCTAAATGGCAGCCTGATTTTCCTTCTGCGTATGCAAATATTGGCCCGCTTTTTGATTCTTCGCAAATAGGCGGCGGCAATTGGAATATATCTCGCTACTCGAATCCAAAAGTGGATTCCTTGATTAGTCAAGCTGTTGGCGTTGTAGATAAGTCGCGTGCAGATTTGCTTTGGCAGCAGGTTGATAAAGAGATTATGCGCGATTCTCCAATCGTTCCGCTTATTTACTCTAAGAACACTTATATTCACGGAAGCAATGTGGAAAACTTCTTTGTTGGGTCTTTCCCAGCTTATCCAAACTATGCGCGAGTTTCGCTTAGAAACTAGAAAAGGATTTAAGAAAATGTTGGAAAATCGCGAAAACCCAGTGCTTAGCGTTAGTAACTTGTCTATTGCGATTGGCAAAAATCAGATTACGCATAACGTATATTTAAACTTATATGCGGGCAAAATTAGCGCGCTGGTTGGCGAATCTGGTTCGGGAAAGTCCTTAACTTCGTTGGCATTAATGGGTCTTCTTCCAGGCGATTTTAGTGTTTCTGGCAAAGCGGTTATTAATACAAGCACTAATGGCAGTTTGGATTTACTAAGCAATAATGCTCCGTATTCTTATATTCGCTCGGGTCTTATTTCAATGGTATTCCAAGAGCCATCTACCGCATTTAATCCAGTTATGCGCATTGGCAAGCAAATTGAAGAGGCGTTAAAATATCATCCCGAAAAGTTTGGCAAGATGAGCGCTCGCGCTAAAAAATCGCGAGTTCTTGATTCCCTTAGCGAGGTTGGCCTAAAGGATGTGAATCGCGTTTATAGGTCTTATCCGCACGAACTTTCTGGCGGGCAGCTTCAGCGCGCAATGATTGCAATGGCAATTATTAATCGACCTTCTTTGCTTATTGCAGACGAGCCTACAACAGCTTTGGATGTTACAACTCAGCGTAAGATTTTGCAGCTTTTGCGCGATTTAGCTAAAAAGCATAATATTGCGGTTTTGATTATTACGCATAATATGAGCGTTGTTAAGGCTGTTGCAAACACAGTTTATGTTATGAACAGTGGTAGTATTGTTGAAAGTGGACTAGTTAAAGATGTGTTTTCTAATCCTAAAAACAGCTATACGCGCTCTCTTTTAGACTCTATTGTTGATTTTGATATTAATAATTTAGCTAGCGAATCAACTAGTTCGGAGGCTGGTGATTTTTGCGTAAACATTCAAAATGTTTCTGCTAAATACGCTAAGTCTTCTAAAATTTTCAACCCTTCCAAATACGCAATAAGTGATTTGAACCTTAATATTTTAAAGGGGAAGACGCATGCGCTGGTTGGCGAATCTGGTGCTGGAAAAACAACGATTGCAAAGCTTATTTCTGGTCAGCTTAAGCCAGAATCTGGCAGCATAAGCATAGAGGGTCTTAATTTATACTCCGATTGCAAAAAGCGCGCAAATCGCAAGATTTTAAGCAATATTGGATTCATTTTCCAAGATTCTGGCTCGGCGCTAAATCCTTTAAAAACTGTAGGTTGGAGCATTGCCGAGCCTCTTATTGCCAATAAAAGTCTTAGCGAAGAAGAGCGCAAAAAGCGCGTGGAGCTTGTTCTTAATCAAGTGCATTTGCCATTAAGCTTAATAAACAGGTTCCCGCACGAGCTTTCTGGCGGCCAAAAACAGCGAGTTGGCATTGCACGAGCGTTAATAAATCGTCCTTCTTTGATTATTGCAGATGAGCCAACTTCGGCGTTAGATGCAAATCATTGCCTAAAAATCCTAAATCTTTTAAGTAGTTTGCAAAAGCAGTACAACTTTTCGTGCTTGTTTATAACGCATGATTTGGCTTTAGTAAGCCGCATTGCCAGCCAAGTTAGTGTTATAAAAGGCGGAAGGATTGTTGAGCAGGGAAGTGTTAAAGATGTATTGCGTTTCCCTAAAAATCCATACACGCGCAGTCTTATTGATGCTGTTTTGTAACGGTATGTTTGTGCTAAAAAGTAACATAATAAGAGTCTATTAGGAGGTTTTTATGACTTCGTGCGCTCCGATTGGCGTGTTTGACTCAGGTCTTGGTGGTATTTCTGTAGTTCGCCAGCTTCATGCAGCTATGCCTAACGAGCGCATTATCTATTTTGGTGATTCTGCAAATGCGCCTTATGGTGTAAAAACTCCACAAGAAGTGCGTAATCTCAGTTTTAAAATTGTTGAGCATTTTGCCAAACTTTCGGTTAAAGCTATTGTTATTGCTTGCAATACCGCCACTTCTGCCGCTGTAGATGATTTGCGCAATCATTACAATATGCCGATTATTGGCATGGAGCCTGCTCTAAAGCTTGCTTGTGATTTGGGTGGTGGCAAGCCTCAGCGTGTTATTGTTGCAGCCACTTCTTTAACGCTTAAAGAACGCAAGTTTGCAGATCTTATGAATCGTTTTACGCAAAATCACAAGATTTTTCCTCAGCCGTGCCCAGATTTGGTAGAAATTGTGGAAAATGGCGATTTAGGCAATAAAAATATTGTTATGAGCGCTTTGCATAAGTACTTTGATTCCTACGACTTAAACAGCATTGATTCGGTTGTTTTAGGATGCACTCATTTTGTGTTTTATAGAGATTATTTCCGCGAGTTTTTGCCTGATTGTGTAAAGATTGTAGACGGTAACGCTGGCACTGTTCATCATCTTAAAAGTGTTTTAGAGTCTAGCGGAGAGCTTGCAGACGCTAACAATAATGGCAGTGTTTTGCTAACTAATTCCGATTCAAGCAATCGCATTAGTGAGTTGTCTAAATCTTTGTTAAATCTTTGATTTGAGCATGTGATTAAGCATGTGATTTGCGGTTAGCGCTACATGAGTGCTACATAAGCGCTCTAAAAATCGCGTTTCCATATTTGCTTAAAATTAGCAATACAAGAGCAAAAATCCATAGTAAATTCACAATTAAATCGTAGTTTAAACGATAGTAAGCGTTTAAAATCCTATTTTTTAATCCAATTCCTTGCGCGCTAAAAGTTGCGTGGCTAAGTGACATAAATTGCAAAGTTGTGCAGAACATTAAAACAAGGCACCAAGGGCAAAGAATTCGTATAACAAACATTGATTGCGTAAACAGCCAATAAGCATATAACAGAGCAAAAAGTCCGCCAATCCAACTACAGATTGCAAGCCATTTTGGAAGTTTAACTTTTGCCAATCCAACCACTGCAAGCGTTACAAACACGCTTTCTGCAGCAATCCCAAAGAACGCGTTTGGGAAGCTTAACTCGCCAAATCGTATAAACTCCGCTTGCCAAGTTTGAGCCACTTTAGAGCAAGAAACAACGGCATTTACATCGCATCCAAGAGCTTTATGTGGTGCGCGAGCAAGCGCTAGCGTTTCGGAAGAAAGTATTAGCGATGTTAAAAGTGCAATTGCAGAAGTAATCAACATAATCATATAAGTCCAAGCAGCAGAATGTCGCCAAGAATTTATGCGATTATTGTAGCTAGTCATAAACACTCCTCAAAGCGCTAATACGAGTTAAATATTTTGTTATGTATTAAACGTTACATGCCACAGTTTACGATAATTGTATGACTGTAACTAGCAATAGTGTGAGTGAATCTATTGGCGTTGATTCTTGCCAGCATAATCGCGGGTGGGATTTGCATTGCCATACTTTCTATTCGGATGGCACTAAATCGCCAGAAGACTTGGTTATTGAAGCAAAAAACCTTGGTCTTAGCGGAGTTGCTATTAGTGATCACGACACTACTGCTGGATGGCTCGATTTTGAAAATGCTGCTAAAAACGCTGATTTTCCAGTTATTTTTGGGTCCGAAATAACGGCTGTAGAAGGTGGAATATCGGTTCATATGCTTGCTTATAGGTACAATTCCAACGACGATTGCATTATGAATATGTTTGCCACCACAAAAAAGAGGCGATTAGAGCGTACAAAAAAAATGGTGGATCTTATGTCTGCCGATTTTCCAATTACTTGGGAAAGTGTTATTGCTCAGGCTGGGAAGGGCGATTTAACTACGATTGGCCGCCCGCATATTGCAGATGCGCTTGTGGCTGCTGGTGTTTTTGAAACCAGATCTCAAGCTTTTGCCGGCCCTGTGGCGCCTCACGGTCCATATTACATTCCAACGCCTTCTCCAAGTGTTGAAGAAGTAATAAAGGTTATTAAACATGCTGGGGGAGTGAGCGTTATTGCGCATCCTGCGGATTACAGCAGAAATTCTGTTATTCTTTCCGATTCTCAAATAGCACACTATGCAAGTCTTGGGCTTAACGGCCTAGAGGTTTACCATCGTGGAAATTCTTTAACGCAAAGACAAAGGTTGCTTGCTTTAGCTGCAGACTTAGATTTACTTGTTACTGGTGGTTCCGATTGGCATGGAAGCGGAAAGCCAAATCAAATTGGCGAAGAAACCACCAGTTGCAATGTTGTTTCTAAAATTTTAAATTACTAGCTGAATTAAAATTGACTTATTAAAGAGCGTTAAATCCAACGGTGTGAGTTGGCGTATCTCCTATAATCGCGTACGCAAAGGAGTTTGCCATAA
Source organism: Gardnerella rara (assembly GCF_055452355.1). Lineage (NCBI taxonomy): Bacteria > Bacillati > Actinomycetota > Actinomycetes > Bifidobacteriales > Bifidobacteriaceae > Gardnerella > Gardnerella rara. The sequence continues at coordinate 192,024 of NZ_JBVBJP010000002.1, forward strand.
TAAAAATCTTTCGATTGTTTTTATCGGTAAGATTAATCGCTTTATCGTCTTTAACAGCGTTTTCAATAATATTCTGTACGTCTTGTTCGCTCTGATTGCTTTCAAAGCTAATAGTGTCGTTTACGTGTTTAATGCCTATTGTTACCTTCATTTTTATTCCTTAATTGTTTTCGCTGTTTTCGTTGTTTTCGCTGTTTTCGCTGTTTTCGGTATTGTTTTCTAGTTTGCTTTTTGCATCTTTAATAGCAAGCTCTGCATCTTTTAGCATTGGAATAATAATTGTTGCTGGCTTATCTGAATCTTCAGTTTTATTGCCATTATTTTCATTATTGTCATCATCTTCATTATTCTTGCTATTGGCGTCATCACTATTTTCTGCATCAGCATTATTGCTACTGTTGGATTCGTTGTTTGCATCGTTATTTGCATCGTTAGCTTTACTAACACTGCTTATAACTTGCGTTTCCATGCTGTCTGCAAGAGTGGCGGTTTTAGTGGCATTAGTATCGTCGTTAAGAGCCACAGTTTGCTCGTTTGTATTATCTTTGTTATAGTCTTTCTGCTCTTCTTGCTTTAGCGTTACCACTGTTTTTTCGTTAGTGGCGTCCGAAGACTCTATAGTATCGTCTTTAATGGTATTGTCTTTAACAATATCGTCTTTAACAATATCTCCCACAGTAAGAGAAGACGCAGGGTTTGCATCTGCATTGTTTTGCTTTGCGTTTGCCGCTCTGGAATTATTTATGCGAGTAAGCTCATGAGCAAGACGCTCCACTTGTGCCTTAAAGCGCATTATTCCGGTTGTATCTGCACGCTGCAAAGCTTGAATAAAATCTCCAACCTGTTCCATTTGAAGCCAGAGGTTTGCGCGCAGCATAATCATGCCGTCTAACTTAGAACCAAGCATTCGCCCATACGCGCTAAGCAGAGCATTTCTATGCTGTTCGCTAAGCTTTGCAAAAATCCAGGCTAAATCGCGAGCAGGATCGTTGATTTGCATGCTTTGCCAATTGGTTATAGCTGTAATAGTGGATCCAGAAAACAGAAAATCTCCATCTTTAAATCCGCCGTGAACAGGGCAAGTGTCGAACGACCACAATCCTTCAGTTTCCAAAACTCTAGACCAATTGTCTGTTATTTCTGTAGGAATATGACCTGCTTGACGCAATCTTTTAATCCAAGATGTTAACTGCGCTCTAATCTGACCAGTTGTAAAAGAAGGATAGCCGCCTTTAGTTAAAAAGCTTGGGCTTAACCTATGAATTGCGCCCATTGCCGTTCCAGCATTTACGCAATCGTCTGTTGTAAGAAGACTTAATTCCCTAGAACATCCGTTTAAATGCTTGCAAATTAGCACTGTTGGGTTGTTAAAATCAGCTTCTCCAATTGACTCAAAATACGAGGCACCTTGATTTTGCTGATTTTCCAGATTGTTATTGTTGTTCTGGTTGTTTTGATTGTTCTGGCTTGAAAGAGACCCAGGAACAAACTTAAGCATTTCTTCGTGAGCAAATCCAAGAGCAGCAAGACCTTTTGTTTTTTGCAGAACCCATGCTGCGCGAGCTCGGTCGTGCAAGCGTTTCTGGCCTTTAGCGTTTGAACTAACATAAATGTCGTAAAGGCTGCCTGAAACGTCTTGAATAACAGCGTGAGATATGCCCGCAGCGGCATCGGTGGCATTTGCCTGCTCGCTTTGGCGCGTTCCAGCGAATTGTACTTCTGGCATGACCGATGAGGCCAGCGCTACCAATTTGAATCTGCTTATTTGTGTCACAGTTCAACAGTAATACAAAGCAACGAGATATAGTCAAATAGCCTTTAACCACATTAGCGTTTTATGCTTTTATTTTTCTTTATTTGTTGTAACAATAGAATTATGATTTCTACCCAAGAGCCTTTAGCAAACGAAAGCTTAGAATTTGGCGAAAATCTTGGTAAAGATTATGCTCAATCTTTACTCCAAGGATTAGATGATTCTCAGCGCAAGGCAGCAACAGCATTGCAAGGACCAGTGCGCATTACCGCATGTGCTGGTGCTGGTAAAACGCGTACAATTACGCGAAGAATTGCATACGCGTGCGCAAAAGGCGAATGGGATGAAAATCGCGTTTTAGCTGTTACATTTTCTGTAAAAGCTGCTAAAGAAATGCAAAATCGCCTTAAAAAATTAGGCGTAAATAATGCTACCGTTGCAACTTTTCATTCTGCAGCTTTGCAGCAGTTAAGAAGGTTTTGGGCAGATGTTTGCCAAGCTCCTTTCCCAAACATAATGGATGACCCTAAAACCGTTACGGAACAAGCATTAAACCACTACACGGATTTTTCCGATATGACTTCTGTGCAAATACGAGACATTATTGCAGAAATCAATTGGGCAAAGGTTTGTCTTATTGCACCAGATGATTACGCGCGCGCATATGCTTGCGTTAGTCGCGATCTTCCTGCGGCTCTAAACGTTAATCAGTTTGTAGAAGCTTATAAAGCGTATGAGCTAGAAAAGAACGCCAGGAATCTTGTTGATTTTAACGATTTATTGCTTCTAGCATGCCATATTTTGCGCGCTTTCCCTAAAGTTGCTGCGCAAATACGCAGCTCAATTGGTTGGGTTACTGTTGACGAATATCAGGATGTTTCGCCTCTTCAGCATGAGCTTCTTAGATGCTGGTTGGGGAGTAATCGAAATATTTGCGTTGTTGGAGACCCTGCGCAAACGATTTATTCTTTTGCAGGAGCCAGCAGCTACGATTTGCTTGAATTCCCTAATGAGTTTGCCCCACTTTGTGCAGATATTAATTTGAATACAGATTATAGGTCTACGGAACGTATTGTAGGGCTTGCTAATCGTGTTCTTTCTAAGTCTGCTTTTAGATGTGATTATTTAAGACTTGTGTCAAAAAACAAGGGTGGCGCTCGTGTTACTAAAACTGTTTATAACACGGATTACGACGAAGCTGTTGACGTTGCTCAGCGAATTCATAATGCTATTAAAACTGGCAAAGCTTCGCCAAGCGACTTTGCAATCCTAACTCGCACTAATGCTCAACAGAATATATTTTGTAAGACTTTGGGCGATTTAGGAATACATTTTTCTGTTAGAAAAGACGCTGGGCTTCAACTCGATGTTTTAGAAAACAACGTTGAAGATTTTGATGCTAGTGGCTTTAGTGATTTAGAAAAAGACATAGATAGTGTTGATGTAAAAGATAGTGCTGCAAAAGATAGTGCTGCAAAAGACAGTAACAGCGAGCGCGCAAAAGTGGATTTAATCAAAAAATCTTTACTTCCTGTAACCATTTCCACAATCCACGCGTCTAAAGGTCTGGAATTTAAACACGTGTTTTTAATAGGATGTTCGGAAGGTCTTCTTCCGTTTGGTGGAGTTAACAGAAGCCAAGATCAAGATGAAGAAGAGCGCAGACTTATGTATGTTGCAATAACTCGAGCGGAAGAAACATTGCACATCTCTTATTCTATTTGTAAAGACTACGGAAGTGGAATGCAAAGATCCGTAAGCCACTTTTTAGAATAACTGCATTTATAAGATGTGCAATTATTTCTAGCAATAGCAGTTTGCAATGTTTGCAATATTGTTAGCGCTTTCAATCAGAATTTGAATCAGATTCTGAGTTTGCGTTAGAGTCTGATTCAGAATCTGAATTGGAATCATGGCTTGGATCAGATTCATCGTCTGGATTACTACTGCTGTTAGATTCCAATAATTTGCTTAATTCGTCATCCCAATTAACGTCTTTAAGCTTTTGCTCTAAATCATTATCTTCCGTTATCTCAGATTCAACTTTATTTGTTACAGAGCTAATCTGATTGTTTTTATTGCTTTCGTTACTTTTAGCCTCGTCAACTTTATCGTCAACTTTATTGCTTTCTGCATCTTCGCTAAAATCTGGTAATTCTGGCAAAAGATCAGGGTGACTCCACATAGCATCGCGTTCTTCAATGCCTTTTTCGTTTGTGATTGAATCCCACATTGCAGCAGCCTCACGCATTGCTCTAGGCCTAAGCTTTAATCCAGTTAAAGCTTCGAAAGTTATTTCCGAAGGACCGCCAGCTGCGCGCTCGCGCCTAGTCATTTCTCTAAGTTGATCAATGTGCGGAATGTGTGCCATTCCAGCTCGCCAAATAACACAGTCAACCCAGCCTTCGCTAAGAGCAAGAAGTGTTTCAAGACCTTTTAATGCTTGTTTCTGGCCTTCTGTATCGTTTCTAGCAATCTTAGATAAATCTACAGCTCCAGAAATAGATTCTGGGCTCATTCCTTCAATGTCTCTAAGCTGATCTTCCATAGCGCTTAAATCTATAGAAATTCCAGCAGCATATTTTATTATCAACGCTTCAAAACGTGGCATAAGCCAAGGCGCATAAGCAAACAGTCTAGCGTGGGCAAGCTCTCGCAAAGCCAGATAATTCATAACTTCGCTAATATCTAATCCCCACTTTTTTGCGTAATCTATGCAATTGTATGGAATGAGCCCACCTGCAGGATTTTTAAGAAGCGAAATTCCTTGATCAAAGCTTCCGTGAACTTCGTGAGATAAATCTCCAGCAGCATAGCCTAGTTGCATTGCAAAAGAAGTGTTTGCAAGAAGCCGCATTAACTGTTCTGGTTTTTTTACGCCATCTGGCATAGGTATTGGCATAACGCCATCGTATAGGCCTTCTACTTCTAAGTCTTGGTCGTCTCCAAATTTTTCGGCTATAACATTAGAAAAAGCGTTGCTAACTGATTTAGCAACAGGATTTGCAAACTTAACCCACGAATCTATAGTTCCATCAACCCAGTCTGCTCTAGAAAGAACATCTGGAGTTCCAGGTACTGGATTTAGATTGCAGCTTGTATCTAGCCACAAATTTGCTTCGCTTAATGCTCTTCTAGCTGCATCTGCAACTTGTGCATTTACTGTTCCTCCGTCTCCAATTGCTTTTTGATGAGCAAGAGATTGAGCGAGTTTTTTGTTGATTGGCCCTTCTTTGAGTGTTTCTTTCATCTCAAAAGGCGTATTCAAGCCGCCGCTGGCAAAAGCGCTCATTAATGAATGAACCTCTTCTGGAGATGGAAGACCTCCATTTGAGCATCTTGTAAGAATATCTTCGCGAACATCAAAAGGAAGAGCTTCAAAGTTAGACCAAGCTCTTTCTCCTTCTTCGGGCCCAAAGCAGCTAACAAGCCATTGATGAATTTCTTCTTCGCTCATATGTAATCCTTATGAAGTTCGTTACTACAGTTTTAAAAATATATTTGCATATATTTGGTGTGTTTACACAGTTTTAATTGTGTAGTTTAACTATGTATAAAAGATTCTACTCGATATATGACAATTTTCGCCTAATAAATTAATAATGTGTATAACTTTTTAAAACTTTTTCAAAAACCGCGTTTTATATGGGTTTCTTATGCGGTAAGTTATGCACATTTGCGTATAGAATCATTTTTATGCCTAATAAGATGCCTAATAAGATTATGTACGTGTTTAATAAAATCAATAAAAATATATTCTCTACTTTTAAAAATGTTGCTGGAAGTCTTATTGAATATTTCTCCGCTAAGTCGTTTAGATATTTTATTGGGCTATTTGTTGTAATTGTATCGATTATTACTCTGTTTCTTCCTAGTGCGTACGTTGTTGAAGAGCCAGGGCCAACTCAAGATGTTTTAGCAAAGTCATCTGGAAAATACGTTATTGATGTTAAAAATCACCATTATAAGCCTGGTTCAAAAAGTGGAAAGCTTCTTTTAGTCACAGTAAACACATCTGGAATACCAGGCTACGAGATACCAAATTTATATGCAATTGCTTCTTGGTTTGATTCTAAAAAACAAGTTTTACCTAGGGAAGTTCTTGTTCCTGTAAATCAAAACGCAAGCGATTATCAAAAAGAAACAACAATGCAAATGCGTTCTTCTCAATCGTCTGCTCAAGTATCTGCCTTAAAATATGCAAGCAGCAAGCTTGGTGTAGATGTTAAAAACGTAAAAATCAAGTTGCACATAGACGATATTGGCGGTCCTTCTGCAGGAATGATGTACGCTTTGGGCATTTTAAGCAAGATTACAAACAATGATTTGGCTGGCGGAAGAACAATAGCAGGTACTGGAACCATTGATAATTCTGGGAAAGTTGGCCCAATCGGCGGAATACGATTAAAGATGATATCTGCAAAAAGAGATGGGGCAAGCTGGTTTTTAGCACCAAACAGCAATTGCAATGAAGTTGTTGGAAATATTCCACAAGGCCTAAAAGTTGTAAGCGTAAAAACGTTGGACGACGCGTACAAAGCGTTGGAAAAGATAAAATCTGGAAAGAATTTAGAATCTTTAAAAACTTGTAAAGCGGAAAGTGGGCGATGAGGGACTCGAACCCCCGACATCCACCGTGTAAAGGTGGCGCTCTAGCCAGCTGAGCTAATCGCCCGCTTGAAACAAGATACAGTATGGTGTGTACTAGAAAGTTGATTTACACTTTAGGCGTGTTTTGTGACTGTATTATCTAGTATGCTTGCGTGTCTTTGTGCTTATGCGTCTTAACAATCGCGTAGAGTGTATTGAATAAGAATCTGTTCAGGAGGTCTATTGTTTATGGCGAGTAAACCTGATACCGCGCGTAATTCTTCGGGTATTGAGCGTGTAGGTAAACGCAAGAAGGGTTACAGCGTAGAGCAAGTTAATGATTTTCTTGAGCGTGCTCATTCTTTGTATGAATCCAACGACATTAGTCTTACGCAAAAAGATATTCAAGATGTGTCTTTCGATTTAGAAGATGAAGGATACGCTATTCCTCAGGTAGATGCTGCTCTTTCTAGATTAGAGCGTGCGGTTGTAGATAAGACTACACAATACGAGATTTCTAATCGCGGCAAGGTTGTTTGGAAGGCGCAGGCAGACGAAGAGTATCGCGTTTTGCTGTCTCATTCTAAGCGCGATTATAAAATGCGTTTTGATTGCGCTAAGTCGCGTAAGCCTTCTTACGATAAAAAACAAGTAGATAATGTTGTTAATAAGTCGCTAGATAAGATTGCTGTTCTTCTTGGGTATAATCCAGTTTGGGGAAACAGCTTAAGTGACTTAGATAAAATTGACGCAATGTTTGTTTCTAATGTTCTGTTTACTCAGCGTTCTGGAAAGCGTGGATACGATGAGCGCCAGGTGGACTATTATCTAAATGCTTGCGTTCGCTTATTAAGCAGGCTTGAATCTTATGATCGAGTTTCTAAGTATTCAGATTTTGATTCCAGTGAATCTGTTGACTCCAGCAATTTTGGCGGCGGCGCTACAGTCAATAATGCTTTGCAAGAAAGTGCTGTTAATGCTGCGGCTCAAGCACCTGCTGAGACTAAGGCTCCTGTGTTAATGCCTCCGTCCATTCCTGTCGAGCATCACAATGAGCCTGTGGCTAATGATGCTAATGATTCTGTACCAAACGTTTATCCTAAGTCTTCTGAGCAAGATTTTGCAGATTCGCAGGATTATCAAGAATCTCCTCAAGATAAGCAGAGCGTTTTTGCGCACGTAGACAATAGCGTTAACGAAAATAACGATGATTACTTTAGTGATTTGCATCATGCAGATAAGGCGATTTTTACTCCTCATTCGGCTGGTGCAGAGCCAAGCGACGATACGGACGACGAAATGTCGCAAGCATCCACTGTTATGCCTCCAGCATTCCCTCCGTCTTATTCTGCTCAAGCTGCGCATTCAAATAATGCGGCTGATTCGTCTAGCTACGATTCTTACAACCAGAGCAATAATGGCAATAATGGCAATGGTTCCAAAACTGTTGGAGATTTAAATCTTTCGCTTCTTGCTTCTCCTAAATTTGAGCCATCGCATAGTCTTAATTTAGATATTCCAGATCTTTCGTTCCCTGTTATGAATCATTTTGATGCTTCGATGGAAGATTCTTCTAGCGAAGAAAATAAGGATTCAGACGGTTTTGACGATACTGGCGAATCTAATTTTGGCGGTTTTGTAAACCCTAATCATAATTAATTAGTTGTTTGCATTTTGCTTTAAGGATTATACAAGCTAAGAGTTATTGATTTTAATGCCGTTATATAACGATGAGGCTGTAGTTCTTAAGACTTTTCCTCTTGGGGAAGCAGATAGAGTTGTTGTTATGCTCACTAAAAAGCATGGCAAGGTTCGTGCTGTTGCAAAAGGTGTTAGGCGATTAAAATCTAGATTTGGCGGCCGCTTAGAGCCATTTATGCGCGTGAATGCTCTTTTTGCAACTGGCAAAACGTTTGATGTTATTTCTCAAGCGGTACTTGTTTCGGCTTATGCTGGGCGAATTTGCGCGGATTACGATTTGTACAGCAATGCAAACATGATTGTAGAAGTTGCAGACGATTTAGTTTCATCTTCTGGGCAGTATATGGATTCTTCTGCGCAATACAATCTTGTTGTAGCCGCGTTATCTGCTCTTTCTAGAAATTTGCACAGCGCTGACTCAATCGCATTTTCGTATGTTTTAAGGGCATTGCGGTTGGCTGGTTGGTCTCCAAGATTAAATGAATGTGTTATTTGTTCAACACGCAGTGATTTAAACTATTTTTCTGCATCTTCTGGCGGAGTTATGTGTTCTAAAGATCACGCATTAGAATCCATCAAATGTAATGATTTAGCGCGTTTTCAAATGGTTTCTTTGATTAATGGCGATTGGCAAAATTTAGATGGAATAAATATTGACGATTTAACGTCTAAATGCATTGAACAATGGTGTGAGTATTGGCTAGAGAAGCCTATTAAATCCATGCGTTTAAGCGAAAAAAATTCTAATTCACTGTATTTTGATTAGCGTTTCTATTACCTATATTAATGAGCGTTTTTGTTAGTTTTATGTTTGAATCTTATAAAATTTGTCCTCGCCGTCTGATGCAATATGAATGATATCAGGCACGGGTGCTCTTTTAAAGAGCTGAGAAGATACTGTCTAACCGTTTAACGTGAATCGGGTAATGCCGACGTACGGAGTTTTCTGCAGGGTCGCCTTTGTTTGATTGGTTAAAGATGAAAGGAGACCCTAATGGGTGCATCTGTTGAAGAAGAAACCGTTCGTCCATCCTTGCGTTGGAACGTAGCCGATGTTACGCTCACGGTTGTTGTTGCTGTAGCTTCCGGTATTATCTTCTGGGGAATTGGTTTGATTAGCGAGCCTATTTCTGCTGCTCTTAAGCTTATCCCAGTTCCAGGCGTTAGCGCTTTGTACTACGGTTTGTTCTACTTTGCCGGTCCTTTGGCTGCTATTATGGTTCGCAAGCCAGGTGCTGCACTGTTTGGCGAGTTTATTGCTGCAATGGTTGAGTTAACCGTTGGAAGCCACTGGGGCGGTATTGGTACCGTTCTTCCTGGCTTTGTTCAGGGCTTGTTTGCTGAGTTTGCATTCTTGTTTGTTATGTATCGCAAGTGGAATGTTGGTTTGACTGCACTTTCTGGCGCATTAGCTGGTTTGGGTGGCATCGTAGCCGTTTATCCGTTCTACTATGCAGGTGTTCCAATCTTTGGCGCATTCATGATTATTCACACCATTTGCAGCATGATTTCTGGTGCTGTAATCGGTGGCGTAGTTATGTGGTACTTGTACAAGGGTATTGCAGCCACTGGCGCATTGAGCCGTTTTGCTTCTGGCAAAGAAGTACGCGCTTGATTTTTGCTAGTAAAATTTGATTTAGTGGGCGGGGCATTACCTCGCCCATTTTTGTAAAGTTTAAAATAAATCAATAAAACAAAGGAGTTAATATGCTAAGAGTGCGCCTCGAATACGTGCATCCATGGACGAATCACGCAGGTATGTATCTTGCAAGAAAGCGCGGATTGTATGCGCAGTATGGATTAGATGTAGAGTTTACAAGCACAGATACAGAGCGCGGCGACGTTCCAGCATGCTTGGAGCGTGGAGAAGTAGATATAGCTCTTGTTCGATTAAATCAGCTTTTGGCTCATCAAAATGGTGCAAACAAGCTAACGTCATTTGCTGTAATGAATCAATCGCAAATTGGTGGAATCATAACAAACAAGAACACAGGAATCACGCGTTTTAAAGATCTAGAAGGAAAGCGCGTAGTAATTCCTATGGGAGTTAAGCGCTTATACACGGAGCTTCAGCAGGCGGTTGCGGCCGACGGCGGTGATTTTAGCAAGCTGATTACAATTGACCCAGGCCCATGGGAGCCAGATATTCGAGCCGTAGAGCGCGGAATGTGCGATGCGTTTATTAACGTAGCTTGGTGGGAGCCATACCAGGGATCTTTGCCATTTGACCAGGTTGTTGTTCTTCCGTTTGATTCGATTGGTGTGGCACCGCATCATTCTTACTATGTTTGCGCTCGCCAAGAAATGATTGAGAGAAATCCGCAGCTAATACGCAACTTTGCAAGCGCAACCGTTAAGGGCTATGAGATGGCAGGAAAAGACCCTCAGGCTGGCGTTGATGCTTTGCAAAATGCGCTTTGCCACATTAGCCCAGAGGCTTTGCGCGCCTCGCTAGACGAAGTAATTCCATCTTGGTATGACAAGAACGGTCGCTGGGGTACAGCAGACATGGCATTGGTGGAAAACTACACTCGTTGGATGAGCGAAAATGGCCATTTGAGCGTGCCTCTTGATTGCGCTCTTAAGAGCCTAGAAAACGGATGCGTAACAAACGAGTATTTGCCAGAATAGTCGGATAGCATGTGCTCGAATCGCAAGCATAATAACAATTGCAAGCGAAAGCGCAAGCGCGATTAAATATCGCGATTAAATATCGCAATTAAATATTGCAATTAAATATCGCAATTCAATGAACCTGTGGCAATAATTGGAGCAAATATGGAAAACGAAAGCAACGACCCTCAGCTAGATATTGTTGCTCAAAGATGGGCAAATGTTGATTTAGATGAAGCAAACACGGTTTGCTCGCTTTTAGAGGAGCCGTTAAAAGTAGATTGCATTCTAAGCCATAGTTTGCGTCCAATGGCCGCAGGTTCATTGGTTCGTGCACATTACAAAGATGATTCGTTAAAGGAATCGCAAAGTCTAGACGTTTATATTAAAAGATGCAGCACAAAAGTGAGGCAGGCAAGCACAATTAGGCCGTATCATCGTTTTGCGGAACATCTTTTAAAAAACAAAATAAGCACACCAAAGTACTTGTATTTTAATAAAAATAGCGAGTCTTTAGTCTTAGAAAAAAATGTTCAAATAGAAGGAACTCTTCTTGTAATAGACGATTGCGCTTACGAAGTCACCTTAAAAGCTAGCGGAGAAGATCGCTACAAAGATGCATACACTTGGGATCCACCTAAAACGTGCGAAGAAGCCAAAAATCTTGGAGTAGTGATGGCAAAAATCGCCTTAGCTTCGCAAGGTTTTGACGAGCCAAATCCTAAGGAATTTAACGCGTTTCAATCAAGATTTAGTCTTTGTGCAAGCGAAGACGTGCAAAAAGCTGCAGAAGTTTGGTTAAAAAATAGACCTGATTTAGCAAAATTCTTAAAAGAACAGAATCGCGATTTTATAAAAGATATAGGCGAATTTGCTCCAACATGTAGAAAAATCTACGATTTGGGGTACGCAAATCTAAAAAAGCAGTGGACTCATGGAGATCCGCATATATCTAATTTTATGTGGGAAGGTAGTGCTCCAAGCGCAGTGTTTGACCTTGCAATGGCCTATAAAAACACAGCAATCTACGATTTGGCAATGACTTTAGAACGCAACACAATTCAATGGGTAGATATTGCAAACGGCAAAGAAGATTCGTATAGAACAGACTTAGTAGAAGCAATTTTGCAAGGATATTCCAGTGTTCGAGCACTAACAGATGTTGAAAAAGAATTGCTGCCACTTGTTCTTAGCGTAAGTCAAATCGAGCAATGCGTAGAATTTGTAGACTATTACTTAAAGTCAAATGGGTCTTACGATTTTAAGATTTGGGGCTACGATACTGGCTTCTTGGAGCATGCTAGATGGTATAAATCTTGCTTTGGAGAAAGATATTTGAATTATCTAACAGAAGTTTTGCAAAAAATATAACGGATTTTTTTTAGCGTGCTTTTTTAGTGTGCCTTTTGGTGTGCTTTGCAAAACGCTTTAGCTATTCGTTCAATGGGGTTGTTAGATTTTAAATATGAGTTTTGAAAACGTTGATTACACGTCGTTAAATATTCCAGCGGCTCCATTTAGTGATCCTAGCCGCGTTCCAGATTTTCCTAAAGGCAAAGTTCCTCGCCATGTAGGTGTGATTATGGACGGCAATGGCAGATGGGCTAAAGAGCGCGGAATGATTCGCACAGAAGGGCATAAAGCGGCGGAACCAGTGGTTTTCGACACTATTGCGGGCGCTATAGAAGCAGGGGTTCGTTATTTAAGCTTGTACACGTTTTCTACCGAAAATTGGAAGAGATCTCCTCAAGAAGTGCATTTTTTGATGGGATTTTCTAGAGATATTATTCACCGCCGAGTTGCACAGATGAACGAGTGGGGAGTGCGCGTGCGCTGGGCTGGAAGACGACCAAAATTGTGGAAGTCTGTTATTGATGAGCTAGAAAAAGCTCAAGAGATTACAAAAAATAATACTACTATTGACGTTGTTTTTTGCTTAAACTACGGTGGTCGCGCGGAAATCGCAGACGCTTGCGCGGCAATTGCTAGGGAAGTTAAAAGTGGCAAAATTAAGGGCGATCGCATTAGTGAGAAGATGATTGCAGAACACTTATACAATCCAGATATTCCAGATTGCGATCTTGTTATTCGCACTTCGGGAGAGCAGCGAACAAGCAACTTTTTGCCTTGGCAGGCGTCTTATGCGGAGCTTGATTTTGTGCCAGAACTCTTCCCAGATTATGGCCGCGAAGCGCTTTGGAGGTCTATTGACCGTTATGCGCATCGCGACCGAAGGTTTGGTGGCGTAAAAAACGCTTAAACGCTTAATTGCTTAATTGCTTAATCGCGATTAATCGTTGTTGCTTTCGCGTTCTTCAAGAATCTTGTCTACAAGAGCGGCTTTTGCTTCCATTTGCCCGCTAAAACCAGGGCGAATATCTAACTTTAAGATAACACCTGTGCGATAGCCTTTTTCAACAAGAACCATAGTTGCGTCTTTTACAACTTGCATAACGTCGTCAAATTCGCCTTCAATGTTTGTAAACATTGAGTTTGTTTCGTTTTTTAATCCAGAATCACGAATCACTTTAACGCAGTCTGCCACGTATTCGCTAAGTTCTTCGCCAACTCCGCTAGGAGAAATGCATAATGCTGCAACGGTATTAGTTTTGTGGCCATTCTTATTATCTTCTTTAGTGCCTTTATTGCTAACCGCGTTTTCGCTCATCTTCAATCCTTTCTAAGTGCAAATGTGTGCGCAAAACTATGCTTATACATTATTCTATTCGTTTAGCTTATATTTATTTTTATCAGCGTCACAGGGTTTTTCTATAATTAACACCGTTTCACCCGAATTTTCTAGATTTACGAAAAGGTGCATTGTGGCTGTTTCAAAGCTTGATGAAGTGGTGTCCTTAGCTAAGCGCCGAGGATTTGTGTTTCCAGCTGGCGAGATTTATGGCGGAACCCGCTCCGCGTGGGATTATGGCCCTTTGGGCGTGGCTTTAAAAGATAATATCAAGCGCGAATGGTGGCGTTATATGGTCACTACTCGTGGCGATGTTGTTGGAGTAGATACCTCCGTTATTTTGCCTTCTCAAGTTTGGGTTGCTTCTGGTCACGTTTCTGTGTTTAACGACCCTCTTATTGAATGCTTAAATTGCCATAAGCGCCATCGTGCAGACAAGCTTGAAGAGTCTTATGCCGAAAAGCATGGCGATAAAATGCCAGAGAATGGCTTAAAAGACATTGCTTGCCCAGATTGCGGAACTCGCGGAAACTGGACGGAGCCTCGCGACTTTAACATGATGCTTCGCACGCATTTAGGCCCTGTAGAAGACGAAAACAGCTTGCACTATTTGCGTCCAGAAACAGCTCAGGGTATTTTTGTTGACTTTAAGAACGTTATGACTTCTACTCGTCAAAAGCCACCATTTGGCATTGCGAATATTGGTAAGTCTTTCCGTAACGAGATTACGCCTGGAAACTTTATATTCCGTACTCGCGAGTTTGAGCAGATGGAAATGGAGTTCTTTGTAGAGCCTGGAACAGACGAAGCTTGGCATCAGTATTGGATTGACACTCGCGTAAATTGGTACGTTGATTTGGGTGTAAAGCCAGAAAACTTGCGTATGTACGAGCATCCTAAAGAGAAGCTAAGCCATTATTCCAAGCGTACGGTAGACATTGAATACAAGTTTGGATTCCAAGGGTCTGACTGGGGAGAGCTTGAAGGCATTGCAAACCGTACCGACTACGATTTGTCTGCTCACGCTAAGCATTCTGGCGAGGATTTGAGCTACTTTAACCAGGCAACGGGCGAAAAGTACGTTCCTTACGTTATTGAGCCGGCTGCTGGCCTTACCCGTTCGCTTATGGCCTTCCTTGTAGACGCTTACGACGTTGATGAGGCTCCAAACACTAAGGGTGGCGTAGATAAGCGCACGGTTCTTAGACTTGACCCTCGTTTGGCTCCTGTTAAGGCTGCTGTTTTGCCATTGAGCAAGAAGCCAGAATTGCAATCGGTTGCTCAAGATTTGGCTGCGGATCTTCGCCAGCATGATTGGGTTATTGATTACGATGAGGCTGGTGCTATTGGCCGCCGTTACCGCCGCGAAGACGAGATTGGCACTCCTTTGTGCATAACAGTTGACTTCGATACTTTGGAAGACAACGCTGTTACAATTCGTGAGCGAGACACAATGCAGCAAGAGCGCGTTTCTTTGGATAAGGTTGCGGATTACGTAGCTAGCCGCATTAACGAAAAGCGCGTTAAGTACCCACAAGGCCCAGTAGAGATTGTTGGTACGCGTGCTGCCGACGGCGGTGTGGATGTTTCTAAGGAAGCTGGTGTAGACGAGTCGCAGCCTGTTAAGATTGCTCAGGCTGGAGGCTTGTACTAATACGCGCCTAGTAAAAATCGATAAATCGCTAGTTAAATTGCTAGCTAAATGCTAACAAAATAACTAGCAAAATATTAAAGTGAATGGAGTTAAAGCAATATGGATTTTTCTATTAAACCAGTGGATTTAGGGAAAATTCATATTGCAACTCCTGTTGTTTTATCTCCAATGGCTGGTATTACTAATTGGCCATTTAGAGTTCTTTGCCGAGAATATGGGCCAGATGGCTTGTATGTTGCAGAAATGATTACTGCGCGCGCGTTAGTCGCAAGAAATCCTAAGGCGCTTAGACTTTGCCGTTTTGCTCCTAGCGAAAAAGTGCGCTCTTTGCAACTTTATGGAGTAGATCCTTTAATTGTGGAGCAGGCTGCTCGAATTGTTGTTGATGAGAATATGGCAGATCACGTTGACTTAAACTTTGGCTGCCCAGTTCCTAAAGTTACAAGGCGCGGCGGCGGTTCGGCTCTTCCTTGGAAAACAGATTTGCTTCAAGAGATTTTGCATCGTGTTGTAAGCGTGTGTAATCCAGCAGGAATCCCGGTTACTGCTAAGTTCCGTGTTGGAATTGACGAGGATCACCAGACTTTTATGCAAGCTGGCCATATTGCGCAGGAAGAGGGTTGTGCTGCTGTTACTTTGCATGCGCGTACCACTGCAGAATACTACGGAGGCCATTCCGATTGGAATCGCATTGGCGAGCTTGTAGAGGCCTTGAATATTCCTGTTTTTGGTAATGGCGATATTTGGGGAGCGGATGACGCTTTAGCAATGTTTAAAGAAACAGGATGCGCGGGAGTTGCCATTGGCCGCGGCTGCCAGGGGCGTCCTTGGATTTTTGCCGATATTCGCTCTGCTTGCAATGGTAGTAATAATCGCGTTAATCCAAGTCTTGGGCAAGTTGGCAAGGTGATTTTAAGGCATTTGAATCTTCTTGTTGACTTCTATGACGGCGACGAGCGAATGGCTGTTCATGACTTGCGAAAGCATGTTGCGTGGTATTTAAAGGGGTTCCCAGTTGGTGGCGGAACTCGCAAAAGCTTTATGGAATGCGAATCTATTGAAGATGTTCAGCGCAATATTGATGCCTTAGATTCCTCGCTTAAGCTTCCTGAGCAGGTTTTAGACACGCCGCGCGGCCGAGTTCGTTTTGCAAAAAAAGTTCATTTGCCATATGGCTGGTTAGATTCAAGAATTACCACCAGCGAGGAGCGCAAAGAGCTTTTTGGCAATGATCCGTTGGATGCTAGTTACTAGAATTTTTCTAATGTTTTCTAGGGCTTAGAGGCTGTTAACAACGGCATTTAAACTATTGCTTAATGTTCCAAACTTTTGTTGGTAAAACGCTTTAAATATTTGCGTATAGCACGGTGTATTATCGAATCGGTGACATTTTTTAAGTTTTTATTTGTAAAACGTCGCCATTATCGAGCGTTTTGCGCTAAAGTATTGCGTAAACGTGCGTGTGAGTGACAGGAGACAACGGTGAGCGAGATTGCCCAGACTGACAATTTCAACGACAAAACCATAATCAAGGTAGTCGGCGTCGGTGGAGCCGGTGGTAACGCCGTCAACCGAATGATCACCGAGGGTTTGCAGAACGTAGAATTCGTAGCAATCAACACTGATGCTAAGGATTTGTTGCGTTCCGACGCTGATGTAAAGATTTCATTATCTGATGCTTCAAGTCGTGGTCTCGGTGCTGGTGCTGATCCAGAAAAGGGCGCTAAGGCGGCACAAGACCATCAATCCGACATTGAAGAAGCATTAAAGGGCGCCGATATGGTGTTCGTAACTTGCGGCGAGGGCGGCGGAACTGGTACAGGTGCAAGCCCTATTGTTGCGCGAGCTGCACACCAGCAGGGTGCTTTAACAATCGCAGTGGTTACAAGGCCATTTGGCTTTGAAGGCCCTCAGCGTGCTGCTTCAGCGAAACTTGGTATTGAAAATCTTCGTAAAGAAGTCGATGCTTTGATTGTTATTCCAAACGATCGTTTGTTGGAAATTTCAGATCGAACCATCGGAATTATTGAGGCTTTTAAGACTGCAGATACAGCTTTGCTTGCAGGTGTTCAAGGTATTACAGATTTAATCACTATGAATTCTTACATTCATGTTGATTTCTCTGATGTTACCGCCGTTTTGCGCGGTGCAGGTACCGCCCTGTTTGGAATTGGCGCTGCAAAGGGAGAAGACAGAGCTACTCAGGCTGCCGAAATTGCTATTAGCTCCCCATTGCTTGAAGAAAGCATTGAAGGCGCTCATGGTGCTTTGATTAACATTGCAGGTCCAAGTGATTTAAAGCTGCAAGAAGCAAGCGCAGCAACCGAGCTTGTTCGCAAGGCAATTCATCCAGAAGCCCAGATTATTTGGGGTCTTTCTTTGGACGATTCTTACGGAGACGAAGTTCGCGTTACAGTTATTGCCGCTGGCTTTGATTCCCACCCTAAGGTGGAAGACGATAAAGCAGGTGCTTTTGTAGACATGCAAGCTGGCGTTGAATCTGTTGCACCAGCTCAGTCAACAACTCCAGCTGTTCGCGATGTAAAGCCTGTTGTTGCTGAAGAAGCTTCGGAACCTGTTTCTTCTATGTTTGATTCTGTTGATTCAAGCCAGCAGTATCAATCGTCGGCTTCTAAAGATAAGCCACAAGATGAACCAGACGAATTGGATATTCCTGATTTTCTACGTTAAGCATAGCGATAGGAGGGCAGCTTAATGGCTGGCTTTATGAAGAACATGATGTCTTACGTAGGCATGAGTGATGTTCAAGACGACGATGATTTCGTTGATTCTCAAGCGCAGGAAACTTCGTTTGACAACGATCACAACGTTGCTCCTATGAATCTGCATAATTCAGAATCGCAGTCGGGTAATGGATCTGTTTCTCGCGCTGGAGTAGGCCGCATGAGTCGCATTACAACGATTCATCCAAAGTCTTATGACGATGCTCAACTAGTTGGCCGTGCCTTAAGGGACGGAACTCCAGTTGTTTTGAATCTTACTGGCGTTAGTGAGTCTGTTGCGTATCGCATAGTTGACTTCTCTGCTGGAGTTGTGTTTGGTGTTCGTGGATCTATTGAGCGAGTAACGCCAAGAGTGTTTCTTTTAAGCCCTTCGCAGGTAAACATAAAAGTTGAAGATGCTCCTAATGGCGGTTCTGCTCGCGATTTGTTCTCGTAATTACACACGCAGAATGAATGGCGGTTTATAGCATTCATTGTTAGACGTAACTTGAGTTTAAGGCAGAGTCTCTTTGAGATTTCTGCCTTAAATTATCTATAACAAAATCTGATTAAGTTTTACTTGTGATTGCTTACTTGTGATTGATTGCAGAAGTTTATTTGGTTTATCTATGGAAGTGAATTTATGATTTTTAATATCTTAATGTTAGTTGTTAATCTTTTTTTAAGCGCATACTTAACAGTGCTGTTTATTAGAGCGATTTTAGACTGGATTCCAATCGTATTCCATTCTTTTAGGCCAAATGAAGTTATTAGAAAATTTGCCCAAATCATATATTACTTAACGGAACCGCTTTTGCGATTTGCACGCAGATTTATACCTCCTGTAAGGCTAGGAAACATAAGTTTAGACGTGAGTTTTATGGCGGTTTACTTTTTGATAATTGTTTTACAGGTCGTTTTAAGCGTTCTTTATTAGTGCTTATTAATGTTGTTTTTTTAATGAAGCGGCATGATAGTTTTTAATTTAGAAAAATATTGGCAGATTTCGTAAAAAATAATCATTTTTTGCTCTATTTTTTCTATGGACGTGATAGCATCGAAGAGATATATCAAAAGGGCTGCGCGCCCAAAAGTGAGGTGTAATGCATTATGGCTCTGTTAACGCCTAAAGACATTCGCGAGCATACCTTCCAAATCGTTCGATTTAAGGGGGGCTATGACGTTGACGAAGTTGATGACTTTTTAGATCAGGTTACAGAAACAATCGAGGCGCTTGGTCAGCAGGCCGTGCAAGGTCTTGGAGCTTCCACGCAGTCTCTTGGCGCCGATGTTGCTAGCTTAAATAACAAGATTGCGGACTTAACAAATCAGGTTGAATCCTTAACTAAGGAGAATAATGATTTAAAGACTGCATCTAGCAACGCAAGCAAGAGTGACAACGATCTTGCTGCAAAGCTTAAGGAAGCGGAAGAAAATAACCGCGCATTGAGCGAGCAAAATCAGCAGCTTAAGGAGCAGCTGGATGGGTTGGGTGCTCAGGTTGATCAGCTTACTGCTCAGGCCGCAACTGCAGATAGCGCTAAGGCTGATGCAGACAAGAAGATTCAAGAAGAGCTTGAAAACGTTACGCGCGAACGCGACGACTTCCGTGCAAGCAGCGAAAACTTGGGCCGTGAGCTAGAAGAGGTTCGCCAGCAGCTTGTTGTAACGCAGCAAGAAAACGCTAAGGTTCAAGATCTTAGCAAGCAGCTTGAAGAATCGCATCAGCGAGAAGAACAGCTTCGCGAGCAAGTTTCTAAGATGGAACCAAGCACAGAAACTGGTAGCTTGCAGAAGATTGCAGGTGCTGGTGCAGAAGCTCAAGGCTCGGAGCCAGAACGCGCTACTGCTATGTTGACTCTTGCAATGCAGTTGCACGATCAGTACGTAGACAAGGGCAAGGCAAAGGCTCAGCAGATTGTTGAAGAAAGCCAGACCCGTTATAACGAGATAATTGCCAAGGCAGATGAATACTCTGAGCGTACTCACGGCGAAGCCGATGAGTACAATAAGCAGACTCGCGGGGATGCCGATGATTATTCGGTGCGTACTCGTAGCGATGCTGATGCTTACGCAGCTCGCGCTCACAACGAGGCAGATGCCTACTCTGGCAAGGTTCGTCAGGCTGCAGACGATTACTCTAAGCAGACTCACGATCAAGCTGATCAGTACGAAGCAGAAGTTCAGCATAGGGCTGCGGATTACGATTCTACTACTCGTACGTCTGCAGATGCATATGCTCGTCAGGTACGTGAAAATCTCGAAAAGCAAACTAAGGTTATTGAAGGCAATATTCAAAGCCTTAAGCAGTTTGAAACTGAGTATCGTACTCGCTTGACCGACTTCTTGGGTCAGCTTGTTGCTCAAGTTTCCGACGAGAACACGTATACATCTATGGAAAATCAAGATAAGCAGGATGAGTAGTATCTACTAAATCCCGTTAGATTGGAAAATACATTGACGCATAGTTATGTGCGTGTAGAACGGCTGCGTAATCGCGCAGCCGTTTTTGCACTGATTGCTTTTATTGGCGTGGTTCTAGACCGCATAACCAAAGTTTGGGCTTTAGAGGCGCTTAGCGGTGGAAAAAACATTGATATTCTTCCACACTTGCTCTCTTTTACTCTTGTTAGAAATCCTGGAGCATCTTTTGGCTTAGGTTCTTCTTTTACATGGGTTATTAGCGTATTGGCTTGTGCTGCTTGTGGTGCAATGACAGCGGTTATTAAGCATACAAAATCCTTGTATTGGACTATTGCGCTTGCTTTGGCTTTTGCTGGAGCCTTTGGAAATCTTATTGATAGAGCGCAATATGCTCAAGGCTTTTTAAACGGAAAAGTCGTAGATTTTATAAACTATGGTTGGTCCGTTGGAAATGTTGCAGATATTGAGCTTATGTTTGCAGGAATCGCAGTTATATGCCTTATTTTGATTGGGATTCCTCTTATAGAGCGCGCTGATGAGTGATATTCGCTTTACGGTTACGAGTCAATTTGCTGGCTGCAGATTTGACGTATGCTTGTCGAAGCTTGCTGGCGTATCGCGTGCAAACGCAATATCGCTAATAGAGCGCGACAAAGCAAAAATCTTAAATAGAAAGTCGCAAAAATCATCTATTTTGCAAGAATCAGATGTGATTGTTGTAAACAAAAATGAAGATTCTACTTGCGATTCTTCCAGTAATTCTCAAAGCCAGCCTTCTATATGCGATTTAGAAATCGTATATAACGATGACGATGTTGTAGTAATAAACAAGCCTGTTTCTGTGGCGTCTCACGCAGCAAAAGGGTGGAATGGGCCTACGGTTCCAGAAAGCCTAGAAGCCGCTGGCATTAAAATAAACACAACGCTTTGCGACGAATCTCGAAAGGGAATTGTAAGCAGATTAGATGTTGGAACAAGTGGCCTTATGCTTGTTTGCAAAACGGATTTTGCGTACGAAAAGATGAAGCAACAGTTTGCAAGTCATAGTGTTAAAAAAACTTATACGGCATTAGTGCAAGGAAATTTGCAGCAGAACAAGGCCACTATTGATGCTCCAATTGGAAGGTCAAAAGTATCTGATTTTAGATTTACAGTAGCAAAAGATGGCAAGCCAGCTATAACGCATTGGGATGTTTTAGAGCGCTTTGGAATAGCAACTTTAGTTAGCGTAAATCTAGAAACAGGTAGAACTCACCAAATACGAGTGCATTTTTCTTCGATTGGTCACCCGTTAGTGGCGGATCAAATGTATGGAGCAAATCCAAAACTCGCAGAAAAACTGGGGTTACAACGCCAATGGCTTCATTCAACTAAGCTAGAATTTACGCATCCTAGAACGGGAAAACTGATTAAAGTTGAATCGCAGTATCCGCCAGATTTGCAACACGCTTTGCAGGCCGTGCGGCAATTATAAAAGTAGGCGTATTTAGCAAAACAGGTCATATTGCATCTATAAAATAGCAACCATGACTAGGCCAGAAACAAACTTTGTACATTTGCACAATCACACGCATTATTCGCTTTTGGATGGTGCTTCAAAGATTCCAGACCTAGTTTCGCGCGCAAAAGAATTAGGCATGCCAGCTGTGGCAATTACGGATCATGGAAATATGCATGGCGCGTACGAGATGTGGAGTACGGCTGTAAAAGCTGGAATTAAGCCGATTATTGGAATTGAAGCATACGTTACTCCAGAAACAGCAAGACAAGATAAAAGCAAGGTTCATTGGGGAACCGAAGCACAAAGAAGCGACGATGTTTCTGGCGGTGGCTTAATTACGCATATGACAATGTGGGCCGAAAACGATGAAGGCCTAACAAATCTGCTTAAAGCGTCATCGGTTGCAAACTTAGAAGGTCGCGTAATGCGATACCCTCGAATGGATAAAGACGTACTTTCAACGTATTCTAAAGGGGTTATAGCGTCTTCTGGATGCCCGTCTGGTATTATTCAAACCCGTTTAAGATTGGGTCAGTTTAAAGAGGCTTTACGCGCTGCTGGAGAATTCCAAGATATTTTTGGGAAAGATAACTTCTTTATAGAGCTTATGAATCACGGACTTTCGATTGAAACGCGCGTAACAAAAGACTTGCTTGAGATTGCAAAAAAGATTAATGCGCCTCTTCTTGCTACAAACGACTTGCACTACGTACACGAAGAAGATCGCGAAGCTCAAGACGCAATGCTTTGCATTAATTCTGGATCTCGTTTAGACGACCCAGATAGGTTTAAGTTTGACGGTTCTGGCTACTATTTAAAGTCTGCCGAGCAAATGCGCGAGCTTTTTAAGGAATTTCCCGAAGCTTGCGATAATACGCTTGAGATTGCGCGCCGTTGCAATGTTATGTTTGATGACGGCGAAGATGGCGCTTTTATGCCGCAATTTGACTGCCCTAAGGGGTGGGATGAGACTTCGCTGTTTCTTAAAAAGGTAGAAGAAGGCTTAGAGCGTAGGTATAACAACAACGTTCCTATGGATGTTCTAAAGCAAGCAGACTACGAGTGTGGCGTTATATGCCAAATGCAGTTTTGTGGTTACTTTTTAGTTGTTGCAGACTACATAAATTGGGCAAAAGAGCACGGCGTTATGGTGGGTCCTGGCCGAGGAAGCGCTGCAGGAGCAATGGTGGCGTATGCAATGGGAATTACCGAGCTTGACCCAATGAAGCATGGCCTGATTTTTGAACGATTCTTAAACCCAGAGCGTGTGTCTTTACCAGATATTGACGTTGACTTTGACCCAGAAGGTAGAGCCAAAGTTTTGGAATACGTT
Source organism: Gardnerella rara (assembly GCF_055452355.1). Taxonomy (NCBI): domain Bacteria; kingdom Bacillati; phylum Actinomycetota; class Actinomycetes; order Bifidobacteriales; family Bifidobacteriaceae; genus Gardnerella; species Gardnerella rara. The sequence continues at coordinate 215,005 of NZ_JBVBJP010000002.1, forward strand.
GGCGAAAAATATGGAAAAGACAAAGTAGCACAATGCGTGATTTACGGCACGATTAAAACAAAGCAAGCGCTTAAAGATGCCGCTAGAATAATGGGCTACGAGTTTGCTGTTGGAGAAAAAATAACAAAGATTTTGCCGCCTCCAAAAAACGGCAAAGATATGAGTTTCCACGATATTTTTGACGAAAAGTCAAAGAGATATGCGGAGGCTCGCGAGTTTCGCGAGATGTACGATAGTGACCCAGATACAAAGCGGATTACCGAAGAAGCAAAGGGCATTGAAGGCCTGATTCGCCAAACGGGTGTGCATGCTTGTGCAACAATCATGGGTTCGGAGCCTATTACAGATACTTCGCCGCTTTTGGAGCGCACCGATGGCACGATTACCACAACATTTGAGTATCACACCTGTGAAACGCTTGGCCTTGTTAAGATGGACTTTTTGGGTCTTTCTAACTTAACGGTTATTAGAGATACGCTTAAAAACGTTGAAAACAATGGAAAAGAGCCTATTGATTACACTAAAATTCCGCTTGACGATAAAGAAACATATCAGCTTCTTGCAAGAGGAGACACTTTAGGCGTTTTTCAGCTTGATTCCGACGGCATGCGTGCTCTTCTGCGTACTTTAAAGCCAGATAATTTTAACGATATTTCGGCTTTGATTGCGCTTTACAGACCAGGCCCTATGGATATGGATTCGCACACCAACTACGCTAAGCGTAAGAACGGTTTGCAAGAGATTACGCCTATTCATCCAGAGGTTGCGGAGCCGCTAAAAGATGTTCTTGGCGAAACATATGGTTTGATCGTGTACCAAGAGCAGGTGCAGTCTGCTGCGCGTATTCTAGCTGGATACAGCCTTGGTAAAGCAGATGTTCTGCGTCGAGCTATGGGCAAAAAGAAGCCAGAAGTGTTGGCTAAAGAGAAAATCCCGTTCTTTAAAGGCATGGAAGAACATGGTTATTCTAAAGATGCAGCTCAAGCAGTTTGGGATGTTTTAGTTCCATTCTCTGGATACGCGTTTAACAAGGCGCACTCTGCTGCATACGGCTTAATTTCTTATTGGACCGCCTACTTAAAAACGCATTATCCTGTAGAGTTTATGGCTGCTTTGCTTCAAAATGAGCGTACAAATAAAGATAAGACCGCGCTTTATTTGGGTGAGGCAAGGCGCATGGGTATTCGCGTTTTGCAACCAGATATTAACGAGTCTGTTCTTGAATATTCTGCAGTTGGAGACGTTGTACGCTTTGGTCTTGGAGCTGTACGAAATGTTGGAGATAAGGCGGTTAACGATATTATTGCCGAGCGCAATAGCGAGCGTGGAAAGTTTATTGACTTTAAAGATTTTGTAAATCGCGTATCGTTTGAATCGTTAAATCGCAGACTTGTTGAATCGCTTATTAAATCTGGAGCTTTTGACTCAATTAGCCCTTGTAGGCGAGCCATTTTCGAAGTTTGCGGCCCGTTAATCGACTCTGTTTCTTCTATTAAACGAAAGCAGGCTGGCGGTCAGTTTGATCTTTTTGCCGATTTAGACGATTCAAATAATGACCTTGGAGATGCTCAAATCAACATTCCAGATGTTGAAGAGTGGGATAAAAAAACGAAGCTAAACTTTGAGCGAGAAATGCTTGGACTTTATGTTTCGGATCACCCGCTTAGTGGACTTTCTGCCGTTTTGGCTGGTCTTAGGGAAATGTCTATTGCGCAGCTTTTAAATCGCGCTAAGCAGATTGGCGAAAATCAGCCAGTAACTCTTGCAGGACTTGTTACTAGCGTTGATAGGCGAGTTTCTAAAAAGGGCAATGCTTGGGCAATAGTAACCATTGAAGACATGGAAAGTTCCATACAATGCATGTTCTTTGGCAAGGTTTATGAGTCTTCTGCTGCAGATCTTGCTATTGATCAAGTTGTGCGAATTAGAGGTTTGGTAGAAGTTAGGGATGAAACTGTTTCTTTAAGAGCCACTGAGTTTGAAGTTCCAAACCTAGAAGCTCAAGATGCTCAGCCTGTTACTATTGTTTTGCCAGTTCAAGCGCTAGAAAAGTCGCGTATTAAGGAGCTTGAAAACATTGTTACAAGGCATCCTGGATGTTGCGAGGTAAATCTTGCATTGATTGATTCTAAGGGTTGTGCAAAAGTCTTATCTTTTGGAGATAGATTTAGAGTTAAGCGAGATACATCGCTTTTTGCAGAGCTAAAAATATTGTTTGGACCAGCTTGCTTGCCGAGCGCGTAAATTATTCTTAGAGTAATCTAAAGTGATTTTTAAGCGTTTTAAGAAGTAGTTTAAGCAGCGGCTTTTTGCGTTAGAAAGTGAAAGATATGTGTAAAGATAACAATGATTTGAATAAAAATATCAACGGCAATAGTAGCAACAACAAAAATGTTGACAATAATGGCGTTGATTCTAATGATTCTGCTCAGGTTCGCACGTCTTTTACCGATAAAGAGCTTGAAGACGCATTGCTTGGATTTGAAAAAGAGTTTAGCGAAGAGCAAAATCGCGATTCAATCGATGATGCTGTTAAAAAGATTGAGCAAGCAAGCTTTGAAGAAGATTTAGAAGGTTTGCTTGGAAAAAAGGCAAAGTGTGCGCTATTTTTAACGGTTGTAGAGCCGGGGGAGCTTCTTGCTGCTTTTTGTAAGATGGCTGGAATTAATGCTGATTGCTTTAGCGACGAAAATGGGGGAGTCGCAGTTTTACGTGATTTAGACGAAGATAATCCAGAAAAATCAGTTAAAAAATTTACCGATTATTTTCGAGGAATGCCAGCTGTGCTAATGGTAAATCGTGCTAATAAGATTGATGCAAAAGTTTATGAATATGAGCAAGACGTTCTAGATGTTGTTCCGCCTATGATTCTTGCAATGTCTGCCAGATGCGTTGAAGATCTTATGGTTTGCTATTCAAGCGTTAAAGACCTTAAAGAATCTGGGATTGAAGTTACAAGCACAGATGATTTAAGTGAAGATAAAGCTAAAGAGATTTTTTATAAATACGGCAAAAAAATGTGAGCAAGTTGTAATAAATTGCTAAATTAAAAATAAGTAAATTCATTGCGATATTGCTAAATAAAAGCAAAAAATAATGGATAATATAAATAATATAATCATTGCATTTTGCTTAAAATGCTAAAAAGTATAATCCTTAAGTATTGATTGGATTGTAGATATGGATAGACAGCAAGAGTTCGCTTTGCGTACGGTTGAAGAGCGTGATGTTCGTTTTATTCGACTATGGTTCACGGATGTTCTTGGAACTCTTAAATCGGTTGCAATTGCTCCAGCAGAGTTGGAGGCGGCTTTCGAAGAGGGAATTGGCTTTGATGGCTCTGCAATTGAAGGCATGACTCGAGTTTTAGAAGACGATATGATTGTTAAGCCAGACCCTTCTACATTCCAGATTTTGCCATGGCATGGAGGCCCAGAAGGCACGGCACGCATGTTTTGTGACGTTTTAACTCCAGACGGAGAGCCGTCTCTTGGAGACCCTCGTCACGTTCTTAAAACTGCGCTTGCAAAAGCTAAAGATAAGGGCTTTACTTTTTACGTTCATCCAGAAATTGAGTTTTATCTTTTTGAAGCACAAGATGATTGGTCTAAGGCTCCAGTGCCTATTGACGAAGGTGGCTATTTTGACCACGTTCCTAGAAGCTCGGCAATGGACTTTCGTCGCAGCGCTGTGAGCATGCTTGAGCAAATGGGAATTTCCGTAGAATATTCTCACCACGAAGGCGGCCCAGGTCAAAACGAGATTGATTTGCGCTATGCGGATGCTCTTACTACTGCAGATAACATTATGACTTTCCGCACTGTAGTTAAGGAAATTTCGCTTGAGCGCGGAATGTATGCAAGCTTTATGCCTAAGCCGCTAACCGACCAGCCTGGTTCTGGTATGCACACTCATTTGAGTCTTTTTGAAGGCGATTCCAACGCTTTCTACGAAGCTGGGCAAGAGTTTAACATGTCGCTTATTGCTCGCCAATTTGCTGCAGGTATTTTGCATCATGCTGCAGAAATTTGTGCAGTAACAGATCAGTATGTTAATTCTTATAAGAGACTGTGGGGAGGCGCGGAGGCTCCTAGCTATGTTTGCTGGGGTCATAGCAACCGTTCTGCACTTTTGCGCGTTCCGCAATACAAGCCAGGCAAGGGTAATTCTTGCCGCATGGAGTTCCGTGCGTTGGACCCAGTTGCTAATCCTTATCTTGCTTACTCTGTGCTTTTGGCTGCTGGTTTAGATGGCATTGAAAAGCAGATGACTTTGTGCGATCCTACAAGCGATGATGTTTGGGAGCTTACGGATGCTGAGCGCCAGGCTATGGGTATTCAGCCTCTTCCAGAATCTTTGGACGAAGCTTTGAAGATTATGGAAAAGTCTGATTTTGTGGCTAGCGTTCTAGGCGAGCATGCCTTTGAGTATTTCTTGCGCAACAAGCATCAGGAGTGGGAGGAATACCGCAGGCAGGTTACACCTTACGAGCTAGAAAAGTATTTGCCTCGGCTTTAGTTTCGCATCTTTTGCAAAATGCGCGATATGCTGTTTGTGGCGTGTCGCGCATTTTATTTTATGTATTTCTTTGATTATTTTTTAACATTTTTTGCAAGATTTTTTCGATTTGTTATATTTGAATGTTTATGTTTGAATATGACTTTTTAAACATAATCTAAATGTTTGTTTATTTAACTTAACATTTGTTGATTATTAGAACATTTTGCAACAAAAATCGCAAATTATTGCAAAATAAAACAACAATTATGTGTAGGAAATTAATCAATTGTAATGTTGATTTTCAAAATTATGAGAATAAAATTTTTGAATGGTTACATTTGAATAATATCAAAGATATTCGTGCAACTCATGATTTACAACAGACGTAAATCATGCCTAACACACACAAAGGAAGGTAACTCAAGTGAAGAAGCTTATTCTTGATCTTGATACTGGTGTTGACGATACTCTTGCTATATCTTATGCTCTTGGAAGCCCCGAGATGGAGTTGATTGGCATAACTGGCACGTATGGCAATGTTTTAATGGAGCAAGGTGTTCGTAACGCGCTTGCAATCACAGACTTGCTTGGTCACCCAGAGGTAAAAGTTTATAAGGGACTTTCGCACGCAAGCAAAAAAGATTCTTTTGAAGTTCTTCCAATTTCTGCATTTATTCACGGAGATAACGGAATTGGCGATGTTGAGATTCCAGATTCTGCGCGCAAAGCAGAAGATGAATCAGCTGTTGATTTTATTATCGATTCTGTAAAGAAATATGGCAAGGACTTGGTGTATGTTCCAACAGGACCAATGACAAATATTGCTGCTGCGTTGAAGAAAGCTCCAGAAATCAAGGACGAAATCGGAAAGATTGTTCTTATGGGCGGAGCGCTTACCATTCATGGAAACGTAAACGCTTGGACCGAAGCGAATATATCTCAAGACCCAGATGCTGCAGATGTACTATTCCGCTCTGGTGCTCCAGTAACAATGATTGGTTTGGATGTTACTTTACAGACTTTGCTTACCTACAAGGAGACAAAGCAATGGCGTGATCTTGGCACCAAGGCTGGCAAGTTCCTTGCAGATATGACCGATTTTTACATTAAGGCATATGAGACAACAGCTCCACATCTTGGTGGATGCGGTCTTCACGACCCTCTTGCTGTTGCTGTAGCTGTGGACCCAACGCTTGTTACAACGCTGCCAATCAATATGCAGGTAGATGTTGAAGGCCCAACTCGTGGACGCACTATTGGAGACGTTACGCGCTTGAATGACCCTGTTAAGACCATGCAAGTTGCTGTTGGCGTTGATGTTCCACGATTCTTGAACGAGTTTATGACTCGTATTTCTGGCTTGGCAAAAATCGCAGGCTGAGTGCAGATTTTTACGCGTTTTAACTCCGCTTTTTGTTGCTCTGCGCGTCGTAAATCGCAACATTTTCCGCAATATACGACGTGTCTTAGCCAATCTAAAAACTAAAAATATTAATTGATTGGATTATTATGACTGAAATTGAAAAGTCCACAGCGTTAGATCCATACGAGGATCCAAAAACGCGTGATAAAGTGGCAATTTATTCGCTTATTTTGCTTTTGATTACATTTATTCTGGGAACTCTATGCCTTCAGGGTTTTAATTTGGTATTTGACCAGATTGGTAAAGCTGTTGGCGCTCCAAATCAGGCTTCGCTTATTACAAGCTTGCCGATTATTGTTTTAGGTATTGTTTGCTTTATTTACGGCTCTTTAGGTGATTTTGTTTCGCTTCGTAGGCTTATAACAATCGGCCTTGTAACACTGTTTGTTGGATCCCTATTTGGCTTTATTGCAAACTTCTTCTTTACTCCAAACTTGTGGACTGTTATTATTGCGCGTATTTTGCAAACCGCTGGCGAGCAGGTTGCAGGTTCTTCATTCCTTGTTATTGCAACTAAGTATTTGCGCAACGATTTAAAGGTTATTTTCTTTGGACTCTTTACTGCAGCTTACCAGCTTTCTGCATCCATTGGCGTTTTTGCTGCTGGTGCTCTTAGCTCTATTGCTTGGCAGTATTTGTTCTTAATTCCTGCAATCACCATTTTGTTCTTGCCGGTTCTTGTTAAGTGCTTGCCTACAAAAAATGGTATTGGTGGAAAGATTGATAAGCTTGGCTTTACCGTGTTTGGCGTTGCCGTTGCATTGCTAACTTTGTTCTTCTCTTACAAGGCTTGGGGCTTGCTGCTTGGTTCCATCGTTCTGTTTATTGTGTTTGCTGTGTACATTGTAAAGGCAAAGAACCCGTTTGTAACGCCTGCGTTCTTTAAGAATAAGCGTTGGCTTTCGGGTATTATTTTGATCTTTATATTCTACTTTACTAACTACTGCATGCCTCCAATCTACAATGTTATTGGTGGAGCTTTGTACCATATGAGCACTGAGGCAGTTTCTTCCTACCTTGTGTGGGCATTTGTTGTTGCCGCTGTGATTGGAACCTGCTCTGGAACAATTATCGGTTTCATTGGGCGTAAAGCTGGCATTATTACAGCTGCCATTCTTATGATTCTTGGATGGGTTGGAGCTGCTGTATTCATTAATTGCGGATTCCTTGTTCTAACCTTGTGCGCATGCATCTACTACGCTGGTTGCGGACTTATGTATTCGCCAATAGTTTCAACGGTTCTTAGCGCATTGCCTGTTGAAGAATCGGGTCGTGGCTGCGGTATGAACGATTTGGTTATGAACGTAACCGCATCAATCGGTATCTCTATTTTCAGCGGTTTCTTTGGAGGCAATCTGTTTAAGGGATTCTCGTTTGCAAACATTAGTGGATTAGCAGCTGGATATTCCAACCTTATTATGATGGGTGCAGTTGTTGCATTTATTGGACTAGTGGTTTACCTAGTTCGTAGCGTAATGGTTAAGGAATAATTGCTGTTTTGCTAGTGGCCATTAACCAGTAGTCGTGTTTTGCGGCTCGGTTAGTGGCCATTTTTGTATTGTTTTGTATTGTTTTGCTTGTGTGCTATCAAATTTTTTTCATGCGTTGAATGCTAATTGGGTATGCGGTTCCAAGCTCTTGTGCCCAAAGAGAAACATAAAATTCTTCGCACATCCACTTTAGTTTTTGCGCTTTTTCTTGAGCTTCGTCTCTATTTGGACCTGCAGGCAAGCTGCAAGCCGTTTTTTGAGCTTCTATTACAATTTGATGAGCCTCGCTTGCTTGCCAAGCCCATTGAACATCTCTGTTTTTATCTACTTTAGCTTTATTGAGTCGAATCAAATCCGCGTGTAAATAGCGGTCGATTGAACTAAGTGCATTAGAATCTGCATTCGCAATAAAACCAGTGAAAACAAGCGAAGATGCGTGTTCTCTAATTGATTGAAGAACGCTTAGCATAGGCAAATCGGCTCTGCCGCTAACGGCGGATTCAACTTGAGCATATCGTTTTAAAATAGCAATCACACTGTGTGCAATGCTATAAACTGTATCTTCGTAAACTTCGGCAACGTTTGCCACAGCTTCTTTAAGCTCAACGTCATTAGTTATCTTGCTAGTATCTGGTATAAGGCGCTTAACGGCAGCCATTTGCAAATCTTGAGCCAAATCTTTAGAAGACTTATAAGGTGCAGATGCAAGTATTAGAGCTTCGGATCCTAGCCATCTAGATGTAATTCGCTTATCGTCTAACTTAAGCATATTAAGAGCGCCCTGCCAAACCATTTGGCACCTAGAAATATTAGTTGCACCCGACTTGTGTAATAAATCAGCGCGTTCAACAACATTTCCAGCCGCTGCAGCTTTAACTGCTTTACGGTTAACAACACTTAGCGCACAGTCTTGTGCATCTTTAGCGAAGCGTTTTTGTAGGTTTTCTAGCGACTTATCTGTTCCTAAAACAGTAGGCTTGATTCTTTTGTGGTTTTGCTTATTGGCATTGTTTGGATTAGTTTTCTTTTGCTCAACACTAAAAGTTACTCGCAGATAAGGCGATAATCGCTGCAGCTGTTCTTCGCTTAAAACCTGCGGATGGATTTGTGCTCCAACAACGCTAATCGCAGCTTTAGTAAAGACTTCGCTAAAGTCTTGCCAGTTAAAGTCTTCTTGCGGATTTTCGCTTATTCCCGGAAGAAAATCGTAGTTTTCGTCAATCCACTCACGTATTTTTTGCGCGGTATCTGGAGCAGGAACAAATTGCACACGTAAAGTTTTAGGGAGCGACTTAATCATGCCAATAATAAGCTCGTCTAATAATCCTGGAACGTTCCACGTAAACTCTTGCGGCTTTAATCGCAAAAGCGTATGTAGCGGAACATGCACAGTTACGCCGTCTAAAGGATTATTTGGATCGTAAATGTAGCTTAAACGCAAATTAATTTTCTGGCCGTCTGTTCCAATCGTATGCCAAGTATCTGGGTAGTCTGCTAAATCAGTGTCATTTGTATATTGCAGGCGCTCAACAGAATCTGCGTTAAAATCAAGAAAATGCGGGTCTTTAAGCCGGTAATTTTTCCACCATTTAGCCAAATCTGCAATAGTGGTAGCTTCTTGAGGCAGTTTATTATCGTAGAAAGTAAATAAATCCTCGTCGTTTACGGTTTCGCTTGCCTGCCTAGTGCGGTTTGTTTGATTGTCGGCATCGTCTAAAACGTTAATATTTGAGGAGATAAAATCGTTGTATGGAAAACGCTGTTGAACGTTTCCTTCTACAAGACCTTGGCGAATCATAATAATACGAGATTCATAAGGGTTGATTTTAGACCACTGAACAGTGCGATTTTGCACAATTGGCAGGCCGTACAAAAGAACCTTCGATTGGGCGATTGCACAGCCTTTGCTTGCGCTCCAATGAGCATCTGAATAGTTTACGCGAGTAAGATTCTTGGCCAAAGGCTCTGCCCAAGCTGGGTCGATTTGCGCGCAATATCTAGCCCAAAGCCTAGAAGTTTCAACCAGCTGCGCGCACATAATCCAAGAAGGTGTGGATTTAGAAACAGCGGAAGCGGGGAAAATCGCAAATCGTGTGCTTCTAGCGCCTTGATAATCGTTTTTTGCCATTTTTTGAGCGCGTTTAATTGCGCGAATCTTGGCTGTTCCGCGAAGACCTGCAAAATCCGAAGCCTTTGGCTCGCGAATAACTTGCATGCCAATCATAGAAAGCAAGCCCGAAAGCATAGAAGAATGGATTCCCTGGTAATCCCAAGTGCAGCAAAGGCTATGAGCCGCCTGCTGATTGTTTGGCAATTGGCGGATTTCTAGTGGCGCGCGTTTAACAGGCAGCGGTTCGCCAACGTTATAATTAAGCTCTTTGCATAAATCTTTAAGCTGATTAACTAAATCTTTCCACTGTTTTAGGCGTAAAAAGTGGAAAAATTCCGATTTGCAAAGTCGCCTGAGGGCGTTGTTGCTGATTTCGCCGTCTGCCTGGAATATGCAATCCCAAATATTTAAAGCGGTTAAAAAGTCGCTTAACTCGTCTGAGTATCGATTGTGGAGCCTATCTGCTTCTTCTCGGTTGTCTTCTGGGCGCTCGCGTGGGTCTTGTAAGCTCAAAAATGCAACAATAACAAGAATTGCAGCCAAAGTATTTGGTGTAGTATTGCGTGCGGCCTCAATAATCATGCGTCCAAGGCGAATGTCGATTGGAATACGGCTAAGCTCGCGTCCAATACGAGTTAGGCTTATAACTCCAGATTTTCGCGTAATTGCGCCAAGTTCGCTAAGTTCGTTAAAACCGTCGCTAACAGCCTTAATGTCTGGAGGGTCAATAAAACCAAAGTTTGTTATGTCTTCGCCAGTTTTAGCAACTCCAACAGAAAGCATGTGTAAAATAACTGATCCCAGTGAAGTGCGAAGAATCTCTGGGTCGGTAAAGCGAGGGCGAGTCTCGTAATCTTCCCTAGAATACAGGCGAATTGCAATGCCGTCTGCGATTCGCCCACAACGACCAGAGCGCTGATCTGCGCTTGCTTGAGAAATAGGTTCTATAGGAAGGCGCTGAACCTTGGCAGACTTGGAATAGCGCGAAATTCTGGCAAAACCAGGGTCCACAACGTAGCGAATTCCAGGAACCGTAAGAGAAGTTTCTGCAACATTAGTGGCGATTACAATGCGCTGATGCGTGTGATGTTCAAAAACGCGATGCTGGTCTTTAGAAGAAAGACGTGCAAAAAGCGGAACAATCTCAATGGCGTCACTGCGACTCATGTTGCTTGCACGCGCGCCAAAATAGGAGCGCAATGCGGATTCAAACTCGCGAATATCGCGCTCGCCAGAAGCAAAAACCATAATATCTCGCGCGCCTTGAGTATGGCTGGAATGAATCACAAGCTGAGCGCATGCGCGAGTTACAGCCGAAGCAATGTCTTCGTCGCAAATATCGCCGCTTTCCGAAAGATTTTGGCTTTGTGCCACGCTTTCATCATCCATAGAAATATCGGCAAAACCTGGAACGTGCTTCATAAGTGAAGGTGCGCTTCCAAGAGGCTCGTAAAGTATTCGCACGGGGTATGTTCGCCCAGAAACTTCTATAACAGGAACTTTAATATGCAAAGCTTGTTCAAAATGGTCTTTAAACTTTGCGGAGTCAATTGTTGCAGAAGTAATAATTAGCTTTAAGTCTTTGCGCTTTGGCAAAAGGGTTGTTAAATATCCAAGCAAAAAATCAATGTTTAGGCTGCGTTCGTGAGCTTCGTCAATAATAATCGTGTCGTATCTAGTAAGAAGTGGATCGCGCTGAATTTGTGCAAGTAGAATACCGTCTGTAACAATGCGAAGTTTTGTTTTAGATGAGCTTTCGTCGTTAAAACGCACCTGGTAGCCGATTTCTTCGCCAAGCTTAACGCCCATTTCGCTTGCGATTCTCTCGGCAACTGTGCGTGCAGCAAGTCGGCGAGGCTGAGTGTGAACAATCTGTTTTCCACGCCCTCCTCTTCCAAGCTCCAAAGCCATTTTTGGTATTTGAGTAGTTTTTCCAGAACCAGTTTGACCAGATACGATTACAACTTGCGACTCTTTAATAGCCTCAATAATCTGATTGTGGGCAGCGCTTATTGGCAGCTCACTAGGGTAGTCAAAGTTCATGGTTCAATCCTGCTAAATCCTGCTAAATCCTGCTAAATCCTTATAAATCTATTTTCTTAAGACTTCTATAATTCTGTATCCTTTAGAACTTGCGTATTTTTCCACGCTAAAATCTTCCCCAAGATTTTTAGAAAGCCAAGGGATTAGCGAGTCGGAACCAAGATTTTTTTGAACAACCAAATACGCAGCTCCTCCAACTTTTAAGCGAGGAAGCCAGGTGAGCAAAATATTGTGCAAAACATCTTTTCCAACGCGAATTGGCGGATTAGACCAAATAAGATCAATGTTTTTAGATGAATCTTCTTTTAACGCATCTTCTACAAGATAGGTGTGAATGTTGTTTAATCCAGCATTTTTAGCATTTAACTTAGTAAGTTCCAATGCGCGTTCGTTAACGTCTACAGAATAAATTTGTGCATTAGGGGATTCAAATCCTAGAGCCAAGCTAATTGCACCCCAGCCGCAGCCAATGTCGAAGAAACGCCCATTTTCTGGGGGTTGTGGCGCGTGTTTAAGCAAAACTGCGGTTCCTAAATCTAGTCTAGAAGCGCTAAACACGCCGTTAGACACCTGTACGTCAAAATTGCGCCCGCGCAAATCAACGTGCAAAGTTCGTCTTGAGTCTAAAGAATTTGGGTTAGCAGAAAAATACTGTTCTCCGCCAGTCTTAGCTTTTTTAGCGATTTTATTTGTTTTAGGAGCTTTGTTATTACTCGTATTTTGGGTTTTGTTGTAAGTGTTAATGGCCATTTTGTTGTTGATTTAAAAATTATGTCTTCTAGAATCACAATAATAAAACAAACGTTGTAAATCGTATATTAACAACGTATTTAGCGTGACGGTTAAAACAAAACAGCAAAGGGCGTAAATTTGGTAGACACTCTAGAAAACAGTGATTTAGCAAGTGGTTTTAATATGCCTGAGCATAAAGATGAGCATAACAACGTTCTTTCAGGACATTCCGAAGTACTACTAGACACTGCAAATGCTGATTTAAGTGCGCAAATACACGATGAGGCTTGGCAAGAGCGCGAATCAAGAAATGCGCTAAAACGAGTTGCGGGTCTTGGCGAGCTGCAAGATGTAACAGAGGTTGAATACAGAAAGCTAAGGCTGGAACGCGTTGTTTTAGTAGGCGTATGGTCTAGCGCTCGCGGAACTTTAAGCCAGGCAGAAGAATCTCTTAGAGAATTGGCGGCGCTTGCAAAAACAGCTGGAGCTGTAGTGTGTGACGGCATGTTGCAGCAAAGATACAGACCAGATGCAGCAACGTATGTTGGTTCTGGAAAAGCGCGTGAACTTGCAGCTGTTGTGGCGCAAAATGATGCGGATACTATTGTTGTAGATGACGATCTTCCACCAAGCCAGAGAAGAGCTTTAGAAGACGCCACTAAAGTCAAAGTTGTAGACAGAACGGCTGTTATTCTAGACATTTTTGCTCAGCATGCAACAAGCAGGGAAGGAAAGGCGCAAGTCGAGCTTGCTCAGCTTCAATACATGCTTCCGCGACTTAGAGGTTGGGGTGCTGCTCTTTCTAGGCAGGCTGGAGGTCGCGCTGCTGGAGACGCTGGAATCGGCTCTAGAGGTCCAGGTGAGACAAAAATCGAGATGGATAGGCGCGCAATTAGGAATCGAATTTCAAAATTGCGTCACGACATTGCGCTAATGGCACCAACTCGCGAAACAAAACGTGGATCTAGGCGTCGTCAAGATATTCCAACCGTTGCAGTAGTGGGGTATACAAACGCTGGAAAATCTTCGATTATAAATAGACTTACTGGCTCTAAGGAGCTTGTAGAAAACGCGCTTTTTGCCACTTTGGATACTGCTGTTCGAAAGTCTTTAACTAAAGATGGGCGCACGTACACGCTTGTAGACACGGTCGGTTTTGTGCGAAGGCTGCCAACTCAGCTTGTAGAAGCGTTTAAGTCAACTTTGGAAGAGGTTGGACAGGCAGACGTTATTTTGCACGTTGTTGACGGTTCTCACCCAGACCCAGTATCTCAGATTGAAGCAGTAAACGAGGTTTTGGCTCAGATTGATGGTGTAGAAGACATTGCGCAGATTATTGCGTTTAATAAGTCGGACGTTATGCAAGAGCCAATGCGTTTGCGTTTGCAATCTTTGTACCCCGATTCTTTAATTGTGTCTGCTGCAAGTGGCGAAAATATTGAGCGACTAAAAACGCGTATGGAAAATTTGTTACCTTCCCCACATGTTCACGTTAAAGTCACTCTTCCTTACAGCGATTATTCGGGATCTCTGCTATCTAAAGTTAGGGAAAATGGCATTGTAAATTCGGCGGAATACAAGGATTCTGGAGTGTATTTAGATGCTCTTGTTAACGATTCTTTAGCGGCAAAACTTATGCAAATTGCGGTTTAAGCAAAATTCCGTAGGTGTGATTAAAGTAAAAGCTGTTCATGCATATATCTCTATTGTGAGAGCAGCCCTTATATTTTGAGTTATTTATTTAGCTAGAGGGTTGACTCTGTTTTTGGAAAAGGGGTTTTCTAATGGTGAATTCTCAGGTTAAGCCAACAAAGCTTGCGATTATTGGTGCTGGTGCAGTAGGTTCTACGCTTGCGTTTGCTGCTGCTCAGCGCGGTGTTGCTCGTGAAATTGTGCTTGAGGATATCGCTAAGGAACGTGTTGAGGCAGAAGTTCTAGACATGCAGCACGGTTCCAGCTTCTATCCAGCTGTTTCTATTGCTGGTTCCGACGACGTTGAAATCTGCCGCGATGCGGATATGGTTGTTATTACTGCTGGCGCTCGTCAAAAGCCTGGCCAGACTCGTTTGGAGCTTGCAGGCGCAACTATCAACATTATGAAGTCGATTATTCCTAACGTTGTTAAGGTTGCTCCAAATGCAATTTACATGCTGATTACAAATCCTGTTGACGTTGTTACGCATGTTTCTATGAAGCTTTCTGGTCTTCCTGCTAATCAAATGTTTGGATCGGGTACAAACCTTGATTCTGCACGTTTGCGCTTCCTTATTGCTCAGCACACGGGTGTAAATGTTAAGAACGTTCACGCCTATATTGCTGGCGAACATGGCGATTCCGAAGTTCCACTTTGGGCTTCTGCAACTATTGGTGGCGTTCCAATGTGCGAATGGAATGCTCTTCCAGGCCACGAGCCATTGGACGAGGCTAAGCGCGAAGAAATCCATCAAGAAGTTAAGAACGCAGCTTACAAGATTATTAACGGTAAAGGCGCTACAAACTACGCTATTGCAATGTCTGGTGTAGATATTGTTGAGGCTGTTCTTCGCGACACCAACCGCATTTTGCCAGTGTCTTCTTTGCTTGACGACTTCCATGGAATCTCGGACGTTTGCATGTCGGTTCCAACTTTGTTGAACCGCAATGGTGTTAACTCTCGTCTAAACACTCCAGTTTCGGATCGTGAGCTTGCTGCTTTGAAGCGTTCTGCAGAGACTCTTCGTCAGGCTGCAGCGCAATTTGGATTCTAATATTAGCTTTATGCTTTATGTTTTATGCTTTTAGGCTTTTATGCTTGGCTGTTCGTAAAGCGCTAATTATTAAGATTTAAGTCTTGAAAGTCGCTCCTTCAATCTTTGTTTTGGGGGAGCGGCTTTTAAGTTATAAATTTGCTTAAAAGGGGATTTTGAATGTTTAATCATAAAAATCTTAAAACAGATAATGCGTTAATGTGCGATTTTGAAGATTTGCGCTATCAGTTTCCCATTTTAAGCCGCAAAGTACATTCAAAACCCTTGATTTACTTGGATTCTGCAGCAACTTCTCAAAAGCCGCAAGTTGTGATTAACGCCGAAAGCGAGTTTTATAAAACGATTAATGCTGGCGTGCATAGAGGAGCGCACGAGTTGGCAGCGCTTAGCACAGTTGCTTTTGAAGAAGCGCGTGCAAAAGTTGCAAAGCTGGTTGGTGCTTGTAGCAAAGAAGGCAGCGAAGAGATTGTTGTTACGCCTGGCGCTACAGGAGCGCTTAATCTTCTTGCCACTTCTATTGGAAACGCAACGATTAACGCTAGGCTAAATCGCCCTGGTTTTACGGAAGATAACTTAACTTTGAGTCATAATTTTGTGATTAATAAGGGAGACAATATTGTTGTTTCTAGGGCAGATCATCATTCCGCTTTATTGCCATTCCAAGAGCTTGCGATTCGCTCAGGCGCGGAGCTTCGCTGGATTGATGTAACTGAAGATGGCCGCGTGCGAGCGGACGCGGATTATCTAAGCACTGTTATTGATGAGCGCACTAGAATCGTTGCTGTTACGCATATTAGCAACGTTACGGGCGCAATCACAGATGTTTCGCCAATTTGCAAGCGTGCGCACCAAGTTGGGGCAATTTTTGTTCTTGACGCTTGCCAGTCTGTTCCGCATATTCCAGTTGATTTTCACGCTCTAGACGTTGATTTTGCAGCGTTTAGTGCGCATAAAATGTACGGTCCTACGGGTGTTGGATTCTTGTATGGCCGCCGCAATCTTTTAGATGCACTTCCGCCAGCCAATTTTGGAGGATCTATGGTGGAGCTTGCATGGCTTAACAAGCCGGCACAATACATGGATGCGCCTTACCGTTTTGAGGCAGGAACTCAGCCGGTTGCACAAATGGTTGCGGCAGGAGTTGCTGCGGATTGGCTGCGCGAGTTAAATATGGAAAAAGTTGCAGAACACGAGAAGTGCATTGCAGCTAAATTACTGGAATTACAAGATATTCCAGGCGTTCGCATTCTTGGACCGCTTGATTTAAACAATCGCATTGGCACAGTTTCTTTTGAAGTTGAAGGCGTGCATCCGCACGACGTTGGCCAGTTTTTGGATGCGCAAGGAATCGCGATTCGCGTTGGGCATCATTGCGCTCAGCCGATTCATCGCCATTTTGGCGTGTATGCTTCCAATCGCGCATCTGTTGGTGTTTATAACACAATCGAAGAAGCTAGCGTGCTTGTGGAAGCCGTTTCCCGCGTTCGCGCATATTTTGCCGCATAGTCGTAATATTTTAAAGCAAGGAGTGCGTATGTTCGATATGAGTTTTGATGATGGTAGTGGCTTAGAAAGCATGTATCAAGAAGTGATTCTGGATGCTGCTAGAAATCCGCATGGAAAAACGCATTTTTTGAGCACAGAGAGTCTTTTAAAAGCAGAAATGCAGGAAGAGAAAGTTGCGGATGTTGCGGAAAAGTCGCAAGCAGCCGAAGAGTTAAAAAACGATTCTAATATAACAATTACAAATCATCACGAAAATTGTGCTGTAGAAGCTAATAAAGGCTACGCATTTGGCGAATCTCATCAATTTAACCCAACTTGTGGAGATGAGGTTACAATGCATGTGGAACTCGCTAAAAACGCTGATAATTCAAGCAATGCGCTTGTTAAAAGTATTAAGTGGGATGGCCACGGTTGCTCAATATCTCAAGCGAGTCTTTCGATTATGGTTGATTTGGTTGAGGGAAAAACTGTTGCGGATGCCTTGCGATTGGCCGCTCTTTTTCACAAGCTCATGGAATCTAGGGGAGCGGGGTTAAAAAGCGAGCAAGACGAGGATGATTTGGAAGATGCAATGGTTTTTCAAGGCGTTTCTAAATATCCAATGCGAATCAAGTGCGCGTTGCTTGCATGGGAAGGCTTAAAAGACGGTATTGCAAAGGCTATTGAGGCTTTATAAAATCGTATGTGGCTTTATAAAATCGCAGTGTAACACCAAAAATAAGGAACAAGATGGCAGAAAATCAAGCAGAATCAACTCTTAGCGCAAACAGTATTGGGCGCGTGAGCGAGGAAGATATTCAAGAGGCTTTGCACAATGTTGTGGACCCAGAGCTTGGTATTGATGTTGTTGATTTGGGCTTGGTTTATGGGATTGAGATTGATGAGCTTGGTCGCGCGATTCTTACAATGACGCTTACAACGCCTGCTTGCCCGCTTACGGATTTGATTGAAGACGAGTGTGCGAGTGCGCTGGTGGGGCTTGTAGATGAATTTAGAATTGATTGGACTTGGAAGCCGCGTTGGAGTGTTGAAAATATTACGGAAGATGGGCGCGCGCAGCTTGAGGCGCTTGGGTATAATTTGAACAATTTGCCTGCTAGCTTTGGCGCTGGTGTTTCTGGTGCTGGATATGGTACTGGTGCTCCTGGCGCTTCTGGAATGTCGTCCTATGCTGGCGGAATTTCTCCAACCGAATAATTTAGGATTTTTAATGATTTATGCAGAAGATTTTTCGCCTAATCGCAATGATTTTAAGAATAGTGATGATTGCAAGAATAGTGATGGCTGCTGCGATTTGTGTGCGCAAAAAATTGTTGAAAACGGCATAACGGATGTTGTTTTTGACTTGCATCTTCTTGTTGATTGGGATGCGCGGCGCACGTTGGAATCGGATTATCCAGATTATATTGGCGAAGTTCTGTTTAGCTACGAGCCAGAATGGGGTTTTGAGTTTCATGAGGCTTTGCGAGAGGCGGCATGGAGCAGCCAGCGCGCGCTGGAATCGTTTAGCGAGCATCACGGTCCTGCTGTAACTTGGCTTTATCGCCTGTATTTTAAGAATTTTTCACGCGGATTTTTAGGGGAGCGAGCGCGTTTTGCGTCTCTTGCTCGCGATTTGATTGCAAAAGGTGTGCGCGTTTGGGCGTTGGGAAATGCTTCGCAAGAGTGGATTGATTGCGCGCGAGCAACTTGCCCAATACTTGGCGATATAAACGGCGTTAGTGCATCTTGCGAATCGCATTTGCGCAAGCCGAATATTATGATTTATCGAGATTTTTTGCACAAAAATGGTTTGCGTGTATCTTCCACCGTTTTTGTTGAATCTGATTTGCGTAGCTTAAAAACTGCGCAAAGAATTGGCTGTGCATCTGCAAAATTATTCACACTGTAATAAAACTATTCACACTATAGTTGCCTCAACATTTGTAAATATTTATCAATAGTTATTTGAATTTGTCAATGTTTGTCAACAGTGTCAATACTTGACTTATAAACATTTGCTGATGTTTACGTTTTTCAGTCCTAAATAATCACCTATATGTAACTTTTTAGCTGTATTTACTTGCAATTGTGCTTTATTTATATAATAATAAAGCACAAAAGCAAGTTTTTTATAAGTGTTTGTTATCTATAAAATGATAATTTTTTAATAGGTTGGTATGCATCAGTGAAAGTAACAGCGAATCAAAAGAGAACGAATATTAGTTCGATTAAAGGAATAGTTAGGAAAAATAACGGTATTGTCACTGCAAAAGAAATTTCTTCTGCAGGAATTGACTCTTGGTATCTAACTAGCATGGTCAAAAATAATGATTTGGAAAGAGTTGCGCGCGGAGTTTATTTCGATAGCAATTCAAATAATTATGATGAACTTTATTTTTTCCAGCTTCGTAATAGAGCTTGCATATACTCTTACCAAACTGCCTTGTATTTGCATAATCTTACAGATCGCATGCCGTTTATAAACGAAGTTACGGTATGCCAAGGATACAACACGTGGCGCATAAAAAGTGATGTTGAAGTGCATCGAATTGAGAAAAAATGGTATAGAATTGGTATCACTCAAGTGCGTACGGTTATTGGTAATTATGTGATGGTTTATAATATGGAGCGCACTATCTGCGATTTGGTTAGAAATCGTAGGCGCCAGGATTCAGAGATATTTGGTAAGGCTTTGCGTGCGTATGTGAGAAATCCTAAGAAAGATGTACATAGATTGCGCGAATATGCCAAAAAATTTGGTATTCTTCGGCAAGTTGACGATATTTTGGAGATTCTCGATGAATAACAGTAGTAGTAAAAGTATTGCAATTAGAGATAGTGTTACTCAGCGTTTGCGTAACAAGTCGCAAGAACTTAGCTTAGATTACAACACTTTGTTAAGTAGATATTTCTTTGATGAGTTTTTGAAGTTGCTTGCAAAAAGTGTGTATAAAAATAATTTCGTCTTGAAAGGCGGAATGCTTCTGAGCTTTGTGCTTGGAATTGATAATAGATCAACCCAAGATATTGATTTTTTGGTTAATGGTTTAAAAATGGAGGATTCTTATTTATTTAATATTATTAAAAGTGTTACAGCTTATGATGAAAACCATGATGGTGTGTGGTTTGAAATCAACGATTCTATTGATTCTATTAGACCTGAAGATGAATATGGTGGATATCGTTTTCATATAATCGGTCATTTAGATAAAATTAGGTTTCCTTTTTCGGTTGATATAGCTACTGGAGATCCAATGTATCCAGAAGTTAAAGTGGGAAAATATTCTACTGTTCTTGGAGATGATATAGATTTGCAAATGTATCCACTTGAATCAGTATTGGCTGAAAAATTGCAAACCATTCTTTCTAAGGCGGAGAGTAATACAAGAAGCAAAGACTTTTACGATATTTACGCAATTATGAATTCGCTGAATGCGTCTAATAACGGGAATTGTGGAGTTGCTATTGCGTATTTAGCCGATTGTGAGTTTGTGAATCAAATTAATGAAAGTATTGATTTTAGTGTATTAAAAATTGCTATGTCACTTACTTGCAAGCATAGAAATACGTATTTTTCAAAAGTAAAAGCATGTGAAATACTTGAATGCATCTCATGCGATAGTGCTGTAATCGATAGATGGAATAGATATGCTAAGAAGCATCAGTACGCGAAAAGTGTAAATTTTGAAGATGTTATTTCCGCTATCTCAAAACTAATAAATCTTATGCTTGATTAGGTTTTTTAGCTTTGATTTTGTAACTTGCTTTTGTGCGCTATTTATTAAAATATAACGCACAAAAGCAAGTTTTTATAAGCAAGTTAACTAGTGTGCGTGTTCGGCGGATTCAAGTGAATCGTAGCCATACATGTACACAGTATTTTCAATAATCATTTGCGTAAGATTTAGATTTTTTGCCGTCAAATCTTCTATAAAAGCCTTATATTTAGCAAAAGTATCGTTAGAATACGTGCTTAATTCTCCTCGCAAATACGTTTCAAAAGACGTATTTTCTGCTGTATCTTCGCTTGTTTTTAGAACGCGCATTGCAAGACCTAAATTAGGATAGTGATTGCAAAAATCTTCAGCCCACTTAACTTGCGTTAAAATAACCTGCTCTTGCGCACTTTTTCTAGGCTCCAAAATCGGCTTAATATAAGGCTTAATCGTGCGTTCAAAAATTTCTGGGGCAGTAGACTCCATCATTCTTGCATATTTTTCTGTTATCAAATTACCGCCATCGCTATTTGCGCGCTCAAGATCTTTTTTATAAGACTCTTGCAAATCGCGCGGCCAAGTTAAAAATTGGCTCATTCGCATAATGTGGAATGTTGGCCAGTTTCCTTGACAGTTCGCGCGTCCGCCTTCGTTTTGCGTAAGCTGGAATTGCTGCCATTCTAGCTTTGTAATCTCTTCGGCAAGCTTTTGCGTTTTTGGACTTTGTGTTTTCGAATTTGATAATGAATTGCACATCATAAGCTCCTTAAGCACGCAGCGCGCGAATTAATATGTGCTTCAACATACGGGCGTTGCCATTCTAAAAACGTCTCGCTGCAATCGCTTAAGCCTTGATATTTAAGCTCTTGCACTACTTCGTTGCACACGTTTTGAATAATCGCGTTTATTTTAGATTCGGCTTCGCTGCCGCCTTTTGTGCCTTCGCCAAATCCGATTCCGCCAAAGCATGCTGCGGAGCTTAGTCGCATAAGCGATTCAAGCTGATTGCACACGCCAGAAAGTCTAGACGCCATTCGCGCGCTTAGCTTGCGCAAAGCTGCAAATTGCCATTTGTAATATGGCAAATATCCCGCACTTATTGGGTTATTTAGCAAAAATACGATTGAAGCTGTTGCATGTACAAACTCGTTTATAGAAAGCCATGCTGCAGCCCCGTCTTTTCGCGCAAGCATTCGTGGAACATTGTATTGACCTGCTTGAGCCATCATGCCCAGCCTTCTAGATATTAGCGAGATTCGCACATCGTCTGGCATGAGTTTAAAGCTTTGACGCGTTTTGCTAAATTCTCCAAGTGGGTCTGCAAAAATTTGGCCGTTCGTAGCTGCAGCAAGTGTTGGCTCGCTTAGCGAAAGCCATAAATGCGGCTCGTCTTGGCTTGGTGCGGCGGAAAATCCTGTTATGTTTTCAAAAAATTCGCTTATGCTAAATACTCCGACTCGCTTGCTGCTTTCACATGATTTAGCGCGCGGCGTTTCTTTTCTAGAGCCAAAACCAGCGAATTCTTGCGGAAGAGAATCGTAAGTTGCTTGCAAATCGTCGCCAATTTTCGCATAGTCTTCATCTGTAAGCCATAAGCAGAATCCTGGTCCAAAATCGTGGTCGCGTGAAATCTCGTCGTCAAATCCGTAGCATTCCGATCCGTGGCCCGCTAATCCTGCAGCTATGCGGTTTTTGTAGTCTTTAAATTTTGGTAATTCAAGCAGCGGCTTTCCGTAGGTTTGCCAATATTCTTTTGCAAGTTGCATGCCGTTTTTTATTTTTGGATTATTTTCTGCTTTTATATTTTTGTTTGATTGTGTAGTTTTATTTGACTCTGGCTGTGCTTGTGTGGTTGCTTGCGATTTTTCCGCAGCACACTGAATCGCATCCGTCACGCCGCCAGCCGTAAACTTTTCTGCTGCCTTCTGCGCTTGCCGCAAATTTTCCAGCGTAATCGCATAGGACTCGCTATCTTCCCCGTAGCATTGTGCAATCAAATCAAGTGCTTCTTTGTAGCTTTGTGCCGCGCTAGTGTAGTTTTCCATTGCGTATTGAACTTGCGCAAAACCTGCCAATGCCGAGGCGTAATGCGGCTGATTTTGGTTGCCGCCAGCTTTATAAATGTCTATGCTTTTTTGCGCATGGCTAAGAGCAAGATTTACTAGGGAAGAGTAGCTATTTTGCGTTTCTTGCGCCTCTTGTACATCCTGAGTTTCCCGTGCCTCTTGCAAAATCGCCAGCGCAATATTTGTGTGAGTTGCTGCTACGTCAATATCGGTAGAAGTGTTTAAACTCGTTTCTTCTAAGATTTCAAGCGCCTTTTTAAGCTGCTCAACAGCCTTTGCAGTGCTTCCAGTTTCGCTATAAAGCATTGAAAGATTGTTGTGAAGTGCTGCCAACTTGCGATTTTTAGGTCCCAGCGTTTTAGCCGCCTCTTCTAACGCCTGATTGTAAATGTTTTTTGCGCGTTCATAATCGCCAGCTGCGCGAAGGCTTGTAGCAGCGTTAATCAGCGTGGTTGTTCCTGCTTCACTGCCTGCTAAATCCATCTTTTTTGCCAAATCTAGCGCATTATCAATGATTGGCTTGTTTTTGTCGTGTTCTCCTCTAGACCTATAAAATCCCATCAACTCGTTTAACACAGATAGTTGCAATGCTTGAGCGTTTGATTCTTGCGATTCGCCATATGCGCAATTTGCTTCGTGCAGCGCATCCATCAAGTATTTTTCGATTTCTTGCGCATTTGTGTGAGCAGCAAACATATTGTCAAGCTCTTTATATAATTGAACAACGTCTAACATTTAAGCCACCCTGCTTCTTGCGATTAAATTCTGTTTTATTCACTACTTAATCATAGCGAATTATTTGTTTATAAGAGTGTTGCAACGTGCGCGATTCCTGTTTTATTTTTTAACGATTTGTAATAATTTACATTAACTATTTTTGTTTAAGGTTAGTTTTTTATAAAAAATAGTTGTTTTTTAGTGTATTTTACATTTTCTATTCCATTTTTTTTTTTAAGTGCTAGCGTTGATATTTTAGGGATGTCATTTTATTTTGCATAGGATTAGAAGATGAAGAATCAAAGTAGACTATATAAAAGCATTGCGATTTGTGCGTCTGTTATTGCTGCTCTGGCAATGCTGGTTCCGACTGTTTCTAGTGCTGTTGGCTCGTCTGCTTCTAGCGATTCCACTCATAATGCAGCTTCTGCTTCGACTCCTTCCACTTCGACTCCTTCCACTTCGACTCCTTCCACTTCGTCTTCTGGGTCTGCCGTAAGTTCTTCTGCTCAATCTAGATCATCAGATGCGGATCCGCAGCCATTAAATTGGACTACAGATTCTGATCGCAATCTTAAATGGGGATTAAGTGGAGCAAACAACTCAATTTTGCATTTGCAAGCAAATAATTCTAATGATTCAGTTGATGCAAGTAATCTTGAAAATTTGCTTGATGATGATAGATATAAAAGCGTTAAAAAGGTTGTTATAGGTGGAACTGACTTTAAAATAAATAATGCAGAGAATATGTTTTCTGATTTTTCTAGTCTTGAGTCTATAGAAGGCTTAAAAAAGATAAAGTTCATCAAAAAAGATGGAAAAGCTGTAAACATTTTTAAAATGTTTTATAATTGCGGTAATTTGCTCAGTTTAACTGGCCTTGAAAACTGGAATATGGAAAATGTTGAAGATGCTAGTTTAATGTTTGCTTATTGCAAAAAATTAGAATCAATTGATTTATCCAAATGGCAAAAAGTTAATATAAGCAATGCTAGTGGCATGTTTAAAATGTGCTCTAATTTAGAAAGTGCTAAGTTATTTGCTTCACAAAGTGGAAAGTTAACAAAAATAAACGATATGTTCAACATGAGTTGGAAGAGAGGTGAGTCCAAGCTTTCAAGTGTAGAAGGCTTAGAAAAATTTAATACCAAAAATGTGACAACTATGGAGAAAATGTTTTACTTTACTTCAAAGCTAAAAGAGATTAATGGTATAAAAGATTGGGATACCTCAAGAGTTGAAGATATGGCAGAAATGTTCCAAGGCAGTGGTGTTGAAGTCTTAGATTTGAGTAAATGGAAGTTCCCGAATAAAGATGTTCCTGAGCAGGGAACTAGTAGTATAGTGCATAATTCTATAGGCGCTATGTTTAATTCGGTAGGGCTTCGAGATTTATCTCTTCCTGCAAATAAAGCTGAGCAACCAAAAGTGTATTATTATCCTTATCCAAACATGGGTGGTAAAGGTCCGTATGATGTTTTAGATGAAAGAGGCAATCTTTCAAAAGCTTTTATATCTGGTCTTAATCATGGTATTTGGAGAATATTTGGTGGTAAAACAGGCAAAACTCCTGGTGAAAATCTTATTTCAAATAATGGAAAACAAAATGTTCTTCGCATAGTTCGAGATTATATTAAAGTCACCTTTAATACTACATATAGTAATGATTATATTGTTTGTTCTGTTGACGCATTGCAAGGTCTTGTGAAGTTTCAAGAAGGTTCACGTACAATGTATAGACGTAAGTCTTATGAATTGCATAAAGGTGATTATGAAGCTAAATTCTTGAATTGTCATCATGAATATAGGGATGATAATTTTGATAAAACAGATGCAGATAAACAAAGCGATACAAAAGATTTAAGTATAAAGAAGGAAGAATTAGCAAAGTATGCAGAAAGCATAGGCTTAAGTTATACTGCTAAGTTAATTCGTAATTCTAAGAGTAGTTCTCTTTCGGCATTAAAAAATCTTCTTAAAGAAGCAGAGTCTTCTAGGTCTGCTCCTATGACTTTTGATCAAATAAAAGCTGTTCTTGGAATTGATAAAAAAGATACTGTTGTTTGGGATATTAATAAGGTTGCTCCTTATAATTTTATTGTGCAAGATGACGAAACAGGTGTTTATAGTCCATCAGATAAGAGTAGTAGTAATTCTAAATTTGTCAGTCCAAAATTTGAACAGTTTATTCCAGACGATAGGGTTGTAAAAAATACGCATTTATACGCATGGGTTGATGCAATTTTTACTGCAACTATTAAGAACAATAAGAAGTCAGATAAGCCTAGACCATGCATTCCGCAGATTATAAATCCTGCTCCAAATCCTTCTCCAGCGCCTCTTCCAGAGCCAAAACAAGAATTGAAGCCTGATTCTACTCCAGATCTTGGCGGATTTAGTGGTTTCGGCGGAAAGCCTGCAATATCAAATAAAACACCAGGGCAAAGTAAGTGCATATGCCCTAATGCTCAAGAAAATAAGCTCAATAAGAGCGATGATTCCTCTAGCACTAATACGCTTGACGGCGTGCGTAGAGGGTATTTAATAACTACTGGAACTGCAGCAACATGTTGGATTATTTCTTCAATTGCGGCACTGTTTGCTGGATTCTTTGCGGGTCTTGCAATTGCAACTCGTAAATTTGCTGCCAGATAGTTAGTAATCACTAAATTGCAAAATTGGGGTTATAGTCCAAAAATAATAGATAAAATTATAGCCCCTCTATTCATTACGCTATGTAAGGAAACGCGCACCAGCGGGTGACTATTCGAGGGACTATCTAAAATTCTATCAAATTAAAATAACGTTAGCAGCATACTGTAGTGTGTGTTTTTGTAACTGCGTGTGTGCAAAGATGCGGATTAAATCGAAATTGAGATTGAATAATTTAAAAAGTACCGCAAATAATTTATGTTGAAATAGTTCTGCAAAAAATAATTTTTCCGAATAAGAGTAGCAATTAGTTACAAAAATATATGGATGTGAAGTATGTTTTCCTATTTCTCTTCCATTTTTTTTTTTAAGTGCTAGCGTTGATGTGTTTGGGATAGCATTTTATTTTGCATAGGATTAGAAGATGAAGAATAAGAGTGGGATTTATAAAATTGTGGCCATCTGTGCGTCTGCGATTGTGGCAGTAACAATGACGTTGCCAACAATTACAAGCGCAGTCGGATTGGTAGGCAACGCGCGTTCCGCTTCCGCGATTTCCGGTGCTGCTGCTCCCAAAGGTGCCAAAGGTGCCACTCGTTCGGCGAGTTCGGCTGGTTCGGCTTCGGGTGAGCGTTCAGCTGATAATTCTTATGGCATAGATGCAGATGATATAAAAATTGAAAAGGCTGGCAGCTGGATTGATCTGAAAGGCCGTAATTTAGAATACGATCCTACAAATAATTTCCAAGTTTTGCATTTGAAGCCTAAGAATTCAAAAGATGATGTAAATGGAAAATTGTTGATAGGCAATGATTCTAATACTGTAGAGTCAATTTATGATGGTTATAATAATAAAACCGCTTTAATTAATCAAATAAAAATTATTGTCATAGATGAAGACATGACATTATCTGCTGCATCGCAAATGTTTTATGGGTTTGAAGGTGTTCAGAAAATAATTGGTCTAGAGCATATAAAGTTCAGTAATAAACTTGAACGTGGTAATGCAGACTCAATGTTTTCTAAATGTGAGAATCTTAGAACTTTAGATGGTATTAATAACTGGGATATGACGAATGTAAAGAACGTGCATTCCATGTTTGAATATTGCAAAAAGCTAAAAAACATAGATTTATCTGGATGGCAGCATGCAGGTATTGAAGACACAATAAGTATGTTTAGAGAGTGTAGCTCTCTAGAAGAAGTAGAAATATTTCCATCTACAGAAGGTAAATTAAAGACCATTGAGGGGATGTTCTTTAACTGTAACAAACTTTCATCTATACCAGGAATTGAGGAATGGAACACTAGAAATATAAATGACATGTATTGTGCTTTTTATATGACAGCTTTAGAATCGCTAGATTTAAGTAAATGGTTTATTCCTACTGAAAATGTTCCTAAAAATCCTAACTATTATAGTTTGCCTGGTGAAGGTGAACCTGGGTATCGTGGTGTAGTATTTAACAATACTCTGCGTGATTTTACTTACGTAGGCAATTTCCTACCTTATAGAGCTAAAGGCGTATGGCGTAAATCGGGTGGAAAATCTGCTAAAAATCCAGGCGAAAATGTTGAATTAAATCCTAAAACAGAAGCTAATTATATGCGTATAGTGCGCGATTATATTGAGATTACGTTTAAGAATAATGCTGATAATACTTCTCTAACTTGTGTTGCTGACGTGCTACAGGGTAAAAATGTTAAGCATAATTTAAGTGATACAAAATTTACTAATTGCAAATATAAATATTCTCCAAGTGAAGATGCGAATTTGAATGCTTCCGAAAAGTTGGAGAAAGCTAGAGAAATGCTTGCGTCTTATGCAGAAAACTCGGGTCTGACTAATACTGCTAAACTTATTCGCGAATCTAAGAGTAATAAGATTGATGAATTGAAAAATCTTCTTAAAGGAGCGGATAATTCTCGTTCTAAACCAGTTATGAATTTGGATAGTATAAAGAAATCTCTTGGAATTGTTGAGGGAGATACTGTCACTTGGAATGTTGATGAGAGCAAATTAGGTGATTATATTAAAGAGGCTACTGTTGGTAGAAATAATATAGGAACTGGAGTCTACTACATAGTTGGGAATACTGCTCCAGGCAGAACAGAGGTAACTGTTAGCAATGGTAGTAATGTTTCTGATTCAGAAATTTCAAATCATGAGTTAGTCGCGTGGAAAGACGTAACTTTTACGGCTAATGTAACGCATAAGCAAAAGCCAAAGCCGCCTGTTCCAACGCCAGAGCCAGAACCAGAACCGCAGCCAACGCCAACTCCAACGCCAGAGCATGGTCCAGATGATTCGGATATTTTGCCAGACGTGACTACAAAGCCAGATTTGAATATTAACTCGAATCATGATTTTGTATATCCGTTTATTAAACAGCCTCAAAAATCGCCTCAATCAACTCAAGGTGCTGATGTACAAAATAACGTGCTACAGCGCGCAGAGGCGGAAAATAATTCTAATTTTGTAATAAAAAAGCAATTCAATAGCAATAGTGGAACTTGCAAATGCGAGTGCCCAACTTTGCCGAAAGATGCAAAATCGCATAAATCCAATAAATCGGTAAGAAAATCATCAAATAAAGCTGCGCCTTGTAAAAGCGGAAATAGCTATTCCTGGTTGGGAATTGGCGGCTTGATTATTTCGTGGCTGATTATGCTTCTTATTGGCTTTATTGTGGGATATAAGATGAGGAAGAAGCGCGATGATGAGCAAAGCGACGAAAATCAGAGTGCTATAAAAGATTAATCGCTATAAAATAAAACGCCATAAAGCAGCGCGCTGTAACGCGCTAGTGACATGACCTACATTTCCGCTTTTTGTACCATATTTAGGTCAAATCTGGTACAAAGTGCGGAGTTGTGTTCCGCTTTTTGTACCATATTTAGGTCAAATCTGGTACAAAGTGCGGAAGTTTTCTGCTTAAGTCACAAAAGTCGGGCTGGTGGGATTTGAACCCGCGGCCTCTTCGTCCCGAACGAAGCGCGCTACCAAACTGCGCTACAGCCCGATGTTAGACTTGCACAAAGCACTTGTGCAAAGTACTTGTACAAAATACTTGCGTAAAGTACCTGCGTACAAAGTTCTAACAACGTCCGTAATGTTACAGGTTGGCGCATACAAATATTGTATTGTGTTCGCTTAACTCTATGTAAATAACTGCTCTCTTAACTGCGTTCCATGCTGTATTCCCTAGTGGCTACAATTAGCGTCTATGAGTGACACGAATACTACAATGCTCGCCGCGCAAAACGCCGCAGCAGAAAATGAATCAACAGACAACGCCAATGAAATTGACACCGTTGAGCATGCCGAAATGCTGCTTGCTCAAGATGAGGCTATTGCAAAGCGTGTAAACGAAGGCGCAAGCCTGGATGAAGCAATTGATCCAAGCAATAAAGAGTTTGGTCCTCTTGCGCACCCAGAGCAGGTGCAAATGCGCGTTGCAAAGCGTGCGATGATGCTTAAGGAAGGCGTGCAGCCATACCCAGTGCATCTTAACGTTACAGATACTATCGAAAAAGTGCGTGCCGATTTTGATGGCAAGCTTCAAGCTGGCGAAGAAACCGATACCGAGGTTGGCATTGCTGGCCGCGTTCTTTTCTTGCGTAATGCTGGCGGCTTGTGCTTCGTTAAGCTTGCGGCAGGAGATGGCACCACGATTCAGGCAATGGTTTCCAAGAAGGAAATCGGCGAAGAATCCATTAAGAGCTTTAAGCAGATGGTAGATTTGGGCGACCATTTGTACGTGCGCGGTCGCGTGATTTCTTCTAAGACTGGCGAGCTTTCCGTATTCGCAACTGAGTGGGCAATTGCTGCCAAGGCTTTGCAGCCACTCCCAGCTTTGCACAAGGAATTAAGCGACGATACTCGTACGCGCAAGCCTTATATTGGCATGATTGCAGACGAGAAGATTCGCGATATGGTTCGTAGGCGTTCGCATGCTGTGGCTTCTCTTCGCCGCACTTTCGACAGCCACGACTTCTTGGAAGTCGAAACTCCAATGTTGCAAACGGTTCACGGCGGTGCTGCTGCTCGTCCGTTTACAACTCATATGAACGCTTTTGACATTGATCTTTATTTGCGAATTGCTCCAGAGCTTTTCCTTAAGCGCTGCTTGGTTGGTGGCATTGACCGCGTGTTTGAAATTAACCGAGATTTCCGTAACGAAGGCGTGGACGCAACTCACGCTCCAGAGTTTACAATGCTCGAGGCGTACCAGGCTTACGGTACTTACGATACGATTGGCGATCTTACTAAAGAGCTGATTCAAAAGGCTGCTGTAGACGCTTTTGGCTCCACTAAGGTGACTTTGCTTAACGGTGAAGAGTACGATTTTGGTGGCGAATGGAAGCAGATTACCATGTACGGATCGCTTAGCGAGGCTTTGGGTGAGGAAATTACGCCAGAGACTTCTGTTGAGCATTTGGGCGCAATCGCAGACAAGCTTGGCGTTGAGCGCGACGAAGTGGAAAATCACGGCAAGTTGGTTGAGCACTTGTGGGAGCACTTCTACGAAGATAAGCTTTACGAGCCAACCTTTGTGCGCGACTTCCCAGTGGAAACCAGCCCGCTTGTTAAGGGTCACCGCACAAAGCCAGGAATGGTTGAAAAGTGGGATTTGTACGTGCGCGGCTTTGAGCTTGCAACCGGCTACTCCGAGCTTAACGACCCAGTTGTGCAGCGTGAGCGCTTTGTTGCTCAAGCTAAGGACGCTTTGGCTGGAGACGTTGAGGCAATGGATATTGACGAGGACTTCATTGAGGCTCTCGGTGTTGGTATGCCTCCTGCTGGCGGCATGGGAATGGGTATTGACCGCTTGCTAATCGCCCTTACGGGCGCAACCATTCGCGAGACGATTACATTCCCACTCGTAAAGCCTCTTCGCTAATTGACGTAAAGTCAAATTTAATTCATGTAGTCGTACGAAACTAATAGACTAGGTAATTATGACATACAAATTAGTATTGCTCCGACATGGTCAGAGCGCATGGAATAAGACCAATCAGTTCACTGGTTGGGTTGATGTACCTCTCACTGAGCAGGGTGTTGAGGAAGCTAAGCATGGTGGCGAGCTTCTTAAAGAGAAGAACGTTCTTCCAGACATCGTGTTCACTTCTTTGCTTCGTCGCGCTATCAATACCGCGAATTACGCGCTTGATGCCGCCGACCGCCTTTGGATTCCAGTTCGCCGCAGCTGGCGTTTAAACGAGCGTCATTACGGTGCTTTGCAAGGTAAGAACAAGTCTGAGATTCGTCAGGAATATGGCGATGAAAAGTTTATGATTTGGCGTCGTTCTTACGCAACTCCACCTCCACAGATTGATCCAAACGACGAGTATTCTCAAACAAATGACCCACGTTACGCAGGCGATCCAGTTCCAGAAACTGAGGCTTTGGCAAACGTTGTAACTCGCGTAACTCCTTACTGGGAGTCCGATATTATTCCAGAGCTTAAGTCTGGCAAGACTGTAATGATTGCAGCTCACGGCAACAGCTTGCGCGCAATTGTTAAGATGCTCGACGGTTTGAGCGAAGAAGAGATTTCCAAGGTAAACATTCCAACGGCTATTCCTCTTCTTTACGAGTTGGACGAGAACTTTAAGCCAATTAAGCCTCGCGGTGAGTATTTGGATCCAGAAGCTGCTGCTGCTGGTGCTGCTGCCGTTGCGGCTCAAGGCCAGAAGTAAGTTTGATTAGCTTAAGTTAGTTTTGTTAGTTTAAGTTAGTTTTGATTAAAAAAGTAGGCCTGCAATTAATTTTGCAGACCTACTTTTGTTTATTTTGTTTATTTTGTTTTATGCAACAACCGTATCTTTATCTGGTTCTGGCTTCTTAGTTGGGTCAAATCCCGAAACAATAAATACCACTTGTCTTGCGGCTGCAACTGAATGATCGCCTATGCGTTCCATAAATCGGCTTAAAAGCACCAAGTCAATCAGTTGTTTTCTGGTGCCGTTCCAATCTTCGCCTTCTACAAGAGCAAAAATATCTTCGTGCAACTTATCCATTACGTCGTCGCCGTGAATAATAGCATCTGCTACATTAACGTCTCTATTCGAAAGCATGTCTGTTAGTTGACCTGCAAGAACATGCAAAAAGTCAACCATTTTTTCAACAGTTTCTTTTGCCTGGCTAGGAACTGCAGGCTCTGGCCAATCTCTTCTTGCGATTTGTGCAACGTGGCTAGCTAAATCTCCCATGCGTTCAAAAGTGGCAGCAAGTCTCATAGTTGCAACTACTTCTCGCAAATCTGTTGCAACTGGGTTTTGGCGAGCAAGCAGTATTAAACATTGATCTATAACGTTTGCTTCTAGAGCGTCTAACTTTGCGTCGTTATCTATAACTGTTTGCGCGGATTCTATATCTGCGTTTACAAGCGCGTTTCCAGCATTGTTCATAGCTTTTGCAACAAGCTCTGCCATGCGTTCAATGTTTGATGCAACAGCCTTCATCTCTTCGTTGAAAATCACTCGCATGGTGTGTCCTTTCTTGCGATTTGCATTTTGAAGCATATTCGCGTTTTTAAACTTGCCATAATAAATTCTTGCTGTAATAAATTATAGACTACTGTGCGCACGTGCTTAAACAGATTAATCGCTTAAATGTGAGCGCGTTAGAGTATTCTTTAAGAGTATGCTTCAAGATTCGCCATCTTCGCCTTTAATGGTGTTTGTTGTTTTTGCTTTGATTGCACTTTGCGTTGCAATCGTTGTTGTTATGTTTGCATTTGACTTTATTTTGCAAACATTTCGCAATGTTTTTGTTCCGTTTTTTACATCCGATTTAAGTCGCGTTTTTAAAGCTATTAGGCGTTATTTTAGGCGCATTTTTAAGCGAATTTTTAGAGGCAATTTTAAGAAGATAAAAAAAGCTTTTGGCGATTTAGATTCTGGTTCCGATTCCGATTTTGATTTAGACGATAGTTCCGAAGATATTAGCTCCGACGCTTGCGCGGTTTTGGCTATGCTTCCAGGCGCAACCATTGTTGTTGATAAAAATAACGACGTTTTGCGCGCAAGTTCGCAAAGTTATACTCTCGGCGTTGTTTTAGATGATTCGATTGTTTCGCCGCGCGTTTTACAAGCCGTAAATAAAGTTCGTTTCTCTGGAGGGTCTGAAAGCTTTGACTTGGTGACTTATACGCCAAAACAATATGTAACAATTGACTCCGACTCTGCCGAAGTTGGCTCTAGTCCTATCGATTCTACTGCAATCGATTCTACTGCAATCGATTCTGGTACAATTGACCCTACTGCAATTGGCTCTACAGCACCCGCGTCTAATCCTTCTACAATTTCTAGACCTAACTGGCTTAATGTTACGGTTGGAAGCGTTGGAGCAGGCAAGGTTGTTGTTATTATAAACGACTCCAGTGCAGCGCATCGCTTTGAGCAAACTCGCAACGATTTTATAAGTAATGTTTCTAATCAACTTATTAAATCAACACGCATGATTTCCAGTCTTACTAATGTTTTGCAAACTAAAGATGTTAGTGCAAGCCGTATTAAAGATGTTGCTGCGTCTGCTCAAAAATCATCTAAACACTTGGAGCATATGCTAGAAGATTTGCTGCTTCTTATGCGCGCGCAAAGTCCTATAGACTCTTCAAAGGCTAGTGTTGTAAACGTTTTGAAAGTGTTGGAGGAAGTTAAATCACAGGTTTCTAGCCTTGCGCAAAGCAAAAATGTTAATGTAATTGTTAAGGCAGATTCTTCCATTAACGTTTTAGCAGATGCTAGCCAAATAATAGTTGCTGTTAGAAAACTTGTTGAAAATGCTATTATTTACTCGCCCAAAAATCGCAGTGTGGCGCTCTGCGTTTTAAAGTCAAACGATAATAGATTTGCTGTGATTCGCGTTGTTGATTCTGGAATTGGAATTCCACTAAAAGATCAGCCGCGTATTTTCGAGCGTTTTTACAGGTCGAGCAATCAAAATGATTCTAGCCAAGATGGTGTTGGATTGGGTCTTGCTATTGCAAAGCACGTGGCTCTTACGCATCATGGCAGTATAACATTGTGGAGTAGGCCAGGGCAGGGAACTACGGTTAACTTTGCTATTCCGCTTGCAAATTCGCTTGCAAATTCGGATGCAAATTAGATTAAGCGACTTATTTTCCGAGTCTTCTATAATCCCAGCGGTCGAAGTGTTCCCAGACTAAAAGCAAAATTCCAATTACAAATCCGCTAAGGCACACCACCGCAATAAACCACAGTATAAAATGCAAAATCGCAAGTAGAACGGTGATTAATGATGCTATTAGCCAAATAATTGTTCCAGCCATAAAAGCTTTGCACAAGTCTACGCGCAACGGCTTTGGCGCTTCTCTGCGTGCGTCTGGATTAATAATTGGTGCTAGCTTCATATGATTAACCATACATCTTTGCGTGTTCAATATCAATTTTAAGAATTGCATTGCGTACTGTGTTTTGTATCCGTACCACATTGTATTCTTTAAGTTTGTAAGTGTAAATTTGTGAATACGCTTTAGAAGATTTTAGGAGCGATTTTTTATGAAGCATGCTGAGCACGGCGCTAATAAAGCAAAGGGGCGGTTTGGTTCGCCTTTTATGCTTTTTGCTTCTGTACGTGGTTCGCATGCCTCTTCCACAAATCGCGCTGCTGCAGTTTTGTCAAATAATGGCGCTGTTGTAGGTTTGGAAAATGTAGATTTACAAGAATTTGCTGTTCCTTTAACACGCCGTCAGCGCAGAATGGCTCGTGCTACTAAAGAACGTAAGAATCGTATGATTGTTTCGGCTTCTTTGTTTGCATTAGTTGGAGCTGCTTTAACTTCTATGACTTTAAACAAGCCTAATAATATGGATTCTTTGGCTTCTAAGTCGTATTCTTCTAATTTAAGTTTTGTAGACGATTCTTCTGCTCAAGCAGCATCTCGTTCTAGTGCTAGAGAGAGCATTGATCGCGCTAGTAAGTATTTAAACTTTAGTAGTGCTGTTGCTGGTCTTGAATCCGATTTAAATGCGTTTTCTACTAAGTCTTCTCATAAGTCTAAGTGGGATTTGGGTTCCATCTCCGATTTTAAAGTGTCGGAAATGTCTAAGTCGGCAGCAAATAATCCAAATGTTGCTGTTTTTATGGATTCAGATGCAAAGATTTTGCCAGCTGGCTTTAATCCAAATCACGATTCTGGCGATTCTGGAAACGCTTATGAATTCAGCCAATGCACGTGGTGGGTTTATATTCGCAGGCATCAGTTAGGTCTTCCTGTTGGCTCCAATATGGGAGATGGCTGGATGTGGGGCTGGTCTGCTCGTAAGCTCGGCTATTGGGTTGATCATACTCCTCGCCACGTTGGAGACATTATGGTGTTTGGCCGTGGTCAGGCTGGTGTTAATCGCTATTATGGCCATGTTGCAATTGTAGAAAAGATTAATCAAGATGGTTCTATAGAAACCTCTGAATCTAGCGCTGAATATCATGGTAGAACTTATTCCAGAGTTGTTAGTGCTAAAGACGTTTCTGCTTTTGATTTTATTCACTACTAAATTAACTACTAAATTCGCCACTATGGCTTTTAAAACTTTACTAGTATAAAGATTAGATTCATCAACTTTTGTTGATTTATTGCGCGGTTTTTGCCGCTTTGTATTGTTAATGTGTTAACATCGCTAATGATGGTTAAGCAAAATATTAAGCAAAATAAGATTTTTTCTTCTATAGCTGCGGGCGCTGCATGTGTAACGCTTCTTGCTACTATGGTTCCGTTTGCTTATGCTTCTGCCAAAGAATCTGCTGTTACTTCTACGCGTTCTTTCCCTAAACTCACCTCTGTTAAGCGAGATTTGCTTACTGAATCCACTTCTACAAGTGTTGATTCTAATTCGCATTGGGGTGGTATTGAGTCTTTGAATGTTCCTCAGACTAAGAGTGCCGAAGAAGTGGCCGCAGAAAATGCACGTAATGCCGCTAATGCTGGCGATTACGATTTTGCAGCAAGCCGTTCTGGCGTTAGAGGAATGTCGCAAAATTATTTTGTTGCTCCTCCAGATGGCTCTTCTGTTTCTTCAATGCTTAATTTTGCCGCTCAATTTGTAGACAAAGTTCCTTATCGTTCTGGCGGAACAACTCCTGCCGGTTGGGATTGCTCGGGCTTTGTAAAGTATGTTTTTGCCAATATGGGTATTTCTTTGCCTCGAACTTCTGGTGCGCAAGCAACTGTTGGCACAGCTGTTCCAAGCCTGGATCAGGCGGCTCCTGGAGACATTATTGCAAATGGCACTCATGCTGCTATTTACGTAGGCAACGGAATGGTTATTAATTCGCAATACGGCGGAACAAAGTATAGTCCTATTCCTTACGTCTTTACATCTGCCTATTCAATTCGCAGAGTTTTCTAGTTATTTTTGCGCGCAAAAGTGGCGTTTAATCTTATATTGTTATATTGTAAATCTGCTGTGTCGCAATAGACTCAAAACAATTAAACGGCTATTGTAGTATTTAAGCAAAGGTTGCAAAATTCGCGCATACTAGGAGGATCTAGATGACACAGAATGTTATTACACAAGAAAAAGCTGTTCTTGTAGGCGTTGATGGTTCTCATGCAAGCTATAAGGCTGTTTGGTGGGCATCCAATTACGCTAAGCACGCTGGATTGCAGCTTCAAATTGTTTGCGCATATTCTTTGCCAAGTTATGCGGCTGTGTCTTTTGATGCAACTTATACCGCCATTGGAGACGATAATGTTGCTCATCAAGACGCGCAAGAGATTTTATCTAGAGCCAAAGCCGTAGCTTTAGAGCAGGGTGTTGACGCAACAACTCTTATTGTTACGGGAGACCCTTCTTCCGTGTTTGTGGAGTTTTCTAGAAACTATCAGCTTATTGTTATTGGAAACCGCGGAAAAGGTGGATTAGCAGAGCGTTTGCTTGGCACAACAAGTTCTTCGCTACCAGCTTATGCCTATTGCCCAATTGTTGTTGTTCCATACACCGACGATGATGGTCAGAGAATTCACTTGAACAATAAGATTTCTAAGATTGCAGTTGGCTCCGATGAATCTAAGTGGGGCTTAAAAGCGCTTGAGATTGCTGCCGACTTGGCAGATAGCTGGAATGCTCAGTTAGACGTTATCTCCGCTGTTCCTAGCGTTCAGGGTGCTGAGGGAGATACGGCAGTTATGGGATCTTATATGGAAGATCTTGATGAGCGCGTAAAGCCGATTTTGCAGCGTTTGCCAAACCTAAAGATTCATCGTTCCGTGGTTCCAGGATCTGCTGTAAACGCTTTGACTCAAGCCAGCTTAAACAACGATTTGGTTGTTGTTGGCTCTAGGGGCAGGGGCGGATTTACTGGTTTGCTTCTTGGCTCCATTAGCCAAGGTTTGCTTCAGCATTCGTCTAGGCCAGTGTACGTTGTTCCACGCAAGTATGTGGAGCTAAGCGCAGCGCAAGTGGCTCAGCAGGCTATTGCTAGTAGCAACGCGGCGCCTATTGACTCTATTAATGGCGTTCATAAAGTTGATGTTCCAAAGGCTGGTGTAGAAGAAGCTAAGCAGATTGAGCAAACAATCGATCCGCTTCACTAAAGTAGTAACGCTAAGTAGTAACGCTAAGCGCTAAAACATAAATCGCGTATAAGGCACTAATTGTGTTTTATACGCGATTTTTTCAAACTTGTATTGTTAATATGCTTTTAGTTTTTCTTAAGCAAGAATCGTGCTCGTCTTGCCTCGCGAGCAGCACGCTTTTTAGCCATTTCTTGATTATTAATGCTAATTGCGCGCTGATAAATCTTAATTAATTCTTGAGCTTGCTTTTTAAAATCATTGTTCTTTGAGTATTCAAGAACATTTTCTTTTAGCTTTGCTTGCTCTTCTTGGCTCATATTAAGAACGCGACTAAACACTTTTTTAAAGTCTTCTTTAGAATCCCACTGATAGCCATTTTTGCCACTAATAATCTGATTTTCGTTAGGAGCGTCGTGCTTAACAAGCGCAAATAAGCCAGAGGCCATTGCCTCCAGCATAGAAAGCGAATGCATCTCCGATAAAGAAGCGGTGGTGTAGTAGTCCATTGCGTGCAAATACTTAGGAATTTGCGTGTGGTCAATAGGCCCTAGAAGGTAGATTCTATCTTCAAAACCTTTGCTTGCCACCTTATTGCGCAAGTCCTCTAAATCAGGGCCTCCGCCAATAACAACCAATCGAGCCAAATCGCGTGGAAAATCGCAGTACATAAAGTTGTCAATTAACTC
Source organism: Gardnerella rara (assembly GCF_055452355.1). NCBI lineage: Bacteria > Bacillati > Actinomycetota > Actinomycetes > Bifidobacteriales > Bifidobacteriaceae > Gardnerella > Gardnerella rara. Next base: position 252,921 of record NZ_JBVBJP010000002.1, read on the forward strand.
GCTAATGTTCTTTTCTGCGCCAATTCTTCCAACAAAAACAAATAACTTTGTAGAATCTGCAATACCGTATTTTTTACGGAATTCTTCTCTAAAAGCAATTCGTTCTGGCGTAGACAAGAATTTTTTGTATTCAACGGCATTGCTAAGAACAACAACCTTTTTGTCAACTTTTTGGCGGTCAATATAAGCCTGAGCCTTAGAAGACATGCTTGTAATAATTGTTGCGTTTTTAGAAAATCGCGTAAAATATTTTGCCGATATATTCCTTGAAAACTCGGTAAAATGCTTTAAGCCAATGTAAAACAGGAATTTATCGTATTCGGTGTGTAGCGTGTACACAACTGGAATATGCTCTTTTTTGGCCACTTCTAGGCCGATTTCTCCAATGCCAAACTCGTTTTGAATATGAATAATGTCTGGCTTAAAGTTAATCGGGAATTTTTTGCGCATATTTCCAATTGGAATCGCAACCCTATATTTGTAGAGCTTTTTTAAAAGAATACCTGGAACGTACACAACGCCGTCTACGAGCTTTGTTTTACGCTGTTTTTCGGAGCCAACCGTAACAACAAGAACCTCATGCCCAAGTTCCTCGTACATTTTTTTAAGCATGTAGGATTGCGTTGCTACGCCGTTTATGTATGGTGGATACGTTTCCGTAAAAATAGCGATTTTCAAAGTTTCCTCCGATTACATAAATAGCTCTAACAACCTTAAAAGTGTAGCATTGTGTTTAGCATTGTGCCACAAATCGTTATTTTTTGCCACATTAGTGGCGTTTTCTTGACGCTAGGTTGCTGGCGATTCTTCCGCGCTCTAAAAGCGCTTGCGCCAATCTTCCCATTAATGCCTAATATTTACGCTAACTTGTACAACAGCTCCGCGCTCAAGCGTGTGCTTAACTGTGCAACCCTTGCTAATATGCTTTTCCATGCGTTCTTTTAGCGCTTGTGCATCTTCGCTTGTTAGCGCAGGTTTTGCGTTTGTGGCGTCTACTGTTAAGTCTTCTTGGAATCTTAAGTAAGTTCCTTCTTCGGGGTCGTAAGTGCCATTTACAACTACGCGCGCGCCTTTTCCCTCTCCAATCGCGTGTTCAACTGCATATTGGCTACTTAAAGCCGTGCATCCTGCTAGCGCTATTTGCATTAGCTCAACAGGCGAGAATTGTCCTTCGCCTTTGCCAAATTCCAAAGTTGCTCCGTCTTCGCTTTTTGCAATCCAAGAGCCGTCTTCTAATCGCTCAACCCATATTCTTCTAGCCATTTTTGCTCCTTTGCAGTTGTTGTGTTTAGCTAAAACAATTATATAGAGATATACAGTTATTTGCACATACATTGCTGGTGTTGAATTTAGCTAATGCTAGAATAAGCGTATGGCTTTAACTCAACAAGAACTTGCAGATTTGCGCGCGCGCGTGCCGCAAAAACCAGTATCCAATATTCCTACTCCTTACGAAGATTTAGTTAGAAAAATCTTTATGGAAGGAACGCTAAAATCGGATCGCACTGGCACGGGAACAATATCTCTTTTTGGTCAGCAAATTCGCTTTGACTTAAGCAAGAGTTTTCCGCTTATAACAACAAAAACCGTGTTCTTTAAGGGGCTTGCATACGAGCTTCTTTGGTTCCTTAAAGGCTCCAGCAATGTGCGTTGGTTGCAAGAAAACGGTGTGCATATTTGGGATGAGTGGGCAGATGAAAACGGCGATTTAGGCCCTGTTTACGGCGTTCAATGGCGTAGTTGGCCAGCTCCAACAGAGCAAAATCCAAATCGCACAATCGACCAGATTGCAAACGTTATGGATCTTATTAAAAATCATCCTGATTCTAGAAGAATGATTGTTAGCGCCTGGAATCCTGCGGAAGTAGAGAATATGGCTTTGCCTCCATGTCACTCGCTTTTCCAGTTCTACGTTGCCGATGGCAAGCTCTCTTGCCAGCTTTATCAGCGTTCTTGCGATATGTTCCTTGGCGTGCCATTCAACATTGCCTCTTACTCGCTTTTAACAATGATGATGGCTCAGCAGGCAGGCCTTGAGCCAGGAGAGTTTGTGTGGACTGGCGGCGATTGCCATATTTACGACAATCACGTAGAGCAAGTGCTTGAGCAGCTTTCGCGAGAGCCGTACCCGTATCCTAAGCTAGAAATTAATAAAGCTGATTCTATTTTTAGCTACGACTATAGCGATTTTAAGGTTGTTGATTATAAGCATCATCCTACGATTAAAGCTCCTGTAGCAGTGTGACTTTTTGCTTGTTTAACTGTTTGCTTTATTTAGTAATTGATTAGTAGATTTACGTAGGAGTTTTATGACTAGCAATACTGTGACTAGCAATATTCCTGTGCGTTTAATTTGGGGTCAGGCATACGATTTGCAAGGCCTAGCAGGCGCAATGGGTGTTAATGGCGGCATGCCTTGGAGGCTTTCCCCAGATTTGCGCTATTTTAAGGCAATGACAATCTCTTGCCCAGTAATAATGGGTAGGGGAACTTGGGATGCTATGCCAGAAAAATTTAGGCCTCTTCCTGGTCGCGAAAATATTGTTGTTTCTAGGAATCCAGATTTTAATCCAAATGGAGCGAAAAGCTTTACAAATATACAAGATGCAATCTGCTACGCAAAAAAGTGGATTGAAGATAATCCTATTGAGCTTGTAGATTCTTCGGATTTGCCAAAAGATGGCAGAGCAATTTGGATTATTGGCGGCGGAGCAATCTTTAAAGAAGTGATTAATTCAAAAATCGTTGACGCTGCCTACGTAACTCAGATTGATACTAGAGTAGAAGCAGATACGTTTGCTCCAAACATTCAAAAACTTGTAGATGATGGATTGTGGACTATAGCGCGCGATGACGATTGGCAGGAATCGCCTATAAAAGTTGGCGCAAATCAATTTAATGCAAAATATAAGTTTATGGTGTATAAGCCAGTTAAATCTAAGAAATAAGCCAGATTAAGGATATGTATGGAATCTTTAAACAAAATTCACGTAGACGCTAAGCATCCGTATGTTGTTATGACGGTTTGTACGGGAAATATTTGCAGGTCTCCAATGGCAGAAATTGTTTTGCGCAACGAGTTTAAGCTTAGGGGATTAAGCGATGTTGTTGCTGTAAAATCATGCGGAGTAAGCGATGAAGAATACGGAAATCCTATTGATCCGCGTGCGCAGAGGGAGCTTAAAAGTAGGGGATATTCTTTGCCATTAAGCCATTTTGCGCATAGGATTGAGCGAGACGAAATAGAAGAGACGAATCTTTTTCTTCCAATGACGGCTTCGCATATGCAATCTTTACTTAGGATTATTCCGCCGCAAAAGCGTGGTCTTGTACACATGTACAGGTCTTTTGATCCACAGTTACCAAAGCCACAAGCTGGGCGCGAAGCTGCTTTAGATTTGGCGGATCCTTGGTATGGAGGCCCTAAAGAGTTTGAGATTGCAATGGATCAAGTAGAAGAGTGCGCTCCGTACATTGTTGATTGGGTAGAAGCGCACATAACGCGAGAATAATAGTTGCGTATAAGTCGCAAGTAAATATATTAAAACCAGACGAACCGCTTGGAACGTCTGGTTTATTTTATACCTTAAAAATTTAGATTTATTGATTATATGATTTATTTTCCTCTTAAAGCTCTGCGGCTCACGCGTGGCGTGTGCGTAGGGTCAATTCCCTTTGGAATTCCAAATCCAAGCTTTCCTTGCAAAGTACGCAAGCGGTCGTTTAGAATCGCAAGCTCCGTTTTAGTAAGGAAGAATCTGCGGTTTGGGTGAATTGCTGCAAGAGGAGCAAACTTATGATTTGTAGGAATTAAAGTTTTAGACTTTAAAACTGTGGTTCTTAAATCTCTAAGCTTAATTTGATTTTGTCCGTTTCCAACGCAAATACGGTACACAGGTATACTAGACCCAGCTGTAACGCTTTTAATCGCATGCTCCTGGCGATTCATAGCTTGGCTTAGTCTTTCGTAATTGCCTTCTCCAACAAGAAAGATTCCGTTAAAGCCAGTTCCGCGCCAAATAGCATCTTTTGTGCGAGGATCAACCCAAACTGGCTGCTGTGGGAATGTAAAACCGCCCTTATTGATTGCGCTTAGAATTCCAGCGGCAGCTCCAGGCTTGCCTTCTAGTTTTGCGTATCCAACTTTATCTGCGCGCTTTGTTAAAACAACCGTAAAAAGCAAAAGCCCCAGCATAAGCGCTGTTACAACCATCATAATCCATGTAAAAATGGACCAGCGCAAAATAACGCCAGCTATAACGCACAGAACTACAGGGGCTGCAAAAGCCAATCCAAGCCAAAGTGGAAGCTGCTTATCGTCTGTATGCGTGTACTTGTAAATGCGCATAATCTGTGAAATCATGCCCGATTTCTTAGTATTCTTTGACTTTTCGTTTGCCATTTTGCGTTTATCCCCTATACGATATTCGCGTTAATTTTGTTTTGTGCTTATTGCAAGGCTTGTACCACGTTTGTGCCGCTATTACTTAAGCAGCATGCTACAAACACACATTGCTATAAATCATATCTTTGTTGGTATACTAGCGCTTTACTTTGGCCAGTTTCCGCGTTTTGGTGTGCTTGGCTTTGGTAACCTCCACCTACGCATTTGTATTGCGCGACTGCAGGCATACATTGCCGACCTAGAGCTTTTAGCAACAGCCACCTGGCCGTACTTCTTAACAAGTTCTTTTCTAAGTTTGCGCCACATTATTAAAACGTCAATAATCGCAGCAAAAAGATACGCGTAAAGAATAATCGCAAGCGCAAAATAAAGAACAATATACTTAGTAGACAAGAAGTTTTGTGTAAAGAAGATGCAAATCATAATTACGATTGCAAACGGAACAAAAAATTCTCCAACATTAAAGCGTGCGTCTACGTAATCGCGAATATACACTCTCCATGGAAGTTGCTCCGACTTTGGCATATGCGCTAAATCGCCATTTTTCATAGCGTCATACTGTTCATTTTCGCGCTGGCGAATTCTGGCGCGTGCAGCCTTTGCGCTAGCTTTGCGGTCTTTTGGCACAAGCGGCCTAAGATTTTGCGCTGCAGCCTCGTTCCTTTTAGGAGTTGGCGCATTTTTTGTGCGAGATTTTGCATTGTTTTCTGCTTTATTCTCGCTATTTTCATTGACTGCTGATTGATTGCCATTTTGCGCATTATTATCAGCATCTTTTTTTACGAATGGATTCCATGTCATGTTTGCAGATTACCCAACAGACTAGACGCGTTCCATAGATTTTGCTGGCTGTTAATGTCTGGTTGTTAATGTTGTTAATAGTGTGATAGTGGTTAGATAGTAGTTAATTGCTTGAGCAGTTGTTTTGGCTATTTGTTTTAAGGAGATTTGTATGGCTAATCTTAATGTGGAAGACGTTAAGAATCGTGTTAGCGCTGCGTGGAACGATGTTATATCTGTTCTTAGTAAAAAGATAGAGCTTGGAGCCGTTTCTGCTAAAGGTATTACTGGGGATCATATGCGCGCTTCGGCGCAATACGTGGCTGGAGTATTGCGCGAAGTTGGTGTTGACGCTCGAGTTGAACAGTCCAAGAATCCAGACGGTACTCCAGGCGCATTTGAGGTTGTTGGATCTCGTATAGTAAACCCAAATGCTCCAACAGTTTTGCTTTACGCTCATCACGATGTTCAGCCTGTTCCAGATGCAAGCGAGTGGAACACAGATCCTTTTAAAGGAACCGAGATAGATGGGCGATTGTACGGTCGCGGTAGCGCGGACGATGGTGGCGGAATTGCCATTCACTACGGCGCTTTGCGTGCTTTAAGCGAAGATTTAGGCGTAAACATTAAGGTGTTTATTGAGGGCGAAGAGGAGATGGGCTCTCCAAGCTTTATTCCGTTTATTGAATCTCACAAAGCTGAGTTTGAATCCGATGTGATTATTGTTGCGGATTCTGGCAATTGGTCTGCCGAAATCCCAAGCCTTACAACTAGCTTGCGCGGAAACACAACTGTAGACGTTAAGGTTAAGGTTCTTGGTCATCAAGTTCACTCTGGTCAGTTTGGTGGACCTATTTTAGACGCCTACACGCTCGCTTCAATGTTGATTGCTTCTCTTTACAACAAAGACGGCGATTTGGATGTGCCTGGAATTGAATCGCAAGAGCCTGTTGGCGGCTTGCAACGCGATTTAGACGAATCGCAAGTTAGAGCCGATTCTTCGGTAGTGGATTCTTATAAGCTTGCAGGAACTGGCTCGCTTGCTGCACGAATGTGGACTAAGCCAAGTTTGACTGTTATTGGAATGGACGCGCATCCAGTAGAGGAAAGCTTTAACGTTATTGCTCACGAAACACGCTTGCGACTTTCGCTTAGAACTGCGCCTTGCCAGCGCCCTGAGGCTGCACAAAAAGCGTTGAGTGACTTTTTGGTTGCAAACGCTCCGTTTGGCGCGCAAGTAACTGTAGAGCCTTTGGATAATGGCATGGGTTGGGCTATGAATCCAAATGCAATTGCAACTAAAGATGCGCTCGCTTCTATGAAGGACGCTTTTGGCGTGGATCCTATTAACAAGGGCGAGGGTGGTTCGATTCCATTTATTCCAGAATTGCAACGAATCTTCCCTAAAGCGCAGGTTTTGGTTACGGGTCCAGAAGATCCAAAGTCTAATGCTCATAGCCCAAATGAGTCAATTTCTCTTTCTGGCTTGGAATCGAATATTGTAACGGAAGCTTTGCTGCTTAGTCGCTTAGCTAAGTAGTGAAGTAGTGTTATAAATTTTGACTTGCGCACAAAGCGCGCGAACACGTTGATTTTGTGCGCGAGTCTACACAGTGCCGTAAAATTTTCAGTCGACACGGGTGCTTTGCGTAATTCGTAAAGCTGAGAGAAACCGCTTGAACGTGAATCCAGATAATGCTGGCGCACGGAGATCAGTTTTTCCCCTGCCTAAAAATCATTGCCATAAAGGATTTGCTATGCCCGATGCATTTAAAACGCAGGTTTTGAACGAAACCAAACAGCATAAAGCTGAAACTTTCCTTCCATCGGCTTTTAGTGCTGCTCAGTTGCGTTTTGAGAATTGGGGTTATCGTCATGCCTCTCGCAAGGCGTTTGCTGTTCGTGGTTTGAACCTAACTATTGAAGCAGGGCAAAGAGTTTTGCTACTAGGAGCATCGGGCATAGGCAAGTCTACTATTCTCGAAGGCGCTGCTGGATTAATAGGCAGCGATATTATTCTTAAATCCAATTCAAACGTTAAAAACAATCAATCTTCTTCAAGCCAGTCTTCTTTAAAGCAGAATGTTTTAGTAGAAGACGAAGATGGCGGAGTGAGTGAAGGTGCAGTATTTGTAGACGATGTACCAGTTCATAAGGCTCGCGGACGCGTTGGCTTAGTTTTGCAAGACCCAGAAGCGCAAGCGATTTTTCAACGTTTAGGCGATAACGTTGCATTTGGGCCAGAAAATATGAATGTTCCACGTAAAGAAATCTGGAATATTGTTGACGAAAGTCTTAAAGAGGTTGGCTTAGATGGTTTGCAACTTCATCGCTCTACAGCGCATTTAAGCGGTGGTCAAATGCAGCGATTGGCTCTTGCTGGCGCGCTGGCAATGAAGCCTAGTGTTCTTCTTTTAGACGAGCCTACAGCAAATCTTGATCCAGACGGCGTTGAGCAAATCGTTGCAGCCGTTAAAAAGGTGCTTGATAATACTCATGCAACAATGGTTCTTGTAGAACATCATGCTCAGCCTTGGATTGATTTAATAGACCGAGTAATTGTTCTTGGGCTTGATAACAACAAAAATGGCGGCAGCAATAAAGGTGAAACTTTTGTTCACGATGACGATATTGCAAGAGGCGAGAGCGCTAAAACAGTAATCGTAGCTGATGGAACTCCAGACCAGGTGTTTAATCGCAAGGATCTTGACTTTGAAGATCTTGGAATATGGCTTCCAGACAAGTACAAGGATCCAAAAAATCGCAATATAACTAGGATTCACGTTAACGGAGAGCCTGATTGCGACCCTTCTGTAGGAGATGGAAAAGTAGTTTTATCTACAAAAAACCTTGCGATTAGTCATACGGATACTCCAATAGCCAAAAACATTAATCTTGAGTTTAATTCTGGCCAAATAACGGCTTTGGTTGGTGCAAACGGTGCTGGAAAATCTACTTTATCGCTAACTCTGGCAGGATTAATTCCATCTCTAGAAGGTGAAGTCGTAGCAAGCGAGGATCTTTGTAAAGATTTAGACTCAAGTGATCCTATAAAATGGAAGTCAACTGAACTTGCTAAAAGAATTTCGTATGTTTTTCAAAATCCAGAACATCAATTTGCGTGCGGAACTGTTTTAGAAGAGGTTATGTTAGGACCTATTAGAACAGGCATGAGCGAGGAAGACGCTCGTTCTAAGGCTCAAGAGCTTCTAGAACGATTCCGATTGCTTAGATACGCCAACGCAAATCCGTACACTCTTTCTGGCGGAGAAAAGCGAAGGCTCACGGTTGCAGCGTCTTTGGCAGCAGCTCCAAGAGTTTTGATTTTAGATGAGCCAACTTTTGGCCAAGATCGAAAAACTTGGATGCAAATTATAAAGCTGATTGCAAGTCTTAGAGCAGACGGCGTTAGCGTTATTGTTGTTACTCACGATAAAGAGCTGGTAGACGCTCTTGGCGCGCGTTTGGTTGAACTTTTGCCAGTTAACAATGCTAAGAATAGTGATTCTGGCGATTTAGACGATTTAGACGATTTACAAGAATCGCCAGCAGCCGCAGTTTGCGATTCTTCCGAAGCTCTGTCTTCTACAACTTGTGCAACCAATATATCGCGAATAAAGGTTAGCGCGGTAAATAAGCGCGATGAGCAAGAGAGGGCGGCAAGCTGCTCGCCATTTTTGGCTTCGTTAAACCCTGTTTACCGCATGCTTGGAGCTTTTTTGCTTTCTGTTCCGCTTATATTTACTCTAGATTGGCTTTCTTCGTCTATTGCACTTGTTCTAGAGTTTGTAATTTTATGGATTGTTGGAATGAATCCTTGGCGCGTTATTAAGCAATCTTGGCCTGTTTGGGTTGGTGCGCCTGGGTCTGCTCTGGCTGTGTGGTTGTACGGTAAGCCTGGCGGCGAAATCTTCTTTAATTGGGGAATTATTCAAGTAAGCGAACACTCCACAACTCTTGCAATTGCAACGTTTATTCGTATTTTGGCGATTGGTGTTCCTGCAATCGTTACGGTTATTGGCATTGATGCTACCGATTTAGCAGATGCTTTTAGTCAAGTTATGCACTTGCCAGATAAGTTTGTTTATGGCGGATTAGCAGGAATGAGGCTTTTTAGCGTTTTGCAAGATGATTGGGCGGCTCTTACCGCTTCTAGAAGATCTCGCGGTCTTGGAGACGATAGTAAGATTCGCGCATTTATGCCTCAAGCTTTTGCGCTGCTTGTTCTTTCGATTCGTAGGTCTAGTACTTTGGCAACAGCAATGCAAGCTCGCGGTTTTGGAGGGGAAAATCCAAGATCTCATGCACGTATAAGCTATGTAAATAAGCGCGATTATGTGTTTATGGCTGGATGCTTAATTATTCCTGCAATTGCATTAATCGCAGCTGTTTACTATGGTACTTTTGCGTTTCTTGGTGGAAATTAATCAACGCAAAACGTGGGCTCGATGGGATTTGAACCCACGGCCTTCTGCTCCGGAGGCAGACGCTCTATCCACTGAGCTACGAGCCCATAACTCGTGAAAGTATACACGTTGCTAGGGATTGGGGTTGTTTTTTCTAATCTTTTGCAAAAGCTCAAGAAGCTTGTTCTGTTTGTTTTATTCGTTTACGGCGTTTTGCCTGGAATTTTGCGGATTTAAGCGGGGATATTTTTGCGCATTTTGTGTGATTTTTGCTAATTTTATCTTTTTGTTTGCATTTGTACTTTTATAGTGTTAGCATCGAACACAACACAAACACATATCGTAAATTTTACGGTGTTAGGTTTGTGATTGACCACATAGGCATTTAGCTTTTGCAGCTAAAGTATTTAAGGAGGCGGCTATCATGCGTAACATGAATGTTCAAGCTCGTTCTTCTTTTGATGCTGCTCGTATGTGGTGGTGGCAGACTTCTCTTTGGCGTAGTTTACTCTAAAGTTTTGAAGCTGCTTGTTTAGGCTTATAAAAGACCTCTAGGGTAAACCTAGGGGTCTTTTTTATATCCCTAAGCCAAAATCCATTTGGGTTTAATCCAAATCTAAAACAATCTAAACAATCTAAACAATCTAAAACCAATAACAATTTATAAAACAAAATTGTTGAAAATAGATAACGTAAAAATTTACGTAAAGGAGAAAATCATGAATCAGGAATTTAATCAGAATGCACAGCAAGATGTAGCTAACGCAAATGAAGCATCTGTAGAACCAGAGATTAATCAGGCAGCGACTTTGCTTAAAGGCGTAAATGTTAAAAAGCACGCTTTAGATATTACGTCTTTGGTGCTGGTGGCTGTTCTTTTTGCAGCAGGATGCATTCTTGACTTTACGGTTGCAAAGTCTCTTTCAATTGGAAATATTCAGCCAGAGTTTGTTATTGCATCGTTCTGCTTGTCTATTTTGCTTGTTCGACCAAATGTTATTCAAGGTGCGATTATTGGTGCTTTGGCTGCTACATTGATTCAATTTAACACTTCGATTCCTGGTCTTGAATACGCTTGCGATATTCCAGCAGCAATTATTATGACGTTAGTTCTTATGGGATATCTAAAAGCTTTCCCTAAGGATGCTGCTAGAAAGTTCAGCGTTTTCCCATTTATTTCTACGTTTGTTACAACTGTTATTTCTGGAATGATTTTTGCAACAATCGCATCCTTCTTTATTCTTCATTCTCCAAACACTGTTCTTGTTATGCTTCCAATCATTTTGGGAACTGCTGTGTTTAATGCTGTTGTTGTTGAAGTTCTTTACACTCCAATCCGACTCGTTTTGCACAAGTAGCATAGTTTGTGTTACGCAATATGTGTTACGCAATATGTGTTACGCAATATGTGTTACGCAATATGTGTTAGGAATATTTGGTAAATTATATAATCGTTAGATACTAATCAATAATTAGTAATCAATTTATTGGTTTTAAGAGTTAGGAATTATTGTGCCTTTGCTGGAATTAAAAGAAGTATCTTTTAAGTATGCGAATCGTAATAAGGATGATTCTTTCAATTCTTCAAAGGCGCAAAATCCCGCTTTTGCTTTAAAAGATGTAAGTCTTAGCATAGAATCTGGCGAATTTGTTGGAATAATCGGGCCTTCTGGGTCTGGTAAAACAACGTTAGCTTCGCTTTTTTCTGGAGCTATTCCGCATCATTATTCTGGCGAACTTTCTGGAAGCGTTAAAATTGCTGGTCAAGACACTAATAATCTTGCTTTAACTAATATAGCTTGCTTAATTGGATCTGTTATTCAAGATATTGATGCACAGATGGTGGCTGCAAACGTAGAAGATGAGATTCTTTTTGGGCTAGAAAACTTTGGCGTTGCACATAGCGAAATACCAAGTCGAATAGATGAAGCTTTGCAAATTGTTGGCATTAGCGACCTGCGTAACCGCGATTTAGACACTCTTTCTGGCGGCCAAAAGCAGAAGGTTGCGATTGCTGCTATTCTTGCGCTAAAGCCTAAAGTTATGGTGTTAGATGAGCCTACGTGCGCTTTAGACCCTGTTTCTTCTAGAATGATTTTTTCGATTCTAAAAGATTTAAACAAGAACTTTGGAATAACGGTTGTTGTAATTGAGCAAAAAGTGGCGCTTTTAAGCGAGTATTGCAAGCGTTTGGTTGTGCTTTCTAATGGCACTTTGTCGCTTGATTTGCCTGTTAGCCAAGCGTTGAAAAGTATGGATTTGCTTTATTCTATTGGAATAAATTATCCACGCACTACGCATTTGGTTAATGATTTACAGAGCAAGAATATTTGCGCTAAAAGTGATTTGCCTGTGTCTGTAGAAGATACAGTAAATACTATTGTTAATACGATTAATAGCAGCAATTTTAATAGTAAAGATTCAAATATTGATTGTGCGGATGGCGAATGTGCAGATGCTGAATGCTCGGCTGCTTGCGACTTTTCCAATGAATCTCAAACCTTAGAACAAAACTCTTCTCCGTGCCTTTCGCTCAAAAACGTCAGTTTTTCCTACCCTAGTGGCGTTAATGCTTTAAAAGATGTATCTTTTGAAGCTTATGCTGGGGAGCTCGTAACGCTTGTTGGAAGGAATGGTGCTGGAAAAACAACTGTTACTAAGCTAATCAACGGTTTGCTTAAAGCTAGCAGCGGCAGCATTTTTATTGACGGCAAAGACACTAGCAATATGAAGATTAGCCAGATTGCTCACTATGTTTCTACGCTTTTCCAGAATCCAGACCGTCAGCTTTGTAAAGACACTGTTTTAGAAGAAGTTGCGTTTAGTTGCATTCTTCTAGGCGAATCTGTTAAAGATGCTAATGATCATGCAATGCAGGTGATTAAAAAGCTAAATCTAAATCCTAGTGCAAGCCCATTTATGCTTTCTAGAGGTCAGCGTCAAATGGTGGCTTTGGCTGCAACTGTTGTAACAAATCCTAAAATTCTTGTTTTAGACGAGCCTACGTGTGGCTTAGACTACATGGAATGTTTACGCATTATGCAAGTTGTAGAAGACCTTAGAGACCACGGTTGCTGTGTGATAATGGTTTGCCACGATATGGAAGTGGTTCTTGACTTTGCAACGCGTTTAATCGTAGTAAACGATGGCAAAATTCTAGAAGACGGCAGCATAAGTTGCGTTTTTGAAAACAACGCCATTTGCAAAGAAGCTGCATTATGCGCTCCGCTTTTATGCGCTGTATCTAAAGGATTAGTGGAACACGGTTTTAGTGCATGCAGGGGCTTATATAAAAGGGAAATGCTGGTTAATGCTCTTAAAAAGAGTTGCAATTTGTAAAGCAAGGTGTGAATTATGCAAACTAAAATCTTAACTTATAACGAAGGTTCAACTTTACTTCACAAAGCAAATCCTATTGCAAAACTCATACTGGCTATAAGTGTTGTTGTTTCTGCTTTTATAGCTCAACAATTTACTGTTCTTGTTGTTATTGCAGCTCTTATTCTTGCTGGCATGGCTATGGCTGGAATTCTTAAAACGCTGTTTCCTCTTGTGCGCGCAATGCTTATTCTTGGCGTTGTAATGTTCTTTTTGCAAACAGTTATTGCTCAAGGCGGAAGCTACATGTTCTTATGGTTTAGCACAAAGGGCATTTCTGTTGCATTGCGAGCATCTTTAAGGCTGTTTTGCTTTGCATTGCCTCTTGTAAGCGTTCTTAGCATTACAAAACTAAACGATTTAGCCAATGCAGTTGTTCAATACTTCCACATTCCGTATTGCTATGCTTTTACAATCACTACTGCTGTGCGATTTGTTCCTATTTTTGCGTACGAGATGTCTCAAATTACGCAAGCGCAAATGGCTAGAGGAGTGGAGTTTGATACCAAAAATCCTTTTAAAAAGATTAAGCTTATGATGCCTTTGATTGTGCCTCTTTTGGTTTTGTCTGTTCGTAAAGCAGATAGTTGTGCGCTGGCTGCAGAAGAGCGTGGGTTCTATTTGCGCACTAGAACATCCTCCTTTAAAAAGTATTCTTTTGGATGGCGTGGATTTGTTCTTCTTGTTGTGTCTGCGTTAATGATTGCTTTGCCAATTCTTGCATCTATATTTGCTCCACAAATAATCTAAAATAGTCTAAACTAATCTAGAATAAATTAAAGAATTCTAGAATTTAGGCGATTTTTAATGACTAATATTAAGTTTTGGATTAAAGGTGCAAGACTTTATACTCTTCCGATTGGAATTGTGCCAGTTGTTATGGCAATTTCGATTTTTGCAAGATATTTGTTTAGTGGGCAAATACTTGTTAAACCATACAATATTGAAAATTTTGTTATTCAATCGCTGTTATGCATAGGCGTTGCTGCTTTTATGCAAATTTCCGTAAACTATGCAAACGATTATTGCGACGGTTTACGCGGGCTAGATAATCAAAGATCTAAGCGAGAACTGAGTGCAGATGGTAAAGCGCTATGCGATGTGTCTTGGAGGCTTGCAGACGCTGGTATTAAGCCAAAATCAGTGCTGTATGCTGTTGGAATATCTGCTTTAATATCATGCATTTTTGGCTTGATTATTACTATTAAAAGTGGTGTTTGGCTGTTTATTCCTCTTGGCTTAGTCTGCTTGATTGCAGCGTGGTTTTATGCTGGAGGATCGCATCCATATGGATACTGCGGTTGGGGAGAGTTTAGTGCGTTTTTGTTCTTTGGGCCAGTTGCGTTTTTAGGAACATTGTGCGCGCTTTTTTACGCAAGTGGTTTTTCTAAAGATTCAATTGCGTTAGCTAGCGTAAGTCAAATCGCATTTTGCGTTTTATTATCTTTTATTCCAGGTGGATTTTCTGCTTGTCTTATGATGATTAACAATTTGCGAGACGCAGAAAGTGACATACGTCATAAAAAAATCACAGCAATGGCGTTGATTGGAAAGCGCAAGGGTAGTGTTGTATTTTCTTGCGTTGTTGGTTTTCTGGTGATTTTGCAATCTGCATATGTGCTGTTATACGTGTTTTATACGCGATTTATAGGCGTAATTTTAAGTATTGGTAATCCATATAAAATTGTTTGCACGTTAAATAGCGGATTGCTTAATAAAGGTGTGTTTATTGTTTCTTGCATTCTGTTATTATTGATTACCTATGTGTTTATTAAAAAAGCACATTTGCTAATATGCGCGGTTTCTAATAGTGATTATGCTAATGCTTTTCCGCTATGCGTAAAGCTGGCAATGCTAGGTGCCTTGACTTTTGTATTGTCAATATTTGCATGCAGTTTGCCGCATTAAAATGCGGTTTATAGCGTATTTTTATACACGCATGCGAGTAAAATCATGTGGCAACGCGCACAGTGTGCTTTTTAGTGTTTGTGCATAAAACTTGCATGATGCTGGCCTAAAAATAAACGCAAAGATGGCGAGTATTAAAGTGTGTGAATGTACGTGTTGGTGGAATGCATAGCGCTGTTGCCTTGTGTTTTATGGTAAGGAAATGAGGTTAAAATGTCGGCTGAAAATGGCGATGAAGAGATGGGGAAGGTGCCTGTTGTGCTTACAGATGATGAATTGCGTAATGCTGCTGAGGCGCAAAATGGCGTAGAAAGCAATAAGAACGCTAGTGAACAAAACGAAAATATTGCAAAAACTGTTGTTGTTGCCGAAGATGAAGCAGTTAACCGTATGGATCTTGTAGCTATGCTAGAAGACAACGGATATAAGGTTGTGGGGCAAGCTGCTAACGGCCAAGAGGCGGTTGATCTTACTCGCGAATATCGTCCAGACGTTGTTTGCATGGACGTTAAAATGCCTGTTGTAGATGGAATTCAAGCGGCTGCTACTATTTGCGACGAAAACATTGCTCCAGTTGTTATGCTAACTGCTTTTTCGCAAGCTGATTTAGTTAAGCGTGCTACGGGTGCGGGCGCAATGGCTTATGTTACAAAGCCTTACGAAGAGTCAAAGCTCTTGCCAGCCTTAGAAGTGGCTATGGGTAGGTTTAGTGAGATTAACGATTTGCTAGATAGTGTTGAGCGCACAGAAGGCAAGTTGCAAGATGCTCAAGATCAGCTTCGTAAAGCAGAAGAAAAGCTTAAAAAAGCCGAAGATACCTTAGAAGAACGCAAGCTTGTAGATAGAGCAAAGGGCTTGCTTATGGATAAGGCTGGATTCTCGGAGCAGGGTGCTTTCCGTTGGATTCAAAAAACTTCAATGGATCAGCGTATTCCTAAGAAGCGTCTTGCTTTGGCTATTATTGCTAAGTATGGCGAAGAGAAGCCAGCTGCCGAGGAATAGGCATAGTTAGTAAAAACAAAATTTAATAATCGTTGCAGATTGTATGCAAGCGTGCATTGAATAATTTCAAAATTTATTTTACGAAAACGCAGGTGGGTGTTAAGTGGATACCAGCATCGTTTCAAACGAAGATTCTTTTAAGAACAATTATAAAAAAGGAACGTTGTTGGTGGTAGATGGCCACTCACTTGCGTTTCGTGCTTTCTACGCAATATCCGCGGATAATTTTTCCACAAAGTCTGGTTTTGCAACTAATGCAATATGGGGCTTTTCTACTATGCTTTCGCAAGTTATAGAAAAAGAGAAACCAGATAAGCTTGCGGTTGCTTTCGACGTTAAAGGTGGAACTTTTAGAAACAAGCTTTTGCCTCAATATAAGGGCACTCGTGATGCAGCTCCAGAAGAGCTTATAGCGCAGCTTCCCGTTATTCAAAAAATGCTTAGCGCGTTAGGTGTTAAGTATATTACAAAACAGGGCTACGAAGGCGACGACATTATTGCAACTCTGGCAACAATGGGCGCTAATGCTGGCTATAAATCGCTTATTCTTTCTGGCGATCGTGATGCTTTTCAGATTATTGATAACAATATTAACGTACTGTACCCAGGCAGGCATTTTAAAGATTTAAGGCAAATGGATCCTAATGCGATTATTGAAAAGTACAACGTTACGCCTAGTCAGTATTCAGATTTAGCAGCATTGCGTGGAGAAACGTCTGATAATATTCCAGGAGTTCCAGGAGTTGGAGACGGCTACGCTGCCAAGTGGATTAATCAGTTTGGTAGCTTAGAGGGCATTATTGAAAACGCAAATCAAATTACTGGTAAAAAAGGTGAATCTTTGCGAGAAAGTATTGATCAGATTCGTTTGAACAAAAAGGTTAATACTCTTGTTAAAGATTTAGACCTTGGTGTTAGCATTAGCGATCTTGAATTTGGAAATGTGGACGCTGCAGCTGTAGGCGAGTTGTTTGAAAATCTTGAATTTGGTACTCGTACTAGAAGAAAGATTTTAAAGGAGTTTACGCGCGGAAGCAAAGAGCTTTTAGACGAGAATATTAAAATGATGATTTCTGCTTCAAGCGCGAACACAGAGAATAATAGTTCGTCTGAGTTAGATAATTCAGAAGATTTAGAAGACATTAAAGCGCTGATAGATCGAATAAACGTGCATAAAATTAATTCAGAATCCGATTTAGATGTTTGGATTAATATAGCAAATTCTTGTGTGGCGGAGACTTGCGATTTTTCTGCTCCAGATAGCACAAATCTTATAAGAAACGACTTGTCTTGCGCAAAAACAATAAAAGAGCACAAAGAAATATCATTATTTGCTTTAGAAGAGCCAAATAACACTCAAGAGTTTGGCATTTTTGCAAAAGCGTTAATAATCCTAGCTGGTAATGATGCAGCAATCGTGTATGCCGATGTTCTTAATAAAAATAGCGATACAATCTGCGCTAAGCTAAAAGATTTTATAAAAAAGCATGAGTCTTCAATAGTTTTGCATGATTACAAAAAGAATATTGCTCTTTTAAAGTCATTGAAAATTGTGGAAAACAACTACTCGTTTAGTCCGCTAATTGACACTCGTTTAGCATCTTACTTAATTGAGCCAGATTTTAAGAATGAAAATCTTTGTAATATGGCCGAACATGTTTTAAACATTCATATAGGTGGTGCGGAATTAAACGCTGAGCCAACGCAGGGCAAGCTTGATTTTGATATAGAAAGCGGCGAGGAATCTAAAGAACAAGAGTCGCAGGGCCAAGATAGCCAAGATAGCCAAGAATTAGAAAAAGGCATGCTAGAAACAGCTGTGATTATACGCTTATTGGCTAAGCAGTACGCAAATGAACTAGATGAACGCAAGCAAACTGGCTTAATGGTAGACGTTGAAATGCCTGTTTCTAGGGTTTTACGAGGAATGGAAGATGCGGGCGCTGCTGTAGATATGCTTCGACTTACGTCTATGCGAGATAATTTTGCAAGCGAAGCTCAATTTGCGCAAAAAATGGCTTTAGACGTTGCCAGCAGGCCAATAAATTTGCAAAGTCCTAAGCAGATTCAGCAATTATTGTTTGAAGACATGGGTCTAAAGCCTACGCGTAGAACAAAAAGTGGCTCTTACACTACTAATGCCGAGGCTTTGCAAGAGCTGTATGCAAAGACTAATCCAGATGAAAAGTCAAGCCAATTTTTGGGTGCATTGTTAAAATATCGTGAAACTAATAAGTTAAAGCAAATTGTTCAAAGCCTTATTGATGCTGCAAGATATAAAGATGGTAGGATTCACACCACTTTTGAGCAGACTATTGCTGCTACTGGGCGCTTAAGTTCTTCGGATCCAAACTTGCAAAACAT
This sequence comes from Gardnerella rara, assembly GCF_055452355.1. Classification (NCBI taxonomy): domain Bacteria; kingdom Bacillati; phylum Actinomycetota; class Actinomycetes; order Bifidobacteriales; family Bifidobacteriaceae; genus Gardnerella; species Gardnerella rara. The sequence continues at coordinate 271,164 of NZ_JBVBJP010000002.1, forward strand.
TCCTAATAGAAACGCTGCTGGAAGAGAGATTAGAGCGGCTTTTGTTCCAGGAAGTAATTACCAACAACTTATGAGCTGTGATTATTCGCAAGTGGAACTTAGGATTATGGCACATGCTTCTGGTGATCAAACGCTTATTGATGCATTCCAGTCTGGAGTTGATTTCCATAAGTTTGTAGCAAGCTTGGTTTATAAGATTCCAGTAGAACAAGTTAGCTCAGATCAGCGCAGTCACGTTAAAGCAATGAGCTATGGGCTAGCATACGGTCTTAGTACGTACGGTCTTGCAAAACAATTAGGCATTAGTCCTGCGGCTGCCGAGATGCTTAAAGAAAAGTATTTCAATACTTTTGGCTCTGTGCACGATTATTTGGAGTCTTTGGTAGACAAGGCCAGAAAGCTTGGTTATACGCAAACAATGTTTGGCAGAAGAAGATATTTCCCTAAGCTAAATTCCACAAACAGGGCATCTAGAGAAGCTGCAGAGCGAGCTGCTTTAAACGCGCCTATTCAGGGAAGTGCTGCAGACATTATGAAGCTTGCAATGATTAAAGTAGACGATGATTTGCGAAACGCTAATGTTAAAAGTCGTGTGATTTTGCAGATTCACGATGAACTTGTTCTTGAAGTTGCGCACGGAGAAGTAGATGTTGTTCAAGATATTGTTAAAAACGCTATGGAGCATACTGTAGAGCTTTCTGTTCCGCTTAGTGTTTCTACTGGTTTGGGCGACGATTGGCAGCTTGCTGCGCACTGAGTGTGTTTGTAAATTACTATAAATACCATTTAGGCTAATGTAGGAATCTAATGTAGAAGTCTATTGTAGAAATCTGTTGTAGAGGTCTATTGCAAAGGATAGGAATAATGGCAACTTTAAGCGATATTGTTAAGATTTTGGAAGATTTGTATCCTTTAAGTCTTGCTGAGTCTTGGGATAATCCAGGATTAATTGTTGGAGATCCTTCGCATAAAGTTAATAAAATCGTTTGCTTATCGGATCCAACGCTTGAGGCTGTTAATGAAGCATGCAAAATGGGTGCAGACTTGATTGTTTCGCATCATCCTTTGTTTTTTAGAGCAGTTCATGAAGTTTCTGGTTTTTCTGTTCGCGGGAAAATAGTTCAAACTCTTATTGAAAATCGTTGTGGATTGTGGGTTGGGCACACTAATGCGGACGCGGCTTTTAGGGGAGTGGCTGCTGCTGCAGCTAGTGCTTTTTGTCTTAAGGATTTGCAGCCTCTTGTTCCTGCAAGCAATGACAACCCTTCTCTTGGGCTTGGCAGAGTTGGCGTGCTAGAAAAAGAAATCACTCTTAAAGAGTTTGCAATGCGCGTTTTTAACGCTTTGCCTGCTACTAAGTTAGGCGTTCAAGTGTGCGGAGATGTTAATGCAATTGTTAGCAAAATAGCTGTTCTTCCAGGTTCGGGAGATTCTTTATTCGATGACGTTCGCGCTTGCGGTGCAGATGTGTATGTAACAAGTGATTTAAGGCATCATCCTGCAACAGACGCGTATGAGCAGGCTGTTTATGAATCGAAATTAGCCAACTCCAGTATTGCTAAGCCTATGCTTATAAACACTCCTCATAGTGCTATTGAGTCTTTGTGGTTTGAGTACGCAGTTAAAGATATTCAAGATAGTGTTTATAAAAATCTTGGAGAATCGATTGATGTCTTGTGGATTGGTAGGGCATTTGACCCTTGGAATTACGTGATTAACTAGCGTGATTAATTAGCGTGATTAATTAGCGTGATTAATTAGCGTGATTAGGGCTAGAACACATAGCCCCGCGCTTGGGATTAATACGCAAAAAGCCTTGCTGATTTCTCAGCAAGGCTTTATTCTGTGTCCGGAGCGGGACTTGAACCCGCACGCCTGTACAAATAGGCACTAGCACCTCAAGCTAGCGCGTCTACCATTCCGCCACCCGGACGGGTGTTTTAGACAACAGATAGAACTATAACATCTTTTTTGACTCTTTGCTTCGGCGTGTTGAAAATTAATTGATTTTTGCAATAATTTCTTTAATTTCGCTAGTATTTTGCTCGTTAATTGGCTGATTTGGGTTAAAATCAACGATCACAACTGGCATATTCTGCACGTTTCCGCTTAAATCCACTATAGAATGTTGAGGATTTTGGCTGTTATTGCGATTTGGATAATCCAATCTTGTAAAAGATCCTCTAGATTCATGCCTTGCTAAAGATGCGTTTAGAATACTTTTTGCAAGTGTAATCATATTTTGCAATTCCAAAATAGCTGTTAGTTCTTGATTAAAAACAAGATTTTTAGAATGTACAGCAAGCATTTTAGCTTTTGGAATAAGAATCGTATCGATTTTTTGCAAAGCATCTTTAAGTGTTTTTTCGCTACATCTAACAGCTGCCGCAGTTTCCATAATGTTTTCTAAGTTGTCTAGAAGACTATACGGATTTTGATTTGCGCTATCATCGTTACGGATTTGCATAAAATCTTGTATTTTTTGTATTCGATTTTTAGCTAATTCGTCTAGATTTTTAGTTTCGTTCTTGGTTTTGCTTTGTAAATTATTTTGATTTTGACTTTGATTTTGACTTTGTTCTTGCACGTTCTTTGCAATAGATTTTCCAGCGAGCTTTCCAAATAAGCAAGCGTCAAGAAGAGAGTTTCCGCCAAGGCGATTAGCCCCATGTACTCCCGAGCATGCACATTCTCCAGCAGCATATAATCCGTTTATGCTTTGTTTTTTGCCTCCATCTAATTTATACACTTGTCCGTTAAGGTTGATTGGTATTCCGCCCATTGTGTAGTGTGCAGTAGGCTTAATTGGCACAAAATCTTTTGATGGGTCTAAATGCGCGTATTTTTCAATCGTCTCTACAACTTGCGGAAGAGCCTCTTGCATATGTTGTTTTTCTATATGAGTCATGTCTAGCCAAACGCAATCTTTTTTGTCAACGCTGCTGGTGGTGTCTTCTACGCCCCTGGCAGCGTCAACTTCGGCTACAATCGCCCTACTAACCACGTCTCTTGGTGCTAAATCCGCGTGAATCTTATCGTAGTTCTTCATAAATGCTTCGTTTTTGCAATTTCTAAGCACTCCGCCTTCGCCACGCGCCGCTTCCGAAAGCAGTATTCCAGTGTGTGCTAAGCCAGTTGGGTGGAATTGTATAAACTCTATGTCTTCTAATTGCAATCCAGCATTTAGAGCTAAAGCCATTCCGTCTCCTGTTAAATCCCAGGAATTAGAAGTTGTTTCAAATAGTCTTCCAGCTCCACCCGTTGCTATAAGAACGTTATCTGCGATTATTTTTTCTACGCTTCCCGTTTTTTCGTTTAGCGCTATAACTCCTTCTACGCTGCTTGTTTTGCTGTTGATTGCAATGTCTGTAACGTAAGTTTCTTCGCTAATTTCAATGTTTTCTTCTAAGCATTTTTGCCACAAACTGTACAAAATTTGGTGACCAATTCTATCTGCAGCGTACGCGGCTCTTTTAACTGGCTGTTTTCCAAAGTCTGCTGTGTGGCCTCCAAAGAATCTTTGATTAATATGCCCGTCTTTTGTTCTAGAAAAAGCAACGCCAAAGTGTTCAAGCTCAATAACTGTTTCTCTGGCTTCTTTTGCTAGCATTTTTGCCGCATTTTGATCGCTTAGCCAGTCGCCTCCGTGAACAGTGTCGTAATAGTGCCATTGCCAGCAGTCTTTTTCTACATTTCCTAGTGCTGCAGCTATTCCACCTTCGGCAGAGCCCGTGTGAGACCTTAACGCTTGAAGTTTGCAAATCACTAGTATTTTAGGCTGTTTTCCGTGCGTTTTTAGCTCTTTGTATTCTTTAGACTTTACTAAGCCTAATGCGGCTGAAAGTCCTGCAGCTCCAGCTCCAATAATTAAAACGTTGTAAAAAGAGCTATTTAATTTTATCTGCTCGCGTTTTTGTTGATTTTTTACGTTTAATCCGTTTTGTTCATTAAAGTTTGACTGCATACTACTTATTTTCTCATATTTTTTGTTTTTTTAATTAAGACTTTAAGACTTTTTTCTATTTATGCTAAAAACTCCATTCTGATTTTTAATTACACCGTTTAGCTCAAGAATCGCAAGCTCTCCAGAGATTTTTGATATTGAAAAGTCGCCATTTGTTTCTGCTTTTGCAATGGTTTCACTAATGTTATCTATATTTGCGCAGATTTTGTTGTGCTTGCAATTGTAAATCGCTTTTAATATAAGCTTTTGGAAGTTTGTGCAAGTTTCTGGAATGCTTTCGTTATTTCCTAACGAATGTGGTAAATAGTGGTGTGAAGTAGGGTAGATGTTTTCTATATCTCTGTGTGAGCATATCATCATAGCTTTTCCGTCGTGAATAAGCATGTTGCAACCAGCATTATTTGGCAAAGTTACATCTCCTGGAACTGCGTACAATTCTCGGTTTAGCTCCAATGCCCAATTTGCCGTGTTTAATGCACCAGATCTTAATCTTGCTTGCGATACTATGATTTTGCTGGCGATTGCTGCAATAAGACGGTTTCTTAGCAAGAATCTACGCGCTTCTGGAATAGTTTCGGGGCAAAGTTCGCTTATGCACACTCCGCCGCTTGCAAGAATTGCGTTAAAAAGCTGAGCGTTGCATGTTGGCCCCATATTGTTTAGGCCTCCAGCAAAAACGACTATTGTTTTGCCTACAGGGCTTGCGTTTATTGCGTGGCAATCCAATGCGTCTAAGCTTCCCCAGTGCGCTGCAGCGTCAATTCCGTATGCTCCGCCAGAAACAATAGTGTGTCCTTTTTTAGCGCATGATTTAGCGAATGTAAAGCTAAGCTCGTACCCGTAGTCGTTGCAGCCTCTAGATCCAACAATTGCAAGAGGCTGATTGCATTGAACAAGAGCATTTGGGTCTCCAATTCCCCATAAGCAAAGTGGGGGAGCAACCTTACATTTTGTTGCTAAATCTTGCAATTGCTTAGGCCAATACTTGCTTTTTGGAGATATAATCCATTGCGATCCGTTTGAGCTAAACCATTTTTTGAGTTTATTTGCATCCCAAAAAGGTAGGTTTTGCATTCTTAAACACCACTTTTTAACGGATTTATGCAATACAGCAAAATTATTTACTTCGTTTTTATTGTCTGCATTTTTACCGCCCCAGATTTTAAGGCCTTCCAAAAAGTATTTTTCTAAAACCTTGATTTGCGGGTGATTTTTTACAATCTTTGTAATTGCATTGTCTAAGTCATCTGCGCTTGAGTCAGTATTATTCTTATAGCTGTTTGTTTTAAGATCAAGCTCTAGCTGTTTGCTGCTTATTTTGCCTTTGCTTTTAGTAATTGATTCACAAATAGAATATAGTGCGTCTACAATGCTTGCAGCATTAAGAGTTCCTATAGTAAGCGTGTACATTATGGCGTCTGCTCCATCTACGCAAAACGTTAGGATTGCGCGCGCTAAAGTTTCGTTATCTATTGAATAAATGTCTGCACTTTGCGCGTTTGCTATGTTTGTGGTGTTTGTGCTATTTGCGTTACTTGTGCTGTTTGTTTTATTTTCGCTAATCATATTCTTGTCCTTAAGCTAATTGCTTGAGCCATATCTGTTAAATCTGGGCAAGTGTGCCCGCAAAGATCCGCTAAAGTCCAGGCAAGTCTGAGTGCTCTATCTGCTCCACGCAAACTTAGTTTGTGGTTTTCAAGTGATCTATTTATTAACTCAATCGCATCTTGCGAAGTGTTTTTTCTAAGCCATGTTCCAGATGCTTGAGCATTGCAACTCCAACCAAGTTTTTTAAAACGATCTTGTGCAACAAGCCTTGCGTTTTTTACGTTTTGACGCATCATTTTGCTAGTCAAAATTTTTCCAGACATTTGACTTGCGCCGTTTTCTAACATGGCTTTTTTAGTTATGATTTTTTCTACAGGCGGAACATCCATTTGAATATCAATTCTGTCTAAAATTGGCCCAGAAAGTCTAGAAAAATAGCGTATGCGTTCTTTTTCTTTGCAAGTGCAGCGCTCGCCGTTTCCGTACGCGTATCCGCACGGGCATGGATTTGCTGCAATAACAAGCTGGAATTTAGCAGGATACAGCGTTGTTCCTTTAGATCTAGAAACAGCAATGTGGCCAGATTCCAATGGTTCTCTAAGTGTTTGCAAAACTCGCGGAGAAAATTCTGGAGCTTCGTCCATAAATAAAACACCGCAATGCGCGCGAGTTATTATTCCAGGTTTTGCAAGTCCTGCGCCGCCTCCTATAAGAGATGCTGCAGAAGAAGTGTGATGAGGCGCTTCAAAAGGCGGAATGTCCGTTATTCCGTAGTAGTCAAGAGTTCCGCAAAGTGAGCGAATAGAGGCCACTTCTAACTGCTCTTGTTCGGTGAGTGGGCACATTATGCTTGGCATTCTGGAAGCCAGCATGGTTTTTCCAGATCCAGGAGGGCCTATCATCATAACATGATGACCCCCAGCCGCTGCCACTTGCAAAGCCCACTTTGTGTGCTCTTGGCCTAAAACTTCCGACATATCTCCAATAGCGTTTAATGGACTATTGTTTAATGGCCTATTGTTATTTTGTGGCTCTTCGCTGCCTTCTTTTTTATAGTTTGTATTGTTAATGCCGTTATTATTAGGATTGCAATAATCTCCAGGATTTTCCCTTTCTTCCACAATAATGTGGTCGTACGGGTTAATCGCATTTAATGCGCGTTCTCTGTTCTTTTCGGCAATAGGCCTATCTTCGTCTTCTAATTTTCCATTTAGCTCGTCTACTAAATCCAAAATATGCTTAATCCCAATCGCCTCAATGCCGTCTACTAGCTTGGCTTCTGCAAGATTTTTGTATGGAATAATCATTTTTGTAATATTTTTTTGCTTAGCATACAGTGCGATTGGCAGCATGCCTTGAATTGGCAAAACAGACCCGTCTAAGTTAAGCTCGCCCAAAATAATAGTGTTTTCTAGCTCGTTAAGCGGAATAATTCCTCTAGCGCTTAGTATGCTTGCAGCGATTGCAAGGTCGTAAGAAGATCCGCTTTTTGGCATAGATGCAGGTGAAAGATTTACTGTTAGCCTTGTGTCTGGCCAAGTGCAGTGTAAAGACATGTATGCCGATTTAACACGTTCTCTTGCTTCGCTTAAAGAAGTATCTGGTAGTCCAATAATCGAAAATCCAGGTAGACCGCTAGATATAAATGCTTGTAATTGTATTGTAAAGGCTTTTAATCCGAGTAGCCCTACAGATAATGCGTTGCCAATAACCATTAGAATGCTCCTAAAATGTGTTGTATTTGAATGTTTTTGTTTTTTGAAATAAGGATTGATACAACGTCGAATCGTATTCTTCTATGTTTAAACATCTTGTGATCTTCTAGCCATTTAAACGCAGCTTTGTGTGTTTTTATGCGTTTTTCTTCTGTTACCGCTTCTAGAGGAGTGCCAAATCGTACGCTTCTACGTGTTTTTACTTCTATAAATACGATTGTTCCTAAAATATCCATCATTACAACGTCCAGCTCTCCAAAACGACTATGCCAATTTCTATCTAGAAGAATCCAATTTTTAAGCATTAGTTTTATTGATGTGTATTCTTCTCCAAGACTCCCTATTGTTTTATTGGGCGTTGAAAAGTCGCGTAGCTGTTTTTCAACGTTTTCTACGCGGCTTAATAGCCCTTCTTGAGATTGTTCTGCTGCAATGTTTTGTTGGTTTATCATGTTGCTATTTCATCAGTCTTAAAGCTTTTTTGCTATGTTTTTTAAGCAATGTGGTTAAAGGCTATACTTCGGCGTGTTGCCTTTAATTTAGGGAAAAATCAGCATGTTATATAAAAGATTTTTTTATTTTCTAAAAGACTATTGCATTTTGTAAAAGTTTAATCTTTTTTAAGAATCGCCTATGGTATTGATGAAAACTATATAAATATATGCCATACTGGAACTATGCAAATTAGACCAGGTTCTATGTATCCGCTTGGAGCTACCTACGATGGCGCAGGCGTAAACTTCGCGTTATTCTCCGAAGTGGCAAAGCACGTTGAGCTGTGCTTGTTTGACGAGCAAGATAACGAAACTCGTATTGACATGACGGAGCAGAATTCTTACGTTTGGCATACTTACATATCTGGCATACAGCCAGGCCAAAGGTACGGCTATAGAGTTTACGGGCCGTATGACCCAAATCATGGATTGTGGTGTAATCCAAACAAGCTTCTTTTAGACCCATACGCTAAGGCAATAGAGGGGAATATTGACGGCGACGAGAGCCTGTTTTCCTACTGGTTTGCAAATCCAGACGATTTATCGGCAATGAACACTTTGGATTCTGCAAGCCACACTATGAAAGCTGCTGTTATAAACCCATATTTTGATTGGGGAAACGATCAGCATCCAATGATCCCGTATCACGATAGTGTGATTTACGAGGCTCATGTTAGGGGAATGACGAATCTAAATCGCAATGTTCCTCCAGAAATCCGCGGAACGTACGCAGGATTGGCTCATCCAAGCGTAATATCTTACTTAAAAAAGCTTGGTATTACTGCCATTGAGCTTATGCCTATTCACCAGTTTGTAAACGACTCTTTCTTGCAAAATAAGGGCTTAAGCAATTATTGGGGTTATAACACAATTGGCTTCTTTGCTCCGCAAAATTCTTATTCTAGCTCTGGCCAGCGCGGCGAGCAGGTTAACGAGTTTAAGGCAATGGTTAAGGCTTACCATGCTGCAGGAATGGAAGTTATTCTAGACGTTGTTTACAATCACACTGCCGAAGGAAACGATAGAGGCCCAACTTTAAGCTTCCGTGGAATCGATAACCGTGCATACTATCGTTTAGTAGACAACGATCAGCGTCATTATTTTGACACCACTGGCACAGGAAACTCGCTTCTTATGCGATCTCCTAAAGCCCTGCGATTAATCACAGATAGCTTGCGCTATTGGGTTACGGAAATGCACGTAGACGGATTTAGATTCGACTTGGCTGCAACGCTAGCTCGCCAGTTCCAAGAGGTAGATAAGCTCTCTGCATTCTTTGACATTATTGAGCAAGACCCTATTATCTCTAGCGTAAAGCTTATTGCAGAGCCTTGGGATATTGGCGTTGGTGGATACCAAGTTGGTGGATTCCCTCCAAGCTGGTCCGAGTGGAATGGCCGATACCGCGATTGCGTGCGAGATTTTTGGCGCTCGCAGCCTTCGACTTTGCCTGAGTTTGCAAGCCGACTTATGGGAAGCTCCGATTTATATGAGCAAAACGGCCGTAAGCCAGTTGCGTCTGTAAACTTTATTACCGCTCACGACGGCTTTACTATGAACGATTTAGTGAGCTATAACGAAAAGCATAACGAGGCTAATAAAGAAGGCAATAACGACGGTGCTAACGACAATCGTTCGTGGAATTGTGGAGTAGAAGGCCCTACAAATATTCACGATGTTAACGAGCTTCGTCAGCGCCAGATGCGAAATCTTTTCTCCACTTTGCTAATGAGCCAGGGTATTCCTATGATTTGCGCTGGAGACGAAACCATGCGCACTCAAAATGGAAACAACAACGCATATTGCCAAGATAATGCTATTTCTTGGATTAATTGGGATTTTGATTCCACTCAAAAAGATATGTTTGACTTTGTTTCCAAGCTTATTCATTTAAGGCTGGATCACCCTGTTTTGCATAGGCGTAGGTTCTTTACTGGTCGTATGCCTTCGGATGATGCCTCAGAGATTCCGCAAGTAGAGTGGTTTGATCACACTGGTTCCGTAATGGATATGGAAGCTTGGAGTAATACTCATGCGCTTTCGGTTATGATCTATTTAAACGGTTCAGATATTCCAGAAACCGATTGGTATGGAAGTAGAATGGTCGATAACGACTTTATTCTTATTTTCAACGCGCATTACGAGCCTATAACTTTCACTTTGCCAGATAAGCGTTACGGCGAAAAGTGGACTCTTGTTGTAGACACTCATAATCCAAAAGGTCCGCAATTGCATTACGAATCTGGTTTTAATATTGTTGCTCAATCAAGAAGCTTCCTTCTTCTTATGAGCGAAAAGCAAGAATAATCAAGAATAATATAGGCAATTAAATTGATTGTGACCTATGGTTGCGCTTTTAGCCAGCCGTAGGTCACATTTTTAAGAATGATTTAAGATTTGATTTAAGATCTTAAACGGTCACTTTGCATAGCTGCCACTTGCCTGGAAAACACTATTATCCATCCTAAAAATAGTAAACAAGACAAAGCTTCTACATTTGTTAAAGTGTTATTGCCATGAACCCATTGGTTTCCAACCCAGGCTGTAAGAATAACAGCTAAATCCGAAGCAACGTAGAATGTTTTAGAAAGCCTAGGCGCAAGCCACGGAAGGCATATAAGCATTGTGCAAATAAGTCCTGTAACGCCTCTAGCGCATAAATCGTGTATAACGGGGTGTGGGGTATAGCGGAAAGTTCCAATCCCAATAAATGCTATTCCTCCAAGAATAAGCAGCGCTGCCATAATAGTTGTTCGAGCTTTAAAATGCTTTGTAGCGTTGGTGCCTTTATTTTGCAAGATTTCGTGCTGTGTAGCAACAAACTCGGTTATAGCAAAGTAGCTTGTAATAATAATGCATATTCCAGCTAGAATCAGCGTTGCATTAAACATGCTTGCAGCAAACGTTGTTCTGTCGCCAAGTTGGGAGAAGTTATTGTTGTACCAATATGGGTCGTCGGAAGTTAATCCAGCAGTTGCTGCTCCAGAAATCACAAATAGTGGAAGAAGTGAGGCAACGGTTTTTGCCTCTAAAAGTTCTGCCTGAACAAGAGTTGCATACCCAACAATTCCGCTTAACGCACAGCAAAGAACAGGAAGATAAGTGTTTACAGCGCTTCTTCCAATAATGCTGTTGATTATAGAAAGAAGAGCAAAAGACATTAATAGCATTGTTGCGCCGTAAATCGTAGAAAGTGCGATTATTTCAAAAGCATGTTTTGCAATTTGCAGCCAGTTCTTTTTAAGTAATCCTTTGTGTGTTCTTAAATATCCGACTATAAAAGTGCACATGCTGCAAGCTGCCACAACTCCAGATGCCATTGTAAACAAGCGTTGCGTAACCTGCCATATTGCGGGCATTGTGTTTATGTATATAGACATTACAATCATGCCAAATACTGCGCATGCAAGAAAAGCGATTAATCCCGCTGCCTCCGTACGTTGAAAACGCCCCATGCTAACCTCTAAAATCCGTTGCCTATTTTCAATGCTGATTCTATTCTATCGCGCGTGTTGCAAATTTGCTTTTGTCTGCAATGTGCGCTATTGTATTTGATTGTGCTTGGAGCTGGTAACCAGCTAGAAAGCATCGGGGTGTAGCGCAGTTTGGTAGCGCGCCTGCTTTGGGAGCAGGATGTCGCAGGTTCGAATCCTGTCACCCCGACTTTTTTATATCTGCTTGTTTTCTACACGTTCTTAGATAATTCATAGTATGAGTGATGTTACGAATTTAAACGCAAAAGATGCAAACAATCTTTGGAAAGCACCATTTTCAAATAGTGCGATTAATGCTTTAGTTTCTGTTCCTGGAAGCAAGTCGTTATCTAATCGATATTTGATTCTGGCAGCAATCGGTAAAAAACCAGTTGTTTTAAAGGGGTTGCTGCGTTCTAGAGATACGGAACTTATGATTAATGCGCTAAGCGTATTTGGGGTTAAATGCAATTCATTAAGCGAAGATGGCACAACAGTTTGCGTTATTCCGCCTAAAAATGGCGTTTTTAGCGTAGATGATTGTGCGGTTGTTAATTGTGGCTTGGCTGGAACAGTTATGCGTTTTGTAACGGCTTTAGCGCTGTTTGCAAATAAGTCTGTAAAGTTTGACGGAGATGAGCAAGCGTATGCTCGTCCAATGAAGCCTGTTCTAGATGGATTGGAACAGTTGGGTGCAAAAATCGTATATCACGGAGAAGTCGGCTTCTTACCATTTAGCGTTATTCCTCCTAAAAATCTTGTGGAATATGGGGTAGATGGCAAGCAAACTGCTGGCAGCAATCGTGTTGTTCGTATTGATTCTTCGCTTTCGTCTCAATTTATATCTGCGCTGCTGTTAATTGCATCGCGTATTCCAAAAGGTCTACAAATAGAGCATATTGGAAGCAAATTGCCTAGTATGCCGCATATTCAAATGACAATGGAAGATGTGCGCAAAGCTGGCGGAGTGGTAGATATGCCAGAAAGCGGAGTGTGGCGTGTTAAAGAACATGATTTAACTTTGCCAGATGAAGTTGTTGTGGAACCAGATCTTTCTAACGCAGCGCCTTTTATTGGGGCAGCGTTGATTGCTGGCGGATGCGTTAAAATCCCTAATTGGCCGCTTAAAACTACTCAGCCTGGGGGATTGTTGCCTGGGATTGTTGAGCGGATGGGTGCAAAAATTGTTTTTGAGCGTTCTAGCGCAGATTCTTCAACGTTATGCGTAACTGGTAGCGGCAAAATTCATGCCATTAAGTCACTTGATTTGGCTGCTGCTGGTGAGGTTGCGCCAAGTATTGCTGCGATTCTTGCGTTTGCAGATGGTGTAAGCGAGTTGCACGGTATTGCGCATTTAAGAGGCCACGAAACAAATCGCTTGAGTGCAATAGTTGCCGAACTAAATCGTGTTGGAATAGGCGCTGATGAGCTAGAAGATGGAATCCGTATTATTCCTAGCCAAAATATGCATGGGGAAGTAATGGAGACGTATGCGGATCACAGAATGGCCACTTTTGCAGCAATGCTCGGGCTTAGAATTAATGGCATTAATGTTAAAAACATTGCCACTACGCGTAAAACGCTTCCAGATTTTCCAACAATGTGGAATAACATGCTTGAATAGTGTGCTTGAATAACATGCTTAAATAACAAATAATCCCGAGTTTTTTTAACCCGGGATTATTTATGCGTTACGTTTTTACGTTACGTTGTTTTACACTACGATTTAGCGCTCAAACTTGTTGCCGTAAGAATCCACGCCAGCTTCTGCGATTTGTGCAGACTTTCTAGCGATTGCCAACTCTTCGTTGGTTGGGATTACAGCAATAATCACAGAGCTATCTGGAGTGGAAATAACGCGTGGCTCCTTAGAACGAACCAAGTTCTTCTCTTTATCGAGCTTAACGCCGAATGGAGCAAGCTTTTCGCACACAAGAGCGCGAACAATCTCATCGTTTTCGCCAACGCCAGCGGTGAATGTGATTACGTCCACGCCGCCCATTTGAGCGGTGTAGTTGCCAATGTAGCCAACAATGCGGTGAACGTACACGCCGAGAGCAAGCTTAGCGTCTTCGTCGCCTTCTTCAATGAGCTTGTGAATATCGCGCAAATCGCCGTGGCCGGTCATGCCCATCATGCCAGAACGCTTGTTAAAGAGCGTATCAAGCTCGTCCACGTTCATGTGAGCGTTGCGAATAAGGTGGAACACTACAGCTGGATCAATATCTCCAGTGCGGCCGCCCATCATCAAACCTTCGAGAGGCGTTAAGCCCATAGAAGTTTCAACTGGCTTGCCAGAAATCTGAGCGGAAGCAGAAGCGCCATTTCCAATGTGCAAAACAATCTGCTTTAAGCCTTCTGCAGGCTTTCCAACAATGCTTGGAACTACAGAGCCAATGTACTCGTGGGAAGTGCCGTGAGCGCCGTAGCGACGAATGTGGTACTGGTTTGCAATATCTTTGTTCAATGCGTAAGTCGCAGCAACCTGTGGCAAATCGTGGAAGAACGAAGAATCGAACACCATAATCTGTGGAACGTCTGGCAAAAGTTCAGTCATAACTTCAGCGCCAACAGCCTCTGGACCATTGTGAAGTGGAGCCAAAACGGCCAAATCCTTTACCTTATTAATTGTCTTTTTGTTCACTAATGCTGGCTTAGGGAAGGTTAAGCCACCCTGAACAACGCGGTGTCCAACAGCAACGATTCCAGACTTGGAAAGATTTGGACCATATTCTTCAAAGAAGCCGAGTACGCGCTTTAAGCCCTGCTCGTGATCGTGCACTGGCTCGTCAAACTCATGCTTTTCGCCATTGAATACGTGCTTGTAGTGTCCGTCAACTGGCTCGCCAATTTTTTCTACAATACCAGACGCAATACCTTCGCCGCTTTCCAAATCGACGAGCTGGTACTTAATAGAGCTAGAACCAGAATTGATAACAAGAACGGTTTTTGCCATGAGGGCATCCTCCATAAAGTGTTGATAAGGCTAGTAAATTGCCACATTTAAGTGTACATGTAAGTTCCTACAATGAATGCTTTTGTTAAGTCAAATCATTGTAGGAACTTGCGATTATTTCTTGCGATTATTAGAACTGCGCTTCCAATGCTGTAAGAGCAACAGTGTTAATAATATCTTGAACCAATGCGCCTCTAGACAAGTCGTTAACAGGCTTGTTTAAGCCTTGCAAAATTGGTCCAACAGCCAATGCGCCGCTGGAGCGCTGAACGGCCTTGTATCCAATGTTTCCAGCGCACAAGTCTGGGAACACAAACACATTTACGTGGCCTGCAACATCATTTCCTTTAGCTTTTGATGCAGCAACAGTTTCCGACCATGCAGCGTCAAACTGAATAGATCCAACAACCTTTAAGTCTGGGTCGCTTTCTTTTACAATCTTTGTTGCTTCTTCTACAAGATCAACGTCTGGGCCTTTTCCAGATCCAAGAGTGGAGTAAGATAGCATTCCAACCTTAGGGTCTAAGCCAAAAGCTTTAGCGGTTTGAGCAGACTGCAAAGCGATATCTGCCAGCTGCTGCGCGTCTGGATTAAGGTTGATTGCGCAATCTGCAAACACAGCCACATGATCTTTAAAGCACATAATGAATGCGCCAGAAACAAGCTTAGAGCCAGGCTTAGTTTTAATAACTTGAAGAGCTGGGCGAACTGTATTTGCCGTTGAGTTAACAGAGCCAGAAACAAGTCCGTCTGCTAATCCAAGTACCACTAGCATTGTGCCAAAGTAGCTTGCATCTTTAAGCTGTTCTCTAGCTTGCTCTTCGGTCATGCCTTTCTTTGCGCGCAACTCGCAGAGCTTGCTAATCATCTTGCTAAGAACAGCCTCGTCGCTCATAGACTGGAAGCTTGCTTTGCTAAGAGACTTTAAGCCGAGTTCTTTTCCGCGTGCAAGAATAGACTCGCTTTGGCCAACAATAATAAGATTTACAATGTCTCGCTCTAGCAAATAGTCAGCTGCTTTTAGAATGCGATCTTCTTCGCCTTCTGGAAGCACAATTGTTTTCTTATTTGCCTTGGCTTTTCCAAGCAAGCTGTATTGGAAGGCATACGGGGTAGTAGGGGCGTTAAATGGCTGTTGCAAAGCGCTAATAATCTCTTCGTTTGCAACATAATCGCTGAATTTATTCGATTCGGATTCGCTTATAGCAGGCAAAGTCCAAAGTGGAGTGCCATTATTGCTTTGAGCGTAGTTTTCTTTTAATTCTTTTGCTAAGTCTTCTTTGCAATCAGTTACAAATACGCCAAATACTTTTGTGTATTCTTTACTAACGCTTGCGGATTGTGCTTCGATTGTTTGCAAGATTTGCTTGCTATCTCTGCCTTCTGCGCAAACGCTTAAGAACACTGGGGAAGCTAAGTCGGCTGCCACAGATGCATCGAATCTAAATAAGTCTGGGTCAAATACGGAAGTGGAATCGCTAGCTACAATAACGCATCCTTGAGCGTTTGTTGCGCTAATCAGATCGTTGTAGCTAGCTACAATGTCTCCTCTTAGTGTGTCTTTGTTTTTACGAACTGCGCATGGGCATGCGGCAATTGCCTGTTCCAGCGTTGGCTTTGTGTTGCTTGCTGCTATCAATTCGCTTGTAAACGCGTCATCATGCTTTGCAGATGGTCTAAAAACAGTTGTTGAATAATGATTAGAAAGAGCCTTTGTAACTCCCAGTGCTACAACATTGCGACTTTGCGCGCAGTCGGAGCTGATAATAGTTACGTTAACTAACGACACGACTTTTCTCCTTTGATGCGTCTGTGTTTATTCTATTTTGCTTCGCATTTTTATTTTGCTTTGCATTTTCGGTTTTGCTATTCTTCGTATTTCAACGTTGAAAATTGCATATCGAACGAAGAATCCTTAGCTATTTTAAGGCTATTTGTAGAACAACAAGCGGAAATTTTGATTTTTTATGTGTTTTATTATTAATTTTTTTGTGCGAGTAATTTTTTAGGGAGCCAACCTTTCGATTGACTCCCTAAAAATCAGCTAAGCAATTTTAGCGTTGATAGCTTAAAACTACTCGTTGTCGCCAGCGGTTGCAGCGGTTGCAGTAACAGCACCTGGCTTGTCGGTCTTAACGCCTGGCCATACCCAATCGGTGTAGTCTGGGTGATCAAGACCCTTGTCCACTGCATACTGGAAGGCTTCGAGGCGGAAGTCCTCGAGCTTCTTGATTTCGTCGGCATACTTAGCAGCATCAACCATGCGCAATGCTTCAGCGGTAAGCTCGTAACGATCCATGTCGTTCACACGAACCATATCGTATGGCGTGGTGGTGGAGCCCTGCTCCTTGTAGCCATGAACGTTGAAGTTGTCGTGGTTTGGACGATCGAAGATCAAGCCGCGAACGTCATGTGCGTAGGAGTGATAAGCGAAGAGGACTGGCTTGTCAGCGGTGAAGAGCTCAGTGAACTCTTCGTCAGTCAAAGCTTCGTTGTTTTCCTTAGCGGACTGCAACTTGAGCAAGTCAACAACGTTAACAACCTTGAACTTAACGCCAAGCTTGTTCAACTTGTCGGCAGCGGCCATCAATTCCTGCTGTGGAACATCGCCAACACCAGCAAGAACAACCTGAACTTCGTCATTGTTCTTAGCGTTGGAAGCCCACTTCCACTCTGCAGCACCCTTCTCGAGCTCTTCGCGAGCTTCGTCGAGGGTCAACCAAGTGGCAGCTGGCTGCTTACCAGCGAAGATGGCGTTAATCATGTTGGTGGACTTGTAAGCCTTCTCAGCAACAGCGAGCAACATGTTGGAATCCACTGGGAAGTAGATGCCGATTACGTGATCGTTGTTGAAGGTCTTGTTCAAGAGCACGGAGGTTACGCCTGGATCCTGGTGCGAGAAGCCGTTGTGATCCTGACGCCATACGTGGGAGGACACAAGCAAGTTCACAGAGGAGATTGGCTTACGCCATGGAATCTCGCGAACTGTAGCCTCAAGCCACTTTGCGTGCTGGTTCAACATGGAGTCAATAACGTGTACGAAGGACTCGTAAGAGCTCCAAATGCCGTGACGACCAGTGAGCAAGTAGCCCTCGAGGAAGCCTTCCATCTGGTGCTCGGAAAGCTGCTCGGTAACCTGGCCAGTAACAGCCATGTGCTCGTCAACCAAGCCAGAAAGGTATCCTGCATCCCACTGCTTGTTGGTTACTTCATAAGCAGCCTGCAAACGGTTGGAAGCGGTCTCATCTGGGCCGAAGATACGGAAGGAATCTGGGTTGTTCTTAATGATGTCGCGGGTGTAAACACCAAGGCGACGGGTAGCTTCGAGCTGACCCCAACCGTGACCGAATTCCTTAACTTCCTTAACCTCGTAATCCTCAAGCTTTGGAAGCTTAAGATCTTCGCGAATACGACCACCGTTGGCGTTTGGATTTTCGCCAATACGGAGTTCGCCCTTTGGCATGAAGGAAAGAACGTCTTCCTTAACAGCACCGTTTTCGTCGAAGAGCTCTTCTGGCTTGTAGGACTTCATCCAGTTCTTCAAAACCTCAAAGTGAGCTTCGGTATCGCGAGCGGAAGCCAGTGGAACCTGGTGTGCACGCCAAGAACCTTCGGTCTTCTTGCCGTCGATGAACTTAGGGCAAGTCCAACCCTTAGGGGTGCGGAAGATAATCATTGGGTAGTAAGGGCGAGTTACATCGTTAGTCTGAGCCTCGGCCTTAATATCGCAAATCTCATCGAAGATGGTCTCGAACATATCGGCAAAGCGACGGTGAATGGAAAGATGATCCTCATCGTCGAAGCCAGCAACGAACTCGTATGGCTCGTAGCCCATACCGTGGAAGAACTCGTGAAGCTCTTCGTCGGAAATACGGGAAAGAATGGTTGGGTTAGCAATCTTGTAACCGTTCAAGTGCAAGATTGGAAGAACAATACCATCGGTACGTGGGTTTACAAGCTTGTTGGACTGCCAACCAGTAGCCAATGGACCAGTTTCTGCTTCGCCGTCGCCAACGATTGCTGGAACGAACAAGCTTGGGTTGTTCATAACAGCGCCGTAAGCGTGGGAGAGAGCGTAACCAAGCTCGCCACCTTCGTGGATGGAACCTGGGGTCTCAGGAGCGAAGTGAGAAGGAATACCGCCTGGGTAAGAGAACTGGCGGAAGAACTTCTGCAAACCAGCTTCGTCCTTAGTAATCTTTGGATAGTACTCAGTGTAGGTACCGTCAAGATAAGACTGAGCAGTACCAGCTGGGCCGCCGTGGCCTGGACCCATGATAATCACGGTGTTCTGCTGGTGATCAGCAATAAAGCGGTTGATGTGTCCAATAAGGAAGTTAAGGCCTGGAGTTGTACCCCAGTGGCCGACTAGACGATGCTTAACGTCTTCGCGAGTGAATGGCTCCTTCATTAGAGGATTGCTGCGAAGATAAATCTGACCGATAGCGAGGTAATTAGCAACACGCCAATACTTGTCTACGCCTTCGATGGCCGCCTCGGAAACTGGAGCGTTTAGCTTCTTCCAAGGGGTGCCAATAACAGGACTCGTCATGTGTACTCCTGTACTCAAGCACTTTTCAGTGCAATTTTAATCATTACCATTTGGTTATAGAGGCTAAAAAACAAACGTATTCGCCTCTTTTTCCATCTTTTTCAGTATAGTAATAGCTTTTGACTTTTGTGCGTTTGATTAGTTACTACGTGCGAATTTGTTGAAAAAATGTGTTAAAGTGTTAACAAAAATCACCTTAAAAGTATCAATTATGTTATGTTTGATGTTAACTTTGTTGTTATGTCAAGGTTGTTTATTTTTACAATTTTTATGATTTGTTAAGTTGCGGCGTTTCGCACAACGCCAACGTCTAAAAGCGCCATTAGTATAAATTGAATCACCTATAAATGTGTTTCTAAATGTGTTTCTTATATATAAGGAGAATCATGGCAAACGGTCCGGTACTTGTAGTTGACTTCGGTGCCCAATATGCCCAGCTAATCGCTAGAAGAGTGAGGGAAGCAAACGTTTATTCGGAGCTTGTTCCACACTCCATGCCAGTAGAAGAGATGCTGGCAAAAGATCCAAAAGCCATAATTCTTTCTGGCGGCCCTGCCTCCGTTTATGAGCCAGGAGCGCCAAAAATTGACACAAAGATTTTTAATGCGGGCGTTCCAGTGCTTGGAATTTGCTACGGATTCCAAGTTATGGCTCACGAGCTTGGCGGCGTTGTAGATAAAGCTGCATTGGGCGAGTACGGAAAAACGCATGCAACTATTGACGATGCAGAAGGATTGCTCGCCAATTCTCCAGCAGATCAAAGTACCTGGATGAGCCACGGAGTGGCAGTTAAAAGCGCGCCAGAAGGATTTGAGGTGCTTGCTCACACTCAAGGCGCTCCAGTTGCGGCTATGCAAGACAAAAGTCGCAAGCTTTACGGAGTGCAGTGGCATCCAGAAGTCAAGCATACGCCTTTAGGTCAAAAGCTTATTTCCACATTCTTGCACGAGTGCGCAGGGTTGGAAAATGATTGGAATCCTTCTAACATAATTGAAGATCAGGTTGCAAAGATTCGCGCAGAAGTTGGAAACGCGCAGGTTATTTGCGGACTTTCTGGAGGAGTCGATTCCGCTGTTGCAGCAGCTCTGGTACATAAGGCAATTGGAGATCAGCTCACTTGCGTTTTTGTAGACCACGGTTTGCTTAGAAAAGGCGAAGTTGAGCAGGTTAAGCACGATTTTGTGGAAGCCACTGGAATCAAGCTTATTGCAGTAGACGCAGAAGATGACTTTTTAGATGCGCTTAAGGGCGTTAGTGAGCCAGAGCGCAAGCGCAAGATTATTGGCGAAAAGTTTATTCGCACATTCGAAAAAGCGCAGCGCCAAGTTATTGAAGAAGCTGGCAAAACTGGAGCGGAAGTTAAGTTCCTTGTACAAGGCACGCTTTACCCAGATGTTGTGGAATCTGGCGGCGGGGATGGCGCTGCAAATATTAAGTCGCATCACAATGTTGGCGGCTTGCCTAAGGACTTAAAGTTTAAGCTTATTGAGCCTTTGCGCACGCTATTTAAAGACGAGGTTCGCGCAATTGGTACCGAGCTTGGGCTTCCAGACGCTATTGTTTGGCGCCAGCCGTTCCCAGGCCCAGGTTTGGGAATTCGCATTGTTGGCGAGATTACGCGCGAGCGTTTGGCTGTGCTTAGAGAAGCAGATGCTATTGCGCGCGAAGAGCTTTCGGCAGCTGGGTTAGACCGCGATATTTGGCAATGCCCAGTTGTTCTTTTGGCAGATGTTCACTCTGTTGGAGTTCAGGGAGACGAGCGCACATATGGTTCTCCAATCGTGCTTCGCCCAGTAAGCTCTGAGGACGCTATGACCGCTGATTGGTCGCGAGTTCCGTACGATGTTCTAGCCAAGATTTCTACTCGAATCACAAACGAATGTCGCCAGATTAATCGCGTTGTGTTAGACGTTACATCTAAACCACCAGCAACAATCGAGTGGGAATAGATAGGACTAATATAGTCCTACATAGCTCTATATATAAGTCCTATATATAAGGAGTGAAGTAAGAACAAAGCAAAGCCGCAATTCTTGCAGAAAGGAACAACGATGATCCACGGCATAAAAGCATTTACAGGCTTTAATAAAAAGGCGTTTGTAAAGTTAAAGTTTGTGTTGGCAAGAGTTGCGGCTATAACATCTTGTGTTGCTACCGTTTTGGCGGGAGCAGTAGTCGCAAGCAGCCCAGCGATTGCATATGCTGGCTCAAAATCATCTCAAAAAACTACAGAAAAAGGCGTAATCGTAACAGCATTCCAACAAAATTGGAAAAGCATAGCTAAGGAATGCAAAAAAACGTACGGCCCAGAAGGCGTAAAATACGTGCAAGTATCGCCAGCTCAAGACCATATTAAAGGCAATCAGTGGTGGACAAGTTACCAGCCAGTAAGCTATAAAGTCAACTCAAAGCTTGGCAACGAAGAAGAATTTAAAAATATGGTAACAACTTGCAAAGCTGCTGGAGTGGGAATAGTAGTAGATGCTGTAATAAATCACACTAGTGGCTTTGCAAACAAAGATACCGTTGGCGTTGGTGGAAGCAAGTATGATGCTGCAAATCAATCGTTCCCAGATGCTGGATATACAAAAGATGATTTCCACAAATCTACAGAAAGCATAGGAACCTACAAAAAAGCCGAAGTTGTTTGGAATAATAGGCTTGTTGGTCTTTTAGACCTAGACACGTCTAGCAAACACGTTCAACAAACTTTGGGAGCATACTTTGCGTACATGCTAAAGCTTGGAGTTGCTGGGTTTAGAGTAGACGCCGTAAAGCATATGTCTCCGCAAGACGTAAAAGGCATAAAAGCGGCGGCGGCTAAGGCTGCTGGAACAACGCCAGATAAAATATGGTGGATGCAAGAAACAATCGGAGCGCCTGGGGAAGAAGACCCTAGAATTGAGCCAGACCAATACCTAGAAACGGGCGAAGTTAAGGAGTTTCAATACTCTTACAGGTTGCGTAACTATTTCTACGGTTCGATTGAAAATCTTAAGAATATTACAGATAAGTTGATTCCAAGCAAAAAAGCTGCGATTTTTGTTACAAATTGGGATACTGAGCGAGATAATGCAAGCAGAGTTTTAACGTACAAAGATGGCGAAAAGTATAAGCTTGCGAATGCGTTTATGCTTGCGTACCCGTACGGAACTCCAAACGTGTTTTCGGGGTATGAGTTTACGCAAAGAGACGAGGGGGCGCCTGGGGCAACAAGCACTTCGATTCCAGATGTGAGTTGTGCAAGCGGTTCCAGGTGGCAGTGCACGCAAAGGTGGACTTCGATTCGCGGAATGATTGGGTTCTACAACGCTGTTAAGGGCACTAAGGTTACTAATTGGCAAGATGACGACGATAATAACGTTGCGTTTAGCCGAGGAAACAAGGGTTTTCTTGCGATTAACAACACGGAAAAGCCGCAAAAAGTGAGTTATAAAACCGATTTGCCAGACGGCGAATATTGCAATGTTTACGAGTCTAAAGATTGCAGTAAAACCGTTAGCGTTAGTGGCGGTAAGGTAGAGACCACTATTGCGGCGGAGTCTGCTGTTGCTCTTCATGCTAATGCTGTAAAGAGCCTTGGAAATGCTAGAGCTAGAAACGTTACAATATTTATTTGCGTGTTTGTTGTGTCAATTTGTGTGTTTGTTGTTAATAGAAGATTTGTTGAAAAATCGAAGAAGCTTGCTAAGGGTGATAAGGGTGCTGAGGGTGCTGGTGGCGCTGGCGGTGCTGGTGCTGCTGGCGATGGTGGTGCTGCTGGCGATAGCAATGAAGCTTAAAACAGGTTGACTCTATCACTGTATTTATTTATAATAATTATTCTGGCTTTTGCCAGTGTTTAATCATTATTTAGTGTTTAATCACTAGTTTGATAAACCAGTTTGATAAATAAAAAGGGGTCGATCGGTTTCGACGGTGATCTGTTCGCCGCGGGGAAGCGTGCCGAGAATGCGAAAGTCCACTCGTAAACGTCCTTTCGCAAAAGAATAAGTGCTAAATCTAATCGCACTGAGTTCGCTCTTGCTGCCTGAGCTTCGCGCCAGGATTAACCAGTGAGCAGCTGCTCCGTTTACCCACTCACGTCTTCGGGGTGGTGCTAAACGTCATTAGAAGACTTGCTTGAATTGCCGAGCTGCAGGGTAGTTCAGGGACTTTTACTGTAGATATGCTCGCCATGAATTGTCTGCAATAACATGGGGGCAGAAAAATTGCCGAATGGCCAGCAGACTACGCACGTAGAAGACCGAGGGTACGGTTTCCGGACCGGGGTTCAATTCCCCGCGACTCCACAAACGCAATAACGCCACTGCTCAAACAGTGGCGTTTTTTGTAGCAAATCCCAATGTTTTCAATGCTTAAGGCTCAAAAGCTTTTAATATTGAATTGTGCAAAATAATACATTCTGATACCATATAATACATTATGAAGGGCATTATAGGGGGCATTGAAAAATGACCTTCAGAAAATCGATGCCCTTCATTGCCCTAAGTGCTAAAAATTGGTTAATGCGAAGGGAATATGCATTATGGCACGGCGTAGTTTTGGAAGGCTCAAAAAAGTAACACGATCATACGGCGCTGCATACGTTGCACGCTACTCAACACCTCCAGCAGCCTTAGCAGAAAACCCGTCACTACCAAAAGAATTCACGCGCACCTTGCCAGCAGCCTACCGCGTAGAGCTAGAAGCATGGCTTGCTCAAGCAGAAAAAGAAATAGCATTAGGCACATGGACACCACCAGCCAAAATAAACCGTCACGAAATAGACAAAAGCTCAATCACATTCGCTCAGCTAGCAGACGACTATATGCAAAATCAGCGCAAACCAGACGGGAGCAAGCTGGAAGAAACCACGCAATCACACAAAGAAGGACGATTGCGCAATTATCTTCTACCAGCATTTGGAGAAAGACGCATCAAAACAATCACAAGCAAAGACATACAAAACTGGTATGACGCATTCGACTGCGACGAACTTACAGGAAGAAACACAGTAGCACGATCACACTGCTACACACTGCTTAGAAGCATATTCAACTACGCTTGCACAAAAGAAGTAAACGCAACTGGAGAAACATTGCTGCAGCGCAACCCTTGCACGCTCAAACTCAAAAAACCACGCACAAGGCACGAAAGCATTGCCATCAGCATTGCGCAACTTGTTGACATATACAGCATGATGGCACCACATTTGCGCATCGGAGTCATGCTAGCTGGAGCGTGCGGATTGCGCGAAGGCGAATGTTGCGCACTCACCAGGAGTGACGTAGATCTTAACGCAATGACAATCAGCGTCAACAAAAGCTTAAAAAGCATAAACCATTTAGGGCAAAAACGACGCCTTGAGGTAGGCAAACCAAAAACAGCAAGTAGCATAAGAAAAGTACCAATACCAGAATGGACGCGCGAATACTTTGAAATGCACATGCGGCAACAAATGCCAAGCGGCAAACCAGATGAGCTAATACTACATACTCGCACACCTAGAGCGTTCGTTGCACCAGCAAGCCTTAGAGAAAGCTTCAACCGCGCAATAGCACACATGCCGTCGCTCAAGGATATGCATTTCCACGACCTTCGGCACACCGCACTCACGCACTATGGAGAAGCAGGCGCGAGTCTTGCAGAACTCATGGAAGTCGCAGGACATAGCGACATTAAAACCGTATCCGTATATCAGCAAATCAGCCAAGAGCAACGCAAAAGAACATCAGCTAGACTTAATGAACAAGCAAAAGAAGAACAACTTGGAATAAAACAACAAAGCGTTGAAACACAAAAAACTGTAGAACCTACGCAAAATCAAGAAAAAGACCCCCTCATAGCAGTACTAGCAGCACTCACACTAGATCAGCAAGTAGCAACGCTCAAAGCAATAGACAAAACGAGGCAAGCTACAATAATCAGCCAAATGCCCCCAGAAAATCAAATTCAGCTACTTTCACGGCTACTTTAGGCTAAAAATACACAAAAAAGGCGCTGAAAATGTAAAAATCGCAATTTTCGGCATCACACAAGAACGGGAGTGGAAAGAAAAGAGCGATAATCCTGGATAACATCACAAGTAACGCCAAGAGCTTCAGATAGAGTCCAGACATCAGTGCCGTACATTGCTTCCGCAAACTTATAATCAACATCGCTAATGAGTCTAGAAGCCGTTATGCGCCTTGTACGAGTCTCAAAACGCGAATCAAATCCGCAAGAAACATCACGGTACTCCGCATGAACCAGCTCATGGCATAGCGTACACAAACGCTGATGATCAGCTAAACGCTCATCAAGAAGAATCAGCCTACAAGCATCGTAGTAGTATCCGCACACGCTACCAGAAAGGCGACGTTCTTCAACGCGTACACCAAGGCGCGCGGCATCATCATAAAGCGAATCAAAACGAAGCATAATGCAACCCCAACGAAATCAACACAATGCGGTATACTCTATAGAAATGGATTGGGAGTACTCGGTCGGCGAAAGCTCTAGGCGTTATGCCTAGGGCTTTTTGCTTTTCTTATTATCTACATCAATTTCATAATGAGCATAAAAGCAGTATTAAGCTGCACGCAACAACTCAGAACGTTCCTCGAGATTGGAAAAAGGAATAACTTCCACACCATAGTTTTCAAAAGCTTCCAAAGCAGCAGGCTGCAAAGGACGCTCTCTATCATCGCCAATCACAAACAGCTTAGAACCTTCGCGCTCTTTTGCTTTACAAGTATCCTGCCAGCTCCACATAATATCGCGAACAGCAGTTTTATCAAACTTATTAGGAGCATGGCAGAATCTAGTAGGATATTTTGCGCTACGCTGGAACAAGAAATCAAAACTATGTTCATATCCAGAAACACCGCGAATAATTACATTTGGTGTGTAGTAAACTTTGCAAGACTTCAACACTTCAGCAACATCGTCAGCAAAATACTCAGCCACATGCCTACGTGAAACTTCAGTCATAGAATTCAACGACAAAAGAGCCTGAGCATAACGGTTCAAAGCATTAGCGTAGTTATCTTCAGCATCAAGAGTAACCTCACCATTATTAGTGATACTCACACCATACCTGCGTGCCAAGCACTGCATACGTTCCAAACGCTTTTCAGTAATACTCACACCCTTATGATTCAAAGTGGCAAAAGTATAACCATCGTCAGTAAAAGCAACACTGTTACTACGATCAATGCGCACATAAAAAACAAGGTCGTCGCCAGAACAATCAAGAAAAGGTAACGTAACCTCATTCCATTCGCCAATTCGCTCAACAGTAGAAGACCTACGCAACCACGACGTATAGTCATCAAGAAGCGCGGGAACATCAAACGCTACACTACTTGCACTCATAATAATGCACCTTGGAACTTTGGCTTTTGAATTACATGAAACTTATCAAGTAATAGTATTGTATCATGAACGAAGTCAGGCGAATCTATATTCGCTGCAACTGCAACAAAATCATCAAATCCTTCACGATAAATATGCCAGTGAGTGCCGCCAATTCTTGTTCCATCTGGATTAGTATGCGTAGAACCATTCACGCACAAACGAATCAGAGGTATGCCAGAAACACTAATACGTGCAGATAAAGTATGCTTATTTGCACGTATGTTTCCCCTATACAAAGCGATAGTAAACGAGTGTTCTTGTGATTCAACATGAAACTCAGCATTATGCACGCCTTGAGCAGGCATAGTAACAACACTCTCAACGGCACGCTTAGTTTCTTCGATAAGTGAATTAGCTTCAGTCTGCGTTAGTGTAAAACGCGGCGTAAAAGATTTTCTGCTCATAATATAACCGCCATGCAATTAGTCACGAGGGGTGGAGGATTCGAGGAATTTGTTAGGGTCGGTATGAGCCATAAGAGCAAACCGAGAAGGATCAGCAGCAATCAGGTCAGCAATATGGCTTATGTAATCATCGTCCGCAGCACTTGGAGGCACAGTTGATACATCAGAGCTAGAAGACGCACTCGACTCGGAAGAATCCGAAACAGAAGAATCAGGCACTAATCTTCTTTCCCCCATTTCTGATATTAAACGAGAATATGCAGAATCAATTACAGAGCGCGGGTCTGCATCTATAAGCTCGCAAGTATTCAATAAAGCCTCTAAAGGTATAGAAGGTTTGGCGTTTAACCATTTAGAATAACCAGACCTTGAATGCCCTAGTTCATCAGCAATTTTCGTCTGAGAGATATTTCGAGACGCAAAATTGCCTTTTAACTCAAGACCTACGAGTTGAGCGAATCTTTCGCTTCTATTTGTTTCTTTGCTCATATTACTGATATTACTCAAGTGAGCAATTAAAATACAAACTTTGATAAAAAAGTTATTCATATCGGTGTGTCGCGCTTGCATATGTTCGATTTGTGCTTTATCGTTACTCATATGAGTACCGATAATATACGAAAGAGCTTCGGAAACAACTTGGAAGAAGTCATAAAGAATATTGGAATGACTAAAAAAGCTGTATCCGAAAAATCTGGAATTCCTTATAGCTCATTAAATGCAATTATCAAAGGATACAGGTGCGTAACACTTGAAGCGATTCTTTCTCTTGCTGAGGCAATGAACATTAAGGCATCTTCTCTTATACCTTCATCTCTTCTTGCAGACGGCAAAGAAAAGAGTCAACCATGTTAGACGGAATAAACCGCGTGCTCAACACAGACTGCGGCGTGGACACAACCAAAATCTTGGAACTCGTAGCCGAATATCGCAATGCACTCGATCAAGAAGAAAACGCGTTCGACAAACTCAAAGAAGCCGAGTGTAAGTGCCAAGCACTACAAAAAGCCGAGCAAGCAGTCATAGACACGCACCAAAAATATTGCGACGCGGTAAAAGAACGCCGCCGACAGCAAGACAAATTCAACGAAAACAACGCGGAATTAGTCGACGAAGTAGACAAAACTGCAGACGCTCGTAGAGACGCATTAACGCAACTACTCAACGAAATAGGGAGGTGAGGAGGATGAGCGGCAAATTAGCAGTACAGCTCGCAGTCGCGGCTATTCAAGTCATACTCCTAATAATTCAAATTGCGGCGATTCGTGCATCAGAGCCAAAGCATGAAGCTAATAGAGAAAGCAACAAAATAAAAATACTAACACCAAAAGTTATATGGCATCCCGATGTGACAGTTTATAAAACCAAACAAACGGGCGATATGAACGCTTCTCAGGTATTGGATTATATGGCTGCAAAGCAAACTTGCCTTCAAGCTCAATCAGCTGCGAAACGTATTTATGGCAACGCACAGGCCGCGCCATCCACCGAACGCGGAACCCGCTACGTTGGGCGTTCTTATGCTTATAAGCAACGACCAATACCGATTCACCACACGAAATACTCGGTAAAGCAGAAGGAAGAAGGATTTTACGAAGTCCACGAGCATTTACGGCTCCCTCTACAGGCTTAACAATAAAAACATCGCAGTCGATAGCAGAAAGAGATACGTCAAATGCATCACAATCCCCAGAATTGGTCAGGTTTACAGCGTAATCAGGCTCTCCTCTCGTGTACAACATATCCAATCCACGGAATTCAGGAACTACAGCTGCGAACGCATCAAAAGAATCGAAAGGCATAGAAACCCAGCACGCTTGAGGGCGATTATGCCATGGCCACCAAACTGTGAAAATAGCGGAAACAACCGCAACGCCAGCAGAAAACCATGTTGCAGCATCGCCTAAATTATCAAAACTCATACACAAAAGTGTAAAGGAAGAAAGGAACAGAAATGGAAGAGACAGCAATGGAAGAACAAAAAGGCAAAGAGCTCAAAGGCAATAAAGAGTACAAGAAGCTCAAGAAGCTGCTTAAGAAAGCGTATAAGGCTTCTGTTAAGGAAAACCAGCTTGAGGCATTCGTAAAGGAAGCAAAGAAGAATTTCCCTGGCTACATGGAAGCAGAAAAAGCATATGACGAAGCCCCTAAAGGCGCAGACTCAGTTAAACGTGCAGCACTCAGCCGCGTGGAAGCTGATTTTTATGAAACATACGCCGAGCAGATAGATAAATATCGCAAAACAGGAGAAAAAGCCTTCAGACTGCGCTGCCGCGTTAGTGGCAAGCTCATCCACGCTGGTGAAAAAGAAAGCGAGGAAGAGTGATGCAAAAGAAGCTGGACAACAAGAAAGAAGAGACGAAAAACGTAGCCATTGAGTGCGGTCGCAGATTTTACATTCTAGCACTTCAACGCGTTTTACAAGCTCCAGAAGAGCTTCGTTCTACGCTTCAAGATTTAAACATGAATCTTCAACAGTACATGAACCAACATTGCACGCATGGAGATCAGGTGCAGGCAACATGGCTTTCGTTGCTATCTTTCTTGGATATGATTACAGCACTTTCACTTGTTGAAGCGTCAAATGATACGAATATTGACGATGAAATTAACCAAATTCAGACCTCAGGTTTTTCTTTGGATGATTTACAAACCTTAGAAGACCTTATACTCGCAACAACCCCCGATTTTGAACTGGAACAGGCTGTTAGACGCTTAGATAACAAAAAAAGAGATTTCCTAAGTGCGAAACGAGAATACAAGTATCAGGCATTTGTGCTCAACGAGATATTCAAAGACTACATCGCAAAACATAAAGAGAGCGTAGAGGAGGCAAAATGAGCTTCGTACAAAAATACCCGTACACAATAGCACTCATAAGCCTTGTGTGCTTTGCTATTAGCTTTTGGTTTGCAATAAGGAATATGGCTTATTGCTTTAACGGAGCAAACATTTTAGGAATTGCAGGAACAATTATTGCAGTTGTTTTTGAAATTCGTTCAGTATCAATAATTGACGAAAGACTATTAGAACAATGAAAAAGCGTATAGCAATAATCATCGGCGTACTTATAGCAATAAGCGGCCTAACACTCGTTTTCAGCGCCTTCTACAACTTAAGTCTTTACTTATGCGTGCCACTCGGATTGTTCCTCGTGCTCATGGGGGTTTCGGGTGTAATAGCAGCAACTGAGATTCCAGACGACAAAAAAATAGAAAAGGACAAACAATGAGCACATCAGCACTTACACCAAGAATCCCATACAAAAGGCTATGGAGCCTTAAAGAAGTATGCGATCAGCTCAGCATGGACAAACGTGCAGTAATGAAGCTTGTAGACGCAGGAATATTGCACATGCCTCACGGCCGCTTACCAGGCAGCAAAGTTTACATTACAAACACAAGCATTGAAAAGTACGTAGGTGAATGAAATGGCTACTTTACTAACGCCGAAAGATGTAAAAAACATGCGATTCACGGAGTGCCTTGGCTTTTTTGGAACGCAAAACGGGTACGACGAATATGAAGTAGATCAAGCATTAGAAAAAGTCCAAGAAACTATTGAAATACTCGGCTGCGAGTGTATAAAAGCGCAAAAAACAGCATCAGAATACCGTGCGCAACTTGTAGCAGCAGGATTGCTAGTTGAATAAGGAAGAGTCATGAGCGATAACACATACTATATTGCAGGGAATCTTACAAAAGACCCAGTAGTAAGCACTACTCCTAACGGGATTACTGTAGTGAATTTTACAATTGCTACGACCACTCGTGCGCTAGATAAGCAAACCTCGCAATACAAGGATACTGGCACTGTTTTTATGCGCTGCACAGCATGGAGAGCGCTAGGAGAACACGTTGCCAAAAGCCTTACAAAAGGCATGAGAGTTATCGCGTATGGGAAGCTAGAACAAAGCACGTACGAAGCCGAAGACGGCTCACATCACACTTCAATCAAGCTCAGCGTGGAGGATATTGGAGCGTCAATGCGATTTGCAACAGCGCAAATTACGCAAATAAAGCAGCAGGGCATGCAACAAATGATTTCGCAGCCTCAGCAAATACAGCAATCACAGCAGCCTCAAGTGGCCAGTCAAGAACCTTGGGCTTCAAAAAGCAATATAGACAACTATTACAGCGAAGAACCAGCATTTTAATAACTAAATTAACGAATTTTAGAAAACTATATATAAACCTTACGAAAGGAACAATAATGGCACCACTATCTGCAGCAAGGCGAAAAGAAGCGTGCGAATTGGTTATTATCGCAAAATGCGATGGTATTAATACGTTAGATTCTAGAGAATTGAGACTTGTTAAACGATATATGCAAGAAATAGGCGTGGAATCGTTAGAAGAAGCTTACAAACAGGCTCTAGAAGAAAAGAAAGCTCCTGAAGGTCAGCACAAACCAAGGAAAGCAAAAGAAAAGAATCTTAATCAACAGAAAAAGCCAGAATCTAAAAGCAACAATATTTCTACAAATTCGGAGGAGTTGCTTGAAAACTGGCCTGAAGGATCATTCGAGAAGTTTGCTCACCCGTTGCATTACAAAGATTTTGTTGACAAATGTAAAGCAAATCCAAATCGCGTAGCACTGTTCAAAGAAGGCCTTACAAGGCATACAGCATATGATACGGCTTTACGAGTAAGGAATGCCAGATATAGGGCATTTGCAGCAAGTAAAGGCCATTTTGAGGCACGAATACTGCAATGTGATGAATCTTATTCGGTATACGTGAAATACGTGCCACAAAAAGCAGCGTAAAAGAGGATTAATAATGCTAGTCATATCAATACCACCTCAAAAGCCAGCTTTACGCTATTTTTCGCAAATTCACCGCATTTACGCTAATAGTGCGTACGCAAAACCAGAGATAGCGCCTGCTGTGCTTACTGGCTCGCAGCACTTCAATAAAACCATTTTTGCTAATAGGCAAGAAGTTGTAATTAAGCCACAAAATTACAACAAGCTTGTATATGCACATAGTTGCAAGATGAATAGATCATATCCGTATGCTTTAGAACTTTATGGGTATTGGGCAAAAAATGAGCAAGATGAAAAAGCGAGTTCTAACCAAAAACAAAAAATAAGCGTAAACCCTTTTAAGTCATATTAGAACGTTAAAGCTGCAGGGGAGCAGTGGAATAGGTAAAAGTTTTTCTAGCTCCTCTACTGCACTCGCATTGGCCAAATGCGGGACAATTTAATGCGGCATAGACTTACGCCTCTTAGGCAGCGTAAATAGCCGCTGTAAAGACCTATATCGGTTTCCCTACCGATAACATAAGCGTTCCGTGGTATTGAGCGGAAAGAGTCGGGAATTGATGCTGCAAGGTGTCTTATGACAGGACGACCAGATAAGCGAACATGGCAAAGCCAGAGCCTTACAGCAAACCGCCGTGTGGATATTTTTTCACTCGTCATACGCGATGGCATGGCTCCGCCGAAAGCGCTGTATGGACGACCTAAAAGTCATTGAGAAAATGAGATTGAGAAAGCCGAAAAAGCTTTCTCAATTTATTTTCCCCTTGACAAGGTCGTCCCACTCAAGCAATTCACCACCGAAAGTACATGGAATTTTCGAGAGGAGGAAATTGTGAAATGTAGTCAAGATAAAAATATTAGTAAAAAACAAGAGAGGTTAAAAAAACTTACTTTTAGACTTTCTTACTTATACAAAATTCTTAACTCGATACACAAAATAGAAGTAGATGAAAGTTACATTATTACTGCACTCGGATTAAGGGCATTAAGCAAGTATGACATAAATGGGATTCATGCATTGCAACAACTTATAAGTAGCGGATTAATGCCAAGACCATTTAAGAAACATGGAATACGCTACTGGAATACTGAAAATCTTATAAATCATTTGGAAGGAATCTTATGCAAAGCTACACTGTAAAAGAACAACGTGAATATATGAAGATTCTTAGTTCGCTTCCATCGTTAAATAAGCAGTTATCAATGTTGGCATATTGCGAAGTAAAGCGTAGCCAATCAGGGTATCATACTCATGTAAACAGAAGTGTAACTCCAGTAAACTTGAGTGCTCTTGATGAACTTGATGAGTTGGAAAGTTTAGAGCGTGAAATATTAAGCCAACTCGGTAGCAGTAATTTAGCAATCGCACAGACTTCACCAATCATTACAGTGGTTAAAGCACTTAAAGATAATGCAAAAGAAATAGTCTTATTGGCCAGCGCATCAATATCTTATGAACAGTTAAAAAATATTAGAGATAAAGTGTTAGCAGATACAAATCCAAAGTTCTTAAAAACATTTGGATTATGCCCAAATTGCAGAAGACCATTGAGGTATGAAAGCACTAGAGAATGCGTTACTTGCCAATCATGCAGATCAGTGACGAACAGTAATGAAGTATTAAGTAATACTCGTAAAGAATTATCAAAGCTTACTTATGTTGGGAGTAGTAAGCAAGCATCGGAGTTTATGCATCGTGTGCTAAATAAAAACATTCCAGCAAGCACGCTTCGCAGGCTTCGTTCAACTGGTAGAATTCATACATCAGGTCAAGGTGCTGTAGTTGCGTGGAACATAAGTGAAATAT
Organism: Gardnerella rara; assembly: GCF_055452355.1. Classification (NCBI taxonomy): domain Bacteria; kingdom Bacillati; phylum Actinomycetota; class Actinomycetes; order Bifidobacteriales; family Bifidobacteriaceae; genus Gardnerella; species Gardnerella rara. The sequence continues at coordinate 304,224 of NZ_JBVBJP010000002.1, forward strand.
TAAATAAGACTCGCCAGAAGAATTATTAGACTTGACAAAGTGAACACCAATAATGATATAATCACACTGTGGTGTGAAGTGGCCGCAAAGAAAGACCACCCCCACCCCTTAGAAAATAAAAGACGTTAAAGAAAGCCTCGTGGTTAATACCTCGGGGCTTTTTTGTAAGGTGCTTGCATATGCCACAGAAACCAAAGAGTAACCCCCGTAGTAAGTATGGGAGTAGGCGCAAAGCAATGCGCAAACGAGTGCTTGCTTACTATGACACTTGCTACTTGTGCGGCAAGCCAGTAGATAAAACTATTAAGACTCCAGACCCATTGAGCCCTGAAGTAGATGAGATAGTTCCAGTGAGTAGAGGCGGAAGCCCAACAGACTGGAACAACGTTCGGCTTACGCACAGGCAATGCAACCAGCTTAAGAAAGCACACACTGCAGCTTGGGCACAAGCAAGAATATATGAGAAAGAACACGGATTAGACACAGGCGTAGCGCCTGAAGCATGTTGCGACGCATACAATCAGAAAAACAGACACTCAAATTGGTAGACATGAGTAACGCAACACAAAACGTTTCAACCTTAGAACATTTCGACAGGGGGAGTAACCCCACGACTTTCCAAAGGAAACCAAGCCGGACAAAGGGCTAAAATCCCCCCACTAAATAGCCATTACGTTACAACCAAATCGTTACACGGTGATTTTTTCACTACAAAAAGGAGCAAAAATAACCATGAAATGCAAAAATTGTGGTCGTTTTTTCAAAACAACAGGCCGCGGACGCGCTCCAATGTACTGTAGCGAGAAATGTAGAGTCGATGCACACCGAAAAAAGAACCCAAAACCAACAAAATCAAAAAAACAAGAAGTACTTTTTGAGATTCCAGGCGCCTCAAAACCAATAAAAACGACAATACCAACAGACGAATTAACAAAAGACGCATTCGATAGAATGTGTGACAGCAGACTTGAAGACGAGTTAAGATTCGCGCGCGACATTTTACATGCAGCTCTCATAAGTCCAGATACGCCGCCAAGCGCATTGGCAAGCATGGCAAAACAATACATAGAAATAACAGAAAAGCTAGCAGGCGTAGTTGACGACGAAAAAGAAGACGACGAAAATATGGATTCGGAGGTAACTTTTGACGCAGTCTTTACTCCAGACCAAAGCTAGGCACTTTATATACCCAGATGGAATAGTTGCATCAGAATTCCCAGCATTGCAAAAGAAAGCATTACGATACGGCGTGACCTTTGACTCGTGGCAGTCTGAATTAGGCATGTACATATTAGGCAAACGCAGTAATGGCAAGTTTGCTGCAGGAGTGTCTGGCGTAGTAATGAGCTTGCCGCGCCAAGTTGGAAAAACGTATACGATCGGAATGATTGTAGTCTTTTTATGTTTAATGCACGAGAAAACTATTGCCGTTTGGACAGCGCATCACTCAAGAACAAGCGATGAAACATTTCGCGACATGAAAGAACTGATAGAAAACAACAGAGGAATAGCAAGATTTGTAAAAGAAATACGCAAAGCAAACGGCCAACAAGCGATTGAATTTACCAATGAATCACGAATCTTATTCGGGTCCCGTGAGCGAGGCTTTCGAGGATTACACGAAGTTTCCGTTATAGTTTTCGACGAAGCACAAATTTTAACAAATAGAGCACTTGATAACGCATTGCCAACATTAAATACAGCTTCAAACCCATTAGCTTTCTATATGGGCACGCCGCCGAGACCATGCGACCCTGGAGAAGTATTTAGAGATAAGCGCACAGCATTATTAAAAGGATCAGATAGAGATGGAATATATCTAGAATTTAGCGCAGACAGAAATTGCAATTTAGACGATAGAGAAGAATGGGCAAAAGCAAATCCATCTTATCCATCAAGAACAAGTGAATTAGCTATATTACGCTTACGCAGACAATTTTCCGAAGACTCATTCAGGCGCGAAGCTCTTGGAGTATGGGACGAACTCGCATTAGCAACATCCGCAATCAGCGACAAACAATGGCAAGCAGCAACAATAAGCAATCGCATAGAAGGCGGCGTTAAAGCATACGGCGTAGAGATCCCACCATCGCGAGACCGCTTAACATTATCCGCTTGCATGAAGTACCCCGACGGATACGCACACATTGAATTTTTAGAATCACATCCACTCACAGAAGGCACAGACTGGCTAATCGACTTCCTAGCAGAACGCAAACGCAACATGCTAGGAGTCGGAATCGACGCAGGAAGCGCAACAGGCATACTCTTACAAGATTTCGCAGACGCGCACATCCCAACAATATCGCTAACAATGCGAGACGTAGGGCAAGCATGCGGAAGATTCATGGACATGCTAGCAGCCGGAAAACTTACGCATTTACCAGATGAAGATCAGCCAGCACTTGCAGCATCAGTAAAAGGCGCGTCAACAAGACCTCTTGGCAAAAGCGGACTTTTTGCCTGGGGGAAGTTAGGCGATGACGTAGATACTACCCCGCTCGTGTCTTGCACGATGGCATTACACGCAGCATTCGTGAGTAAACGACATCCTGGAAGAAAGCAGAGGCTATTAGTATGATGTTACAAGATTTTGAGAATACAAGCTCGCAAACGTTGTCATTCGGTAGCAAAATTGATGGCGTAGATGAAAAAGACATGCCAACTATTAAAAGGCTTTACGATACATGGCAACAGCATTACGAAAGTAATCAAAAACGAACAAAATACTTTAACGCAGATGAGACGGTTAAAAATCTGAACATTTCCATTCCAGAAGATGTAGCTCGTAGAGTTAAAGCAGTCGTTGGCTGGAGTGCGAAAGCAGTAAGAGCATTAGCTGATTTAAGTGTTTACGACGGATTACAAATCAACGGTGACGATGTGCACAACATGCGTGCAATCGCAGAAGCAAACCAGTTTAGCGTGATTTTGCCACAAGCCATCATCAGCGCATACAAACATTCATGCAGCTTCTTGGCAATATATAAGGACGCCACCACAGGTGGAGCAGTAAGAATCGTACCTAGAAGCGCTCTAATGAGTTCCGCGTTATGGGATATGGCACACCAAGAAGTAAAAGCCGCAATGACCATTACAGGAACAAATGAGAAAAACGAAGTCAACGAAGTAAGATTCTGGCTCAAAGGGTACTCATACGAAGTTAAAAAAGTTGAAGGCGTGTGGAAAGCAACCGTTTCTGAACAGTCCTATCAAGGCGTATGCGTAGTGCCAATTTGCTACGATCCACAGCTCGACAGGCCATTCGGACGAAGCCGAATAACAAGACCGCTTATGAGCTATACGGATATGGCAATTAGAACCTTCGTAAGAATGGAAGCAACTGCAGAGTTCTACAGCATTCCAAAGATATGGTTCTTAGGTCTTTCTGAAGATGCACAAAAGGCGCAATGGAGCAGTTACGTTAGTGCAGTCAACGGTGTAACAAAGGACGAGGACGGAGATACTCCAACCTTGCAACAGCTTACACAAGCAAGCATGACTCCACACTCGGAGATGCTGAAAACGATTGCACTCATGGTAGCCAGCGAAACAGGTTTGCCAGCATGCGATCTTGGTATTACAACATCAAATCCAACAAGCGCTGAAGCAATGAGTGTAGCAGAACGCAAATTGACGCGCGAAGCAGATAGGCAAAATCTGATTTTTAGCCAATCGATTATTAAAGCGCTCGGCATTGCGGTTTGCTTACAAAATGATGGAATGACAACAATTCCTCCAGATGTTTATGCGGCACAAGTTGCATGGAAACCAACACAAGAAGTAAGCATGGGAGCTAGAGGCGACTTCTTCCAAAAAGTTGCAGCAACATGCCCATCGTACGCAATGAACGAAATCGCATGGCGACAACTAGGGTTCAGCGACGCAGAAAGCAGAACCTTACTCAGCGAAGCACGAAAAACGCGCGCTCTTGAATCACTTAACAGTTTGCTAGGCAAGGAGACGACAATTGGTAACAAGGGAGGATACGAATCGTCTAGCAGCAGCCAACAAGAAGATAAGCGACTCAGCGCAACAGGCGGCACAGGAAGTACTGCAGAAAATAGCTAGTGCACCAACAGAAGCTGCTCGCATTGCTCTCATAGACGAACTGATTCCAGCAGTAGCGTCACAATATAGCGAACAAATTGCTATGGCGGCTGCTAAATGGTATGAAGAAGTTCGCGCAGACGCATTGCCTGACGTTGACGACGGTTTCGAAGCATCACTCGCACAAACTTATTCCAAGAAAGCAATCGTTGAAGAAATTCACGATCATATACTTTCAAACAGAGGCAAGTTTGATGAAGCAATCGTCGACGCAATGGATAGATGGGTTAAAATACCAGGGCGTGCAACAATCGCTGAAAATTGCAAACGAGACCCTAAAAAACCACGCTATGCACTCGTACCACAAGGCAAAACATGCGCTTTCTGCACAATGCTTGCGGGCCGTGGCTTTGTGTATAAGTCTGAAAAAACAGCTCATAAAATGCACAATCATTGCGATTGTGTAGCTTGCCCTGAGTGGAATGCAAATCCAAACAAAATTAGAGGCTATGACCCTGACGCTCTTAGTGACGAATGGGATAAAGCCAAAAAAATAGTTTGGGAGAAAAACAAAGCAGAAGCTCGTAAACGTGGTAAAGATGCTAGCGAAGTTTTTGAGCCAAGCATGAAAGAAATTCTTGCGCAGTTACGAAAAACGCCTGGACTTTGTTCTGACGAATGCAAGCCAGTTAATAACGCAAAGAGTTCAAAAGGTTCAATAAATATACCCGACGGAGCGCGTGTTAACAGTAAAGAAAAGCGTGCTATGCAATGGATTGCACAATCAGGGCATAATATTACAGCAAACCCAGTTAAAAATATACAAAATCAGAAAAACCCTGATTTTACAATAGATAAAGAAATATGGGAATTAAAAACTATTTCAGGCAACGGTAAAAACACTATAATGAACGCGCTCAAGCATGGTAGCAAGCAAAGCAATAATCTCATATTGGATATTACAGATACTCCTATAAGTGAAAGCGAAATAATTAAAACAGCAAAATCTCGCTTACGGCGCGTAGAGGTACGTTTAAGTAAAGTATGGATTATTAAAGATGGCAAAACAGTTGGAATATACGAAAGCTAGTCATACCCTCAAACCAACTCGTTACGAGCTTAAGGGGTAAGAGGAGCCCTAGCTTTCATTTCAATTCTATCATATGGCTTTATCTTATTCAATACTTAGAAAGGGATTAACATGACATATCTTGCTAAAGCTGCACTATTCTGTGACCATTGCAAAGCTAAAGTCGAATGTGAACCCGAAGCAGAACCAACACTAGGATTTGACTTGAGGGAAGATTCTCCACTTAAAGGCTGGATAAATGTTGGGTTCAGTCACCACTTATGTGCTAATTGCGCAAAAGTCTATCTTGCTAAACGAGCAGAGCTTGAACGAGAACTTAAAGAAGAATACTTAAACGATACTAACGAATTTACGCTATAAATTATAGCAATTATCAGATTTTAGCCACCTTGCAAAAGGTGGTTTTTTATTAACCAGCCCCGCATGGGGCTTTTTTATTAAGGAGAAAAGTTGGAAAACACAACACAAGAGACAGAAACCGAAAAGGTCGAAGAACTCAACAATGCCGAAACTACTTCAACGGAAGAAAAAACCGAGGAAGTAGATTACAAAGCGGAAGCTGAAAAATGGCGCGGATTTGCACGCAAATGGGAAGCCAGAGCCAAGAGTTCAGAACAAGCAGCTGAAAGGCTCAAAGCAGTAGAAGAATCTGAAGCAAAGCTGAAAGAAAAACTATCTGCTATTGAAACCCAGCGCAAACACGATGAACTCACTCAACTCGTCGCAAAAGAAACTGGCGTACCAGCTGCACTATTGCGCGGTTCAACAGAAAAAGAATTGCGCGATCACGCAGAGGCAATTAAAGAGTTTTCCAAACCACGAACAGACAGTATTCGCCTTAACGACGAGCCAGACGGCTTAAAAGTAGACGACACACTCGCGTTTGTTCGCAAACTTTTTTCTAACGATTAAACAAAACCCTATGTAAGGAAGGTAAAAATTATGGCAACTTTAACAACTAAAACCTTGGAACTCCCAGATCATTTGCTACAGGGAATTGTAAAAGGTGTAACTTCTGGCTCTACTGTTGCAGCATTATCCGCTGCAAAGCCAACACTTTTTGGTAGTTCTACGCTCGTTACCTTGGAGTCGAGACCTCGTGCAGAGTTCGTGGAAGAAGGTGCAAACAAAAGCTCAACTAACGTTAAATTTGGTTCTGTACGTGTAACGCCTCATAAAACTCAGGTAACAATGCGCATCAGCGATGAAGTCGATTGGGCCGACGAAGACTACCAACTCGGCATTATGAAAACTCTTGCCGAAGAAGGAGCAGTCGCATTGGCACGCGCACTCGACTTTGGTTTACTCCATCGCGTAAACCCATTAACAGGCACAGTAACCGATTGGACGAATTACCTTACTTCTACAAAGAAAATCGTTGATGCTACTGCAAACATCGACGCAGACATTGAAAAGGCAATTGGCTTAATTTTGACAGATGGCGAAGGAACGGACGTAAACGGTTTAGCTCTCTCCAAGCCAACTGCTTACGCTCTTGCTACGGCTAAAGATAAGCAAGGTCATTTAATGTATCCAGAACTTGGATTCGGAACTGAAATGACTCAGTATAAGGGAATTAAGACAGCTGTGTCTACTACCGTAAACGGTCTTCCTGAAATGAAGCAGGACAGTGGCGTTAAAGCTATTGTTGGTGACTTTGCTAATGGCGTGTATTGGGGCGTTCAGCGTAAGTGCCCAGTAGATCTTATCCGATACGGTGACCCAGATGGTCAAGGAGACTTGAAGCGCACAAATCAACTCGCTGTGCGCTTGGAAGTTCAGTACGCATGGTACGTATTCGCAGAACGTTTCGCTGTTGTTAAGGCACCAGCTGGATCAGCAGTGGCATCTCACTAACAGGAAGGCGCTGGCATGGAAGTGTTCGCAACGTTTGACGACGTAAAGGCGCGCTACTCAGCAGCCTCAACACGAAACCGTGAAACGGTAGAAACACTGATATCTGATGCGTCAGCTCTTATACAAGCAAGCGCGCCAAAACTCACAGACAACAAGCGTCTACTTTGCTTCGTTTGTTGCAGCGTAGTAAGGCGCGCTCTTGCAGCAGCTGAAAACGTCGGCGACGGAATGACTGGAGTAACGCAAACGTCACAAACCGTGGGAGCTTTCTCACAATCGTGGAGTTTTACAAATCCAGCTGGTGACTTGTATTTAACTCGCGCTGAAAAACGCTTAATACGAGGGCAAGGAGCGCAAACAGGCTTTCATGTGGACCTTATAGGAGATTCAGATGAAAGGTGAAACAGTAACCGTTCTTTTCCCAGTATTCAACGGCGTTGACGCGCTCAACAATCCTATAGAAGTAGCACCAAAAGAGGAGCAAGTAGAAAATGTGCTTGTTTCTCCAGGGAACGGAGTATTTGCTAACGCAAACGCGGATAGCGAACTACAGCCATACGGCATAGAAGTGTCACGCATCTGCTACTTCCCTCGCTCTTGGACTTACAAAAGTCTACGAGGAGCAAAAATTCGGATTCGAGGGCGCGAATATTCAGTGCTAGGAGACCCAGAGCCACTAGACGGCGGTATGAGTCCAACCGCTTGGAATCTCGAAGTCGACGTAACAGACAAGGAAGGATGATGTGAGCAAAAACAACGTTAAATTAAACTTTGACGGCTTCCTACAACTGCGACGAACAGCAGGGCACACAGTAGTAGCAAAAGTAGCACAAGAAATCGCATCAAATGCTACATCAATGGCAACAGCTACAAAAAGCGGAATACACCCGAAATATGTGGCATTGCCAGTAAAAGATACTAAACAGGGTGCCGTCGCAATCGTTACAGCAGCAAGCAATCCTTCCAAAGAATGGCTGGCAACAATGCGATCAGAAGGACGACATCACTGGTTAGCAAAAGCTGTAGGAGCAGGTAAATGAAAACCATTGAAGAAACAGTTATCACTTACCTTAACGCAGATGGACACATTGACGGATTCGAAGCATCAGGGCTTGTGCCACAAAACGCAACAAGCTCAAGTAGCTTCATAACGGTAGAAAAAAACGGCACAAGCATAAGCGACAGGAAAAGAATTTACGCTCTTTCTGCATCAATTTATGCACCAAGCCAAATAAAAGCCGCAGAAGCTGCAGACGCTCTTGCTCTAACACTTATAGCAATGCCAGAGCATGTAGAAAACGTTGCAAGCGTAATCCTAGATACAATCACAATCTACCCAGACCCAGACACCCCATATCATCACCGATTCATGGTGAACTTCAGAATTAACACACCTTTATAAAGGAGATTTTTATGGTTAGAAACATTGCTGTAGCAAAACAATGCACAGGCGGAGTACTTTTCGTAGCACCAGCGGGCACACCGTTGCCTACAAATGCTACGGATAAGCTGAATGAAGCTTTTAAGAACGTAGCGGACTTGAATGAAGACGGAATCACACGATCCACCGATGTTGATACCACTGATATCAACAACATGAGTGGCGAAAAGGCGGCGTCATTCATCGCTTCCTACGAAGAAACATTCCAATTCGTGATGCTAGAAACCAATGCAGCTACGCTCTCAGTACGATACGGTAAAGACCGCGTTAAGGCCAACGGTGACGAAGTAACTTCGTTCACCACAGGCATGCCAAAGAATGAACACGTTAGCATTATTGCCGAGATTCTTATGTCTGGCATGAACAAAAAACAGCGAACAGTGATTCCTGACGCAGTCCTTACAGACACAGGAGATTTGCAATATCATTCTGGCGACGCAATTACCTACGACGTAACATTCTCTACCTTCCCAGATAAGCAAGGCAATAATTCATACAATTACTTTGCAGATTTGGGAGCATCGCAGCCAGTTAGTGGCGCATCTTCAGAACATAACAACGTCTGATAAATCTTGCTCACGTAAGGCTTTTATTCCTTTCACTTACGTGAGCAGCTCTTAACAAAACGAAAGGAACTTTCACTCTCTTACACATTCTTAAAAAGGACTAAATATGACGCAAGAAAAGAAAATTGTGCCTAAAGATGAGCCAATTCTTGTATCCATCAAAGGCGTAGAGCTTACAGTCGACCCACAAGTGCTAGACGATCTGGAGACATTGGAGCTTCTTTCACAATTAAACCCAGCAGACGATACAGAACCTAACGCTTTCGCACTTATTCCATTGCTTAAACGACTTTTTGGAGAAAAGTACAAGCAAGTTAAAAACGCTTTACGAAATAAGGAAACAGGACGAATCACTATGGAAGAAGTATCCTCTTTCGTTTCTGAATACTTACGTAAAGTCTCCCCAAACTCCTCACGCTCGTAGAAATGCTACGCCTCGCGCCAGATATCTTACGCGCGGATATTCAAAGATTCTACGGGCTTAACTTAGACGAAACAGGCGAAAGCATACGCGTTAGGCGAATGGCTGATTTAGCAGCAAATTTGCCAGATTGTGCGCTTATTTGGGGGAGAATTAACCCACAAGCACAATGGAATGCAACGCGACAATTGCTTGCGAATATTGCAGACAATACGGCTTTTCTAGCATTTTGCAAAACAAAAGACGCAAGCAAAGGCAAAAAGTTCAGCAATACAATCAAGCGACCTGGCTCAAAAACAAACAGCAACAGCACCACAATCAAAACAGGGCATGCGGAAAGTAGTGAAGAACTTTACGCTTTGCTTGGTATAGATAGAGAAAGAGACGAATAATGGCAAAAGGCGATACTGGCATTAATATTGCGCGCGCTTTTGTAGAAATTGTGCCATCTACAAAAGGAGTAGGTAAGGCTATTTGCGACGCTTTCAACAATGCCAACAATAGCGTTTCTCAAAAAGGCTCTGAATCTGGCAAAAAATATGCAGTTGGGTTCAATCAAAACGTTAGCAAAATTGGAAGCAATATTGCCCAAAAACTAACATCAGCCAACTCTACTGTTATACAAAAAGGCTCACAAGCAGGCACAGGCTACGCAAGCACTTTTTCTCAAAAAGCAGCAGGGATAGGCGGTAAAATCCAGCAAGCACTCAACTCTATGGCATCTCACGCACAAAAAAGCGGCGAAAACGCAGGCAGCGGATTTGCCAAAGGTTTTGGCTTAAAAATGGGCATGATTAGCGGCATAGCACAATCTGTTACCAGCAAAATTATTGGAGCTTTTGGCGGTATTACTAGCGAAATCATGAGCGCGTCTGACTCTGCACAAAAGTTTGGCGCAACATTGCAATTCGCAGGAGTAAGCAATAAGCAGATTAAAGAGCTTACCAAATCAACACAAACGTACGCAGATAAAACTGTGTATGATCTTGAAGACATACGCTCAACTACAGCACAGCTTGCATCGAATGGAGTAAAAGGCTACGACAAGCTCGCTGAAGCAGCTGGAAACTTGAACGCAATCGCAGGCGGAAACAAAGAAACATTTAAGTCCGTCGCAATGGTTCTTACTCAGACTGCTGGTGCTGGAAAGCTCACAGCAGACAACTGGCGGCAGTTATCACAAGCAATACCAGGCGCATCTGGCAAAATTCAGGAACAGCTTAAGAAAAACGGTGTATACACTGGTAATTTTGCAGATGCGATGCGCCAAGGCAAGATTACCAGCGAAGCATTTAATCAAGCACTGCTTGACCTAGGCTTTAATGATGTTGCCGTAAAAGCTGCACAAAGCACAGTAACAATCGAAGGCGCATGGGGGAATCTGCAAGCGTCTGTTGTAAAAGCTGGAATGGTAATCTTTGACTCAATCAAAGGACCAACAACTCAAGCAATGAGTGCAATTGCAGACGCAATTAGTGATCTAACCAACTCGATACAAGCACCATTGTCAGCAGCTATTAGTGGAGCTATTGACTGGTTTGGAAAACTCTTTGCAGCAATGCAAAACGTTGGAGTATTCGAGTCCTTTAAAGCAATATGGCAATCATTGTGCGACATTTTCAAAGAAGTATTCAGCATTGTCGGAGGGTGGGGTGCATTATTCCCGCCAGAGTCGTTATCTGCAGCCTTAAAGGGGGTTCTCGACGCATTAAATGGTGCCTTGCAAGTAGTTAAATTCTTGACACCTGCTTTATCCCCGCTTATTGCAGCATGGGCAGGATATGCCATTGCCGTAAAAGCCGCACAAATTGCCACATCAGGGTGGTCTAGCGTTACAAAAATAGCCACAGCGGCACAAGCGGCCTTTAACGTTGTAATGAGCATGAACCCTATAGGGGCAGTAGTACTTGCATTAGCAGCACTTACTGGCATCTTAGTTTGGTTCTTCACGCAAACAGAGACAGGGAAAAAAGTCTGGCAAGCACTGTGTGAAGGATTTTCGCAATTTATTGGTGGCATTGGGCCAGCATTAGGCACCATGTGGAACGGAATCATAAGCGGATTCCAAGGGTTTATCAATATATGCTCCAACGTTTGCAAAGCAGTGCAAGGAGTAATACAAAGCATTGTAGGAACATTAAGCCCTATAATTTCTACTGTATTAGGTGCTATTGGAGCTGCTTTTGGCCAACTCGCTCAGATAATTGGATCCGCATTCGCTGCTCTCCCTGCTCTTTTCAGCCAGCTTGGTGAAGCATTGCAAGGCTTATGGAATACGATATCAAGTATTGTTGAGCCGCTTTTTGAGCAACTTGCCAAAATAATTGGCCCTACTTTTTCTGAATTCCCTGCTCTTTTCAGCCAGCTTGGTGAAGCGTTGCAAGATCTATGGAATATATTTTCTACTGTATTAGGTGCTATTGGAGCTGCTTTTGGCCAACTCGCTCAGATAATTGAATCCGCTTTTGGCCAACTCGCTCAGATAATTGGATCCGCATTCGCTGCTCTCCCTGTTCTTTTCAGTAAGCTTGGAGCAATATTACAGGGCGTGTGGAATATAGTGTCAAACGTTGCAAAAGCGCTCAGCATTGCGCTTTTGCAACCTATTCAAGCAGTATGGAATTTCTTACAGACGGTATTCTCTGCAGTTGGGCAAGCAATACAACTTGTATGGCAAGCTCTCCAGCCGTTAATAAACGCTATAGGAACATTAATACCTACAGCAATAAATATAATGGCGCCATTGCTCCAAGGAGCTTTTTCTATAATTTGTACAGTATTTCAGACTCTTGGCAACATAATTGCAGCTGTGTTAATACCAGCTTTTAATGCGATTATTCCAATTGTTTGCGCTGTTGCGCAAACGGTAGGGGGAGTCTTACTTGCTGCATTCCAAGCAATTGTAGGAGTAATACAGGGAGTCATTCAAGTATTTACTGGAATTATTCAATTTATAGCTGGAGTATTTATAGGCAATTGGAACAAATGCTGGCAAGGTATTCAAAATATTTTTGGCAGTATTTGGACTGCGATAAAAAGCATCGTAACTGGTGTTTGGAATGCTATAAGTTCTTTAATTCAAGGAGGGTTACAAGTAATCCAAACTGTCTGGAACACCGTGTGGAACGCCATTAAAGGCATTGGAGAAGCAATTTGGAATGGAATAAAAGCGATTATACAGACTACTCTTAATACAATTAGCAACGTTTGGAACGCTTGCTGGAATGGTGTAAAAAGTTACTTCGGCACCATTTGGGATGGCATAAAAAACGGTGCCAAAGCTGGTATTGACGCAGTATTCCGCTTTGTTACTGGTTTGAAAGATAGAATACTTGGATTCTTCAGCAATGCTGGCCAATGGCTTTTGAATGCTGGCCGCGCGATTCTTGATGGTCTTCTTGCTGGCTTACGCCACGCGTGGCAAAGTGTTTGCAACTTCGTTGGCGGCATTGGCTCGTGGATTGCTAAACACAAGGGGCCAATCTCTTACGATAAAAAGCTGCTCATTCCAGCTGGCAACGCGATTATGCAAGGCTTCAGCAAGGGGCTTGGTAACTCATGGCAGGACGTGCAAAAGCAGGTCGCTGGATTCACTAAACAGTCTGGAAATTGGTTCAACGATTCTAATGCTATTCGTCTGAAAACTACTGTTGCGCCACCTGATGGAGGCTGGAATGCTCAACAAAACCAGATAGCAAAAGTTGCAGCAAACTATGAAGTCGACGCATCAAGAACAGGCTTAACAAAGCAAGATCTATACGATGCATTCGATGGAGTAATGAGCCAAGGCGTAGCACTGAAACTGAACGGTCGTGGCGGAGAAGTTATGGCTGGAATACTCGCAAAACCAATGAACAATGAGCTAAACAAAATGGCAACACTAGGAAGATAAAAGGAAGGGAACAATAATGCTGGAATGTAGAATCAACAAAATCCCACTCGACGAATGGGGGCTGAATCTCGAAAAAAAGGGAATCAGCATAGAATCACCAAAACCAACTACTTCCAGCATTACAGTTCCTGGACTTAACGGCGCGTTAGACACAACGGTAGAAGACGACACACACGCAGCATTCCTACAAAAACATGCAATCACCTTAAGTCTCTACGCTTTAGGAGATTTAGCTACAGTAAGTGCTCTTTTTGAGCATATTGCCAAAGAAATTCACGGAAAGCAAGGAAGTCTACAAACAAGTGACTCAAACGGAGAATATCGCGGACGATGGAGAATATCAAACTGGAACATAATACGAAACTGGCAAGATTCATTCCACTGTGCGCTATTGCTAGAGCTATCACTTGATGCAGATCCATATGTTTATGGCAAAAAGCGTACATTCAGGCTACATGAAGGCGAAAATCGCGTGGCAATACCAGGAAGCAGACCAGTATGGCCGCAATTCTCACTCTCCATTGACGCAGACTCAGCATCAATAGCTAGGCAAGACGGCAAAACTCTTATCTTTAGCACAGGCTCGCACATGAATGGAGTATTAGCAATCAACGCAAATCCTCAAAGTAGAAATTGCAGAATCAACAACAATATCATTCTTCCAACAATCGATTCCGACTACTTCACGCTGCTACCAGGAGCAAACACAATCACATGCACAGGCTGCAGCGGAACACTCGAAATAACACCATTAACCTTAATGTAAGGAGCATCAATGCGATTTGCTCACGTAAGCTATAACGGCATACTAAAGCCAGATATTACATCTATTACTAAAGCTGTAAGCACATGCGCAATAGACGGCGCAGACACGCTTGACATTACAACACTTGATGGCGGAGTGGAGAAAAATGACCGCTTGCTTTACTTAGACGGCAAAGGCTTGTGGCACGAATACATTGTGCAAATCGTGGAAACCCAACGCGACGAGGGCAAACCAGTCACCACAGCATATTGCGTGAACTCTATCGCAGAACTTGGAAGCGTATACATATTAGATAAACGAGGGCGAAAAACAACCGCACCAGAGCGCGTGAAAGTAGCGTTAGAAGGCACACGATGGAAGATTGGTACTGTAGATAACGGCACAATACGCCATTACGCTGATCTAAACTTCTATCACCAAAGCGTCCTAAAATCCTTACAAGACATTACAAAAGCATACGGGCTTGAGATTGAAACTAGCATAACCGTTGAAAATGGCAAGATTATGGCTCGGACTATAAACTTGCTGGAACAGCGCGGCAATCATAACGCTGAAAGGCGATTCGAGTACGGTTGCGATTTGAAGAGTGTTAAACGCACTCTTATGGCTGACCAAGTTATAACGCGCCTTTACGCATGGGGCAAAGGTGAGGAGAAAACTGACGACGATGGAAACGCTACTGGCGGATACTCTAGGCGCATTGGGCTTAAGGAAGTAAACGGGGATAAACCGTATCTTGATGATGTTGAAGCGCAAAAGTATTGGGGCGTGCTCGAAGGCGACGCTGTTTTTGAGGATTGTGATGACCATAATGAGCTTTTAAGGCTTGCTAAGGCACGATTGGCTCAAGTATCGAAACCACAAGTAGCGTACGAAGCGGACGTGGTGAATCTTGGGCGCGCTGGGTTTGACGCGCATGGCGTGAGTGTTGGTGACTCCGTGCAAATTGTTGACGCTACGTTCACTCCTCCTATTCGCGTGGAAGGGCGCGTGCTGAAAATCGAGGAAGATTTACTTGATTCTGTTGATGCGACTCGTATTACGCTTGGCAATATTAGTGAGTCGTACACGCAAAGAAGACGCGCTCAAGAGCAGAAGCTTGATGCGCTTATCGCACAGTCTAGCGAATGGAATGCCGTCACGGAAGGTAATTGTTTGTACGTTCGTGACCTTATTGGGCACGTGAATGATGTGATGAACGGCGTTGGCGGCTATACGTATTTGAAACCTGGTGAGGGTATTACAGTTTACGATAAGCCTGAGAATCAGCACCCGACTCGCGCTATCCAGCTCGGTGGTGGATTCTGGCGCACTGCTAATTCGAGAAAACCAGACGGCGACTGGGATTGGAAGAATATTGCGTCTGGCGAGGGTATTTTCGCTAACGCTATTACTACTGGCAGGCTCATAGATGCTCAAGGCCGCAACTGGTGGGACATGGAGTCTGGCGAGTTCTCATTGCAAGCGTCAGCGAAGATTGGGGGCAAAACTGTTAAGCAGATTGTTGACGATAGTGCTGATGGTGTTATAGATAGAATGAATGAGGCTTTAACCCAGGAGGCTATTTTTAACAAGCTCACTAATGACGGCGAAACGCAGGGTATCTACTTAAATGATGGAAAGTTGTATTTGAACGCGTCTTACATAAAAAGCGGTTATCTGTCTGCGAATATTATTCGTGCTGGAAAAATTCAGGACAAATATGAAAATAATTTTTGGGACTTGATTTCTGGCCACATGGAAGTTACTGACGCAACAATTGGTGGAATGGAAATATCAAATAACGCTATTTATAACAAAATTATGCGTTTTGATAAAAATGGAATGGATTTTACAGTAGGCGACGAACATATTGGTAGGATAACGTGCTCATATATGAAAAAAGATCCACGGCGTAAAACATTGTCGTTCAACTTAGAGGGCATAAATTACATGACGTGGGCATGGAGGGAAGAAGGGTCTACTGATTCGTATATTAACATGATGACATATTCGCCAGATTACTGGGGCAACTACAGTAAAGGCATTAATTTTTCTTGTGATGCGGACTTTCATAACTACTCAATCAGTAAGGCAAAAATCGATAGCAGTTGCTGGTATGAGAATGGGACGAATCTGCAGAAACAGCAATTCTTGCTGCCTACAACAATTGACCAGCATACTGGCACAGTAACGGAATGGAAAATCATTACATTCGGGTTTGAACATGGATTCGTCATATAAAAGGAAGGAATTATATGGATAACAATCAAATAATTGTAATGCCACAAGACCAACCACGGCCTATAGAAAAATTTATAGACGCAGAAGTAGCACATTCAACAGGTACACCTTCTATGCAACTACAGGAAGAAATAAACACAAAATTAGACTCAATACTACAAATACTACAAATGGGAAAGACCAACCAACTAAAGGAGAACCATAATGACACCAATGCAGAATAATGACACCCAAACACGTATAGCGAATAACCTACAAAGCATAATTGCGGATATGAGCGGTCGAATAGCAACGCTCGCAGCTTTATGCGAAGCAAAAGATGAAAAAATACAAGATTTAGAAACACAATTACAAGAATTAAAAAATACAAGTTCAAAAGAGGAAGCACACTGATATGACTAGCTATAAAGATGCAACAGTTAGCATAATCCACTTAGACTATGCCAATGCTTTTATCCCCGATATACGCGTAAATGCAGGAGATAAACAAGGACGTATTATCAACGTCCAACTCTTAAACAATGGTATACCAGTTGATTCCGAAAATATATCAGTAGATCTTGTATATAATCAGCAGCTCGGAGTTCTTATGGGCGGCAAAGTTGCAATGAGTAAACAAGCTACAGATAATGGAATAGTTTACTCATGTAAAATACCAGCAGATGTATGTCGCATGCCTGGTAAGGTTGCTATGAGCTTTGAGATAAAAGAAAGTGATTCAGTTCTATACTCGAGAACTTTCACTGCTATAGTAGACCATGCTGTTTTTGATGATTTTGCTACAGAATCAAACGCATACAAGCTCACATTAGCTGAAGCTGCTGAGCAGGCTCGCAATGCAAAAGAGAAAGCTCTAGAAGCATCAAAACAAGCTTTAGAGGCAGCAGGTAATATAGATGAATCAAAACGATCTGCTTTAGAAGCAACACAACAAGCATTAGCTGCCGCAGAGAACGCGAATCACTCCGCACAATCCGCAAACTCTGAAGCATTAAGAGCCTCAAATGCTTCACAAAAAGTTGAATCAATCATACAAGAAGCAGAGCAAGCTACAACACATTTAGGGGCTTTAGTTAACGCGGCAGAGAATGCCAATACTGCAGCCTCAAAAGCCAATACTGCAGCGTCAAACATAAATGAAGTAATTGAAAAATGCAAACAAGAAACGGAAAAGACCAGAAAAGCTGGGTTTAACGCCGAATCTGCTGTACAAAAAGCTAATGAAACTGAGAGTAAGTATCGTAACAATGCTGCTGAAATTGATGCTGCAATCACAAAAGCAAAAGAAGCAGACAAAGCAGCTCACGAAGCATTAGACACAGTGCATGCTTCTGCTGGCATTCTTGGCGAAGCTAAAAAAATAGTAGACTCAGTCAAAGAAGCTAGCGAAATAGCAAAAAGAGTTGCATCAGCAGTAGAAGAACTTAAACCAGTTAGAGACGGGGCATCCGAAGCAACAAGAGTAGCAAACGTAGCTGCAGAGAATGCCAATACTGCAGCCGAGAAAGCCAATGCTTCTGTGTCAGGTATAAATGAAGTAATTGAAAAATGCAAAACAGCATCATCCAGCGCAGAAACCATATTATCCAAATCTTCTGGAATTCTCACTAAAGCAGAAGAATCCACCATTGCAGCTCACGCTGCAGCAGAACAAGCATTAGCCGCAGCACAAGAAGCAAAAAATTCAATAAATGAAGATTCTAAAACTCTTGTATGTGGATTCAAAGTAAGCGTAGAAGGCGGAAATAATAAAGAAGCTGATGTATCACTGTTCAAAGGTGTACCCGATTGGAAAACAATCATCGTATATCCAGAAAGTGGAACAAGTAACTTGCAAGAATACGCGAAAGCACAACCAGTTTTCAACTTTGAATTTAGCGGAGGGGTATACACGGGTAAAGTAACTGTATCTGCACAAAAAACTGTAGAGAGCCTTAGCCTTATAGCTATAGCATTAGGCGATAAAAAAGGCGGCACATCAAACGAATCTTATATAAATAATCACTTATAAAGGAGCTATAATGCCAGTATGTCAAATGCCATTCATGATTACTAATGAAATTAGTGAAGAAGAAAAAACAGCTTGGCACAATGCACGTCTAGCAGAAGTAGCCGCAGGAACATACAAAGGAAAAGAAATTACACCTGATTTTGAACCTATCGAAGGATGGAAACCACTAAAGAAATACGGACCTAATACAGCTCTAGTTATTAGAGAGGCAGTGTATGACAATCACCGAATTGGCATATACCCAGGAGATTACATTAGTGCAACAGTACTAGGGACACAGTACAAGTTCATTATAGTAAAAATAGGTATCACCCCATATAACAGTTCTCCAGTTGCGTTAATGATAGCAGACAAGCCATCTACTGTGGAGTTTAATGCTTCAGATCAGGAGTTTCTTATGCCACTTAAAGGTGAAGAGATTCCTGCTGGTGTAGATAGGTGGACATACCAATATACTCGTACTGCTCAGTACTGCGCTTATTTCTTCAAAAAAATGCCAGATTATCTCCAGAACAATATTTTGTTGTCATCTGTTCCATGTGCATATCTTAATGTGGATAGCAAAAAATATGATGTTGATTTTTATAAAATGAGAGTATTTACACCAAGTGTTAATGAATTTTGCCCCGAGTGTAGGAATAGTATTGAAGGAAGTTTTAAGGGAGCATTTGTTCCATGGCCAAAAATATGCAAAAACTCTATAGATGATTTCAGTAGGCTAAATAATTGTTGGCTTAGAACAATAAGGGTAGGTCAAAGGTCTAACAAATCATTTACACATTCTACAGCATATACTACAGACGTAGAGAATGGGGGTAAAGTACTCTATGCACTAAGCCGTAGCAATAAGAAACGCACTTTGCTGTGTTTCTGCATTGGATAATAACAGCTTATCTGCATTTTTTAACATTTTTTAGCCACGCAAACGCGTGGCTTTTTTAATATAAGGAGGAAGAAATGACGCTAAGCGGCATTGATGTATCAAGCTGGCAAACGGGTATTAATATCGCCGCCGTACCAGCTGATTTTGTCATCGTTAAAGCTACAGAAGGCGTATGGTATACGAGTCCGTGCTTTCGCGCGCAAGCCGACGCAACACTCAACAGCGGCAAATTGTTAGGCGTATACCATTACATCACAGGCGGTAATGCTAAAGCCGAGGCGAAGTATTTTGTAAACGCGGCAAAACCTTACATTGGGCGCGCAATTCTTGCATTGGACTTTGAAAGCGAAAACAACAGTGCATACTCAAACGCTGGGTATTTGCAAGAGTGTGCGGCGGAAGTGTACGCGCTCACAGGGGTACACCCGTTATTGTACGGCAGTCAATGTGACTATGGCAGACTTGCTCGAGTAAGCAAAGCAACAAACTGTGGACTGTGGGTAGCTCAATATGCCAACAATGATCATACAGGATACCAGAGCAAGCCTTGGAATGAGGATGCGTATGGTTGTGCAATTCGTCAATATTCTAGTGCTGGAGCGTTACCAAACTACGGCAGCAACTTGGACCTAAACAAGTTCTACGGTGACCGTACGGCGTGGGATAAATACGCTCAATCAGACAATGCAACAACTCCTCCAGCACCACAACCAGCACCACAACCAGACGTGTCACAAATAGAACACGACGGTGACATTAGCAGTTTTACCATGCACATTCCATGGGGAATCAATCAAGACCAGCGCATGGTTTTCACTAGATGCGGCAATGTGGTCACAGTGAATGGTTGCGGTTGCGTGATTTGCGACGGCGGCTCATGGATCCACGCAAGAGAGCAAGTCCCTGAAGGTTTCCGACCAGTTTCTTTGGCAGCAATCCACTTATCTGGAAACGGTACAGGAAGCATCATGGTAAAGCCAGACGGAAGCATCTGCTGGGATGGTGACGGCAAAAACTGCTTCACACACGTCAGCGGCGTGTGGATAACCAAAGACAATCAGCCAAAATAACAAATAGGAGAAGAAAAGAATGAATGATATTGAAATCTTATTGCTCGAAATTGCTGGCGGCCTTGTGTTGCTCGACTATATTAGTGGTTTTGCGAAAGCAGTCTACTTGCGTTCGGTGTCTAGCAGCAAAATGCGTGATGGACTCTTTCATAAATTTGCGTACGTGTTGATAGTAGCTCTTTCGATTTTGCTTGAGTATGCTCAAACTAAAGCAAACTTAGGTATTAACCCGCCGCTTGTTGGTATTGTGAGTGGATATATTATTTGGATAGAGGGCGTTAGCTTTGCCGAAAACGTATCAGCATTAAATCTGCAAATCGCAAAAACAAGGGTTATAAGAGTCCTCTTATCTGTGCTTGCGTGTGTAAAAACTTATGTTGATGGGCAGGCGGATGATGCTATCAATACAGGCAAGCATGCCGCAACAACCGAGGCTGATGCTGAGTTGGACGGCCGTGGCAAAAAGCTGGAAGACACGCCTACTGAAAATAAGTAGCGCGCGATATACTCAAAGTATTCTCTAATTGAGAATACAAGTTGAAAATTAGTAATTACCCCTCGCTCCATGCGGGGGGTAATTTTTATATGAACTTTTCGCCTAAAAAACTCAGTAAACCGTTAAGGCTTTTCTTTGTGTTATAGGAAAAGTATGCTAGAGATTTTAACGCATAAGGTACACTGTTAAAAGCATCTACGTATTTGATGTGATTCCGTTTCTTAAGTTCACTCATAACCATTTTATGAGCGTCAAGAATGGGAATTTGGCGAAATAGATCCAAGCAAGCATTGTAATAAAACACGGGCGCCGCATCAGGCAGCATGCCGAAATATTGCTTTACTATGTTTTCGTACTCGTATTTGCGTAGCAGCTTAAACAATGCAACGTGCTCAAGTTTTGAATTATTTTCTACAGGCTCTTTGCGCATCTTTTCGCTTATATGATTTTGACCATCAAGCACGTAAACGCCTACAGGGGTACCAGCAAGAACTTTTAGAGCGTGTTGGTATTTGTTTTCAGACGTTACTACACAAACGCGATTGAAGGCCTTGAAGTAATTACTAAGTTGTGTTTTCAGTCGCTCGAAAGTATCAAGTTCGGTTTTTATCTCATAAACAGTGGCGTTGTCATTGATGACGATAAAGTCGGCTCTTGATTTGCCACTAGGTAACTGTGTTAATGCAGTTTGCTGCGCATCGTCACTACCACTAAGCAAAAGTATGTTTAACAGAGTGTTCTGATAAACGTATTCACACCTATGTGTATTTGCCATAAGTTCGTAAATCTCGCTTATTATCTGGCTATTAGTTTTCCCTTTAGTATCTTGAATGAAGCGATTCACAACCCTCTTATAGCATTGGTTCTGAGATGCTAAGACTCGAGTTGTGAAGAAATGGTTAAGAGCAAGTTCGTTTTCCATTAATATGATTTTACTCTTAACTACTCTGTATTAGAAGGGCGTCCGCCATGACCTGGACGACTCGCATTCCAAGCTTCAATATTTTCACGTTTCCAGCCACGAGTGCGACCAATAAACGCGTCTGGATCTGGAAGGTTGTAGTTGCCAAGCGCACCAGTTTTTACACCAATAAGCTCAGCAACTTCCGTATAACTCAAATAACGCTCACTCATATTACCCTTTGTGCTTTCTACCAGCGTCTAACGCGCATACGGCACTGATTACAGCACAACCAGTTATGAGCCAAGGTGAAAAATGGCACCATACTCCAGCGATAATAACGAGTGAGAACATAGCTGATACTATTGCATCTAATTTCATAATGAGCCTGCAGTATAGTGGATAGTGAGTCCCGGACACCTGGATTGTTCGGGACTCTTTATTTACTTATTGCGCTTCAATTCTTTGATAAGCTTTGCTATTGCTTCTATGAGCTTTGCAATGCCAACTAGTAGAATTGCAATCGCAGTAAGTATTTCCACTATATGCATGTCACCTCCTTTCTTGTTTGACACTTTATATAATAGCACAGCTATTATATAAAGTAAAGTAAACTAGAAAAAATAGTGAGAAATTTTCTGCAATATTTGATAGAATTCAAACACGATAACAAACGCGAAAGATGTTCTAATATTTGCCGCAAAAATACAATATAAGGCGATATTGAGCGCATTGATATCAAAATGTTATTCTATGAAACTCTTAGAGAAATAAGGCATTAGCGGCTATTAAATGCTAATTCCCCGCGACTCCACAAACGCAAAAACGCCACTGCTCGCACAGTGGCGTTTTTTTTGGGTTATACCCGATTTTCCCGAGAATGTTGTTCAAAACCACAAAATCAGCTACAAAAAGCGGAAATTTTTCCCGACTTTGTAGTTCTAAACGCTAAAATTAGCAACAAAAAGCGGAAATGTAGGTCGTCGTTCGCGCGGTCTACGCGCGCGAACGTCTTCGCCGCGCAGAAGCAGTGCTTCTGCCTGAGCGGCTCAGCGAGTCGAGGTGATTTCTCGCGCATTATGCAGCTCGAAATCGTCGACTCGCACGCAGATTAGCTGCGCTCACGTCTTCGCTTGCGTTGAAAGCACACTGTGCTTTCAACTTTGAGCAAGCTCAGCGCTCCGAATTGCCTTTTCGCGCTACGCTTTAAGCGAAAAGGCAGGTCGTCTCGCGCGACACGCGCGAAAGTCTTTCCTTAAAAAAACCTGGGAAAATTCTTTAAAAACCTTGGAATATGTATTTTTACGGTTTATTTGTTGTTTATGTGTAAAATTTACGGTAAAAAGTCTTAATTTAGTAGATTTACAATAAAATATTTAGAACAAACCTTAACGTTAGCTGAATGTTTGGTTGATTTTCGCCATAGCATGCTGTATCTTTTAAGTCAGTTACCAGTGAATCCCTAGTTCACGGGGAACTACGCGGGAAACCGCAAAGGCAAATTTTTCTCTGCGCCCCTAACGCAGAGGAGAAGAAGAAAGGAAATTAAAATGATGAATAAGAAGGCTATCGCCGCTTTCGCTGCTGGCGCAACTTTGCTTGCCGGCTTCGCAATGGCAACCCCAGCATTCGCTAAGGATGAGGCTCCTAAGTGCACTCCAGCTGCTGCTGATAAGCTTGCTGAGCTTACTCATGCTGTTGTTGTTGCTAAGCGTGATGTATCTAAGAAGACCGATGCTCTTGCTGATGCTCAGGATGAACTTGCTGCAAAGAAGGAAGCATACGCAGCTAAGAAGGCTGTTGCAGATAAGTACAACGCTGCTCTTAAGGCTTACAATGATGGTAAGACTGGCGATAAGAAGGATGAGACATCTCCAAATCAGTTGAAGGCTCTTAAGGATACTTTCCTTAAGGCTGCTAAGGCTGCTAAGGACTTCAAGAGTGGAGATGAAAACCCATTCGCTAATGCTGGTCAAGATCCAGATAATGGTGCAGCAGAGTTGAATGCAGGTCAGGAACCTAGTGCTGAGCCAGTAAAGACTGCTAAGCATAATTTGCAGGATGCTAAGGATGCTTTGCAGGATGCAGAGGCTGATCTTGCTAAGGCTCAGTGCAAGGATGCTCCTAAGGAGGATCCAGATCATAAGGATCCAGAGCAGGTTCCAGCTCATTCTACTAAGGCTGAGCATGTTGCTAAGTTGTATGGTTTGAAGTCCGTGCTTGATGATGCTGAAGGCAACATGAATGGTAAGCTTAAGACTTATCATGAGCTTTTCGCTAAGCTTTCTGCTGCTAAGGCTGAGATGGATGCTGCTAAGGCTAATTTGGATGCTGCCGATCAGGCTGTTAAGGATGCTTTGGCTGCTGGCTTGAATACTTCCGATCCTTCTGCTTTCAAGAATTTGACTGAGCGTGCTGCTCGTGCTCTTGCTCATTATCGTGCCGCTTCGAAGACTTACAACGAGGTTAAGGCTGAGTTTGATAAGGCTTATGCTGAGGCTGTTAATGCTTCCGCTGCTTACAACAAGGCTTTGGAAGCTTACAAGAAGGCTATTAATGCTGCTTTGGCTGATGGCGTGAAGCTTCCTGGTGATCTTCCAGTTTTGACTGATCCTTTGGCAGAGCTTAACTTGCCTGTTCCTTCTGGTGTTCCAACTCCTGTAGTTCCTGGCCAGCCAGGCAAGCCAGGCCAGCCAGGTAAGCCAGGCAAGCCTGAAGTTGAGAAGAAGAAGAATGATGGCAAGAAGTTGCCAGGCACTGGTGTTGGTGTGACTTTGACTGCTTTGGCTGCAACCATGCTTGCTGGTATGGGTGCTGCTGTTCGCAAGGCTCGTCACTAAGCACTGCGCGCATTGGCTGATGCATAGCCTCTCGCGCTCGTAGTGCGGTGTTTTGCAGACGCCAATGTTACACTTATGGTGGTTGTAGGTTTTCCTGCAGCCACCATTTTTATAACTAATTGCAATAAATTAATCACAATTATTAGAATCGAGGCAGCGCAGCCTATGAGTTTTAAAAATCGTAATTCGCAAAATAATTCTCAAGCTACAACTTATAAAGAGTGCATAGATGAAAAAACTTTAAAGAGTATTAGTAGTTGTATAGGGTTATTTTATGTGCTTTTAGCTGTTATATTAGTATCAGTATTAATTGTGTTTTATAAAGATGTTTCTAATAGTTATAGTGTTGATTATAATCATAGTGTTGAGTATTTATTTATTTTTCTTTTTAGCCTAGTTGCCTATACTATTATTATTCACTTTTATTCACATGCAGAAAAAGTTGAATGTAAAGAAATTTATGATGATTTAGAAGACAATATTGTATATATGTATGTTAGTTCAGTATCTGCAATTGTGTATTTGATTATATTTACTTGCTGTCCTTTAAATTATGATATCAAAATCGTTATATCTCTTATCCTTTTGGCAGTTGCTTGTTGTCTCGGTGTTAAAGTGAAATCTTATAATAATAAATATGCTTTAACTAAGATTGATATAGACTATATGCCTACAACAAATAAGTATTTGAAGATTAGAGAACATGAAAGAGAGAGTAAACTTCTTGTTACAAAGAAGTCTTGCCTAAAGTATTATAAGGTAATGGAAACGAATTATCTTATGATATTAGCCCTCCTTGCGTTTATAACATCTGTATTAGGTATGATTACTATTGACCCAGTACAGAGTGAGTCAGCGTCGTCTGTTCTAAGGATGGCTATGTAGCTCTTTTTATTCCTGTGTCTGCATAACGTGTTGCTGTGCAAACACGGGAAGCGAGCCTTTGCTAGCTTGCCATGCATTCGTCTAAAATCTTGCCTGCTTTTTCGCTTTGATCTGAGAGCCCCGACTTTGTAGCTCTACATGCCAATTTGAGCTACATTTTCGGTAAATATCGTTCGCGCGGATTAGCCGCGCTCACGTCTTCGCCGCGCAGAAGCAGTGCTTCTGCCTTGAGCGGCTCAGCGCTCCGAATTGCCTTCGCGCTGCGCTCTAAGCGCTCAGGCAGGTCGTCGCGCATTTTCGGAAAATCGCTCGCGTATTATGCAGATCCAAGTCGTCGATTCGTGCGGCATATAATTAGGGTATGAACGAATCGCAGCAACCGCGCATGAATCAATCGCCGCAATCGCCATTTTTCCCAAAAATTCAGCAATTTATAAACCACATAAGCGTGGAGCGTGGGCTTTCGCCAAAAACCGTTGAAGCCTACCAGTCGGATCTTACAAAATACACCAACTGGTTGCGCGAAGCCCGAAAAATCAACGATATCAACGAAATCACGCAGCTAGACATTGAAGAATACGTGCGCGCAATGGCAGCGCAAAACTTAGGGCCGCGCACTGTCTCGCGGCGAATCGCCAGCATCCACGAGTGGAATAAATTCATGCTTTCCAACGCGCAAATTGCAAGCGACCCTTCTGCAGAAGTCAAAGCGCCTAAGCAAGCGGAACATCTTCCAGACGTGCTAAGCATTAGCGAAGTTGAGCGCGTAATCGATGCGGCTGGCGGTTTTGGCAGCACGGACGCCGTCTCTTTGCGAGACCGCGCGCTTGTGGAATTTTTGTACGCGACTGGCGCGCGCGTTAGCGAGGCGGTTGGCTTAAAATTTGAGGATATTGATTTAGCGGAATCGGTTGTGCGGCTTAGCGGCAAGGGGCAAAAGCAGCGGCTTGTGCCGATTGGAAAGTGTGCGGTTTGTGCGTTGCGCGATTATTTAGATAAAGCTAGGCCGATTCTTGCGGAGCGAGCTGGGAAGTCGCAAGCAACCGCAGAGTCGCGAGTAAAGTCGCCATTAAACTCGTCATCAAAATCCGCATCAAAATCCGCAAATTCTCACATGATTTTTCTAAACAAACGCGGCAAAGCGCTTTCTCGCCAATCCGCATGGGAGGCGATTTCGCACGCTGGCAAGCTGGCAAAAATCGGCAAAGAATTGCATCCGCACACGCTCCGTCACTCGTTTGCAACGCATCTGATTTCGGGCGGCGCCGACGTGCGCACGGTGCAGGAGCTGCTTGGCCACGCGTCCGTTACAACAACGCAGATTTACACGCATATAAGCCCCGCGGCGCTTATGGAGGCGTATGCTATGAGCCATCCGCGCGCAAGGTAGGTGTGATATACGCCGCAGGGTAGGTGTTATATTCTCCGCCGCATTACACAAATCCACTGAACATACCTTTTGCTAAACTAGAGCGTATGCCTACTGATTTACTTGGACGCGAATATGAGACTTTCCGCGCGCCAGATGCGCTTACAACGCACGGTCCTGCGCGCATTATTGCTATGTGTAACCAGAAGGGTGGCGTTGGTAAAACCACCAGCTCCATCAACATTGCTGGAGCGCTGAGTCAATACGGTAGGCGCGTTTTGATTGTTGACTTCGATCCGCAAGGCGCTGCAACGGTGGGGCTTGGGATTAATGCCAACGCGCTTGACAACACGGTTTACACGGCGCTTTTTGATTCTTCTGTAGACGTGCACGATGTGATTCGCCACACGGCCACCGAAAACATTGACGTTATGCCTGCAAACATTGATCTTTCGGCAGCCGAGGTGCAGCTTGTTACCGAGGTTGGTCGCGAGCAGATTTTGGCTGGCGTGCTGCGCAAGGTTCGCAACGAATACGACGTTATTATTATTGACTGCCAGCCTTCGCTTGGCTTGCTCACCGTTAACGCGCTTACGGCGGCAGACGGCGTGATTATTCCTGTTGCGGCGGAGTTCTTTGCGCTTAGAGGCGTGGCGCTGCTTATGCAGTCGATTGAAAAGGTGCAGCACAGAATTAACCCAGATTTGCAGGTGTTTGGCGTGCTCGTTACCATGTTTACGCGCACTTTGCACAGCGAAGAGGTTTTGCAAAGGATTTACGAGGCATTCCAGGGGCGCGTGTTGCATTCTGTGATTTCGCGTTCGATTAAGCTGCCGGATTCTACTGTTGCGGCGGTTCCTATTACGATTTTTGCGCCTGAGCATAAGACGGCGAAGGAGTATCGCGAGGTTGCGCGCGAGCTGATTGCTAGCGGCGTTGTTGCGTAATCTCTGTTGCGTAGTTTCTGTTGCGTAGTTTCTGTTGTGCGCGTGGTTTTTGTTGTGTAGTTTCTGTTGTGCGCGTGGTTTAGAGCTACGAAGTGCGTCGATTTTTCCCGACTTTGTACGTGATTTAGGTCAAATTTGGTACAAAGTGCGGAGTTGTTTGACGGGTTTTGTACGTGATTTAGGCCAAATTTGGTACAAAATGCGGAGTTGTTTGACGGGTTTTGTACGTAATTTAGGTTGAATTTGGTACAAAGTGCGGAGAGACTAAATCGAAAGATAACGGCGCTCTTGAGATGTGATGGAGTCAAGAACAAATCGCACGCCACTTCGATGATTCTGGCTGCTGGCAAAATCCTGCGGAGAATAAGGCGCCGCGCTGTTAAACATCTCCTCGTATTGCGAAACGCTTAATTGTGTGCGATTGTTTAGCGCTTTTATGTGTTGATTGGAAAACAGCGCATCTCGCCATCCTGGAACGAGCGTTGCGCTAAAGAATTCTGCAACAGCGCCCGAGCCGTAGGAGAACAAGCCGATTTTTTGGCCTGGGAGTAGGGGAGACGGGCACGTAGGTGGTTCGTTTGTGTGTGCTGCGGAAGATAAGTCGCAAGCAGCCGCAGGCGAATCGCCAACAGACTCTGATGAATCGCAAGAATTCCTAAAATAATCGCAATCAAGTAAAGAAATTAAGCCCAAATAGAGCGAGCCGGTGTAAATATTCCCGATTCGGCGACTGTACTTAGTGCTGTCTTGGTATCGCGCAAGAAGTCGTTCGCGCGTGTCGCTCGTAGGAGACATGCCCGAATTTTCCTCAAACCCAGCTCGAAGCGCTTTAAGCCCCATTTTTGTGTACGGAAGATGGAAGCAAATCGCCTCAAAATCGTTGAAATTGCAGGCGTTTTCTGCACTATACCGCTGCCACACATCGCAGAACATATTGATGTATTGCTCGGTTGAAAACTTTCCGCGCGCCAACGCCGTGCTTTGATACACTGGCCTCCAAAAATCCTGGATTTCCGCCGATTTTACCACGCTGTCATCGTTGATTTGCAACACGCGCGGATTCTCGCTTACAAGCATCGCCACAGCTCCAGCGCCTTGCGTTACTTCGCCAGGAGTGCCAACGCCGTAACGCGCAATGTCTGCCGCAATTACCAAAACCTGCGTGCCTGGATGCGCCAAAATGTAGTCGCGAGCCATCATAAGAGCCGCAGTTGCGCCGTAACACGCCTCTTTTACTTCCACGCAGCGCACCCACGGGCTAAGGTTTAGAAGCTTGTGAATGTAAAGCGCGCTGGATTTGCTGGCATCTACGCCGCTTTCTGTGCCAACAATCACCATTTTTAGTCGGTTGTTATCAATGCTTGGCAATAGCGGCAGCGCGGCTTGGGCGCCAAGCGTTACAATGTCTTGGTGGTTTGGCGGCACTGCTTGCTGGCTTTGGCCTATGCCGATTGTGAATTTATTTGGGTCGAT
Organism: Gardnerella rara; assembly: GCF_055452355.1. NCBI lineage: Bacteria > Bacillati > Actinomycetota > Actinomycetes > Bifidobacteriales > Bifidobacteriaceae > Gardnerella > Gardnerella rara. The sequence continues at coordinate 333,405 of NZ_JBVBJP010000002.1, forward strand.
TCCGCGCGCAATCGCCAGGTCTTCCATGCTTAGGTAGCAATTTGGAGTTGCGAAAGTTATACGGTCGATGCCAACTTTTGGCGGAATTTTTTGCGTGTTGGGTGTGTTGGGTGTGTTGGGTGTGTCTGGTGTGTCTGGTGTGTTGGGCGTGTTGGGCGTGTCTGGTGTGTTGGGCGTGTTGAGTGTGCCTTGCGTGTTGTCTGGCGTATGTGAAGTGTTGCTCATGTTTTCCTGCTTTTTAAGGGCGATTTTTTTTAAGGACGATTTTAGTGGTGTAAATTTTACGGCGCGGAAGCTTCCGACTTTTCCTACGGAAAAATGGCCATTAACCGCACGTTTACTCGGTTTTACGTGTTCTTGCGCTTGCGCAAACCCTCAAGAATTATTCTTGCAGAACTTGTGTTCAAATCGGAAGAATTTTCGTTTAGAAGCGCGTGCGCAACTTTTTGAATTTCGTCTCCGCGCGCTCCAGATGCAATAGCGATGTTTGCGGCCTGAAGTCGCATGTGGCCAGCCTGGATTCCAGGGCCAGCGAGCGCGCGAAGTGCAGCCAGGTTTTGTACGAGGCCGACGGCGGCTAGAACGTTGCGAAAATCGTTGGCGTTATTGACTTTAACAAGCTGCAACGCGACTTTTGACATTGGGAGAGAGGCGATTGCGCCGCCCACCGTGCCGATTTGCAGCGGGATTTCGATACGGCCGTAAAGAATTTGGCCGTTATTTTGCAAGGTCCACGTTGAAAGCGGCATGTAGCGGCCGGATTTTGCGGCCCATTCGTGCGCGGCGGCTTGTAATGCGCGCGTGTCGTTGCCCGATGCGGCAGCTGCGGCCACTATTCCGTTTAGGATTCCTTTGTTGTGGGTTGCGGCGCGCTCCGCGTCTACGGCGGCCAGGGAGCTTAAGGCGGCGATGCGGCGCGCAAGGCGCGTGCCTTCGGCACCTCCAGCCGCGGCTGTTTTTGCGCCAGGCACAAGCGCTTCTACGGGTATGCGCGCTTCGGCAACTGTGGCCACGCGGCTGGAGTTGGCAAGAATTGCCACCAGCGCCTTGCGCCCAACCCAGCCTTCCAGCTGGGTTTTAACAGCTTCGCCAATGGTGTTTGCAATGTTTGCTCCCATTGCATCGCAAGTGTTTATGTCTAGTGTTAGCTTGGCGAAGCCTGTTAACGCCGCCGCCTGCGCGCGTTCTAATCCGCCGCCGCGTTGGTATATTGATGGGTGCGCGGAGCGCGCAACCTCACTAATCGCCGTGCGTTTTGATTCGTCGCGCATTATGCTATCTAGTTTTTTGGCCACGCTTGAATCCGCGTCTTCAAAAACAATCTGCGCGCGCGTAACGTAATGCGCGCTGTGAGCCGTAACGCCGTTTTCCAGGCTTTTTGCCGCGATTTTTGCACCGTTGCATGCAGCAGCGATTACGGACGGCTCTTCTGTGGCCATCAGCACGTTTCGCGTAACGCCGTTCACTTTTAGGTCGCGCACAACGCCTACGGGCAAGCTGAATCGCCCGATTTGGTTTTCAATCATGCTGTTTGCAACGCTTGCAGGAATGTTCGTTTCGCCACTTTGCGCTAGCTGTTCCAGCAGCAGCTGCGCGCAATCTCCGCTAAGCGCGCCTTCTGATTCCAGCGTTTTTATGCGCTGCTCTACGCTTAATTCCCGAAAAGCTGCCATGTTTCTCCATTTTTTTTTGACGCATTTTTATTTTTTTGACGCCATTTTTTTTTGACGCCATTTTTACGATTTTTCACTTTTGCAATGTTGCTTTGGCGCCATTTTTCAAGTCGTAAGCAACCGCGCGTGTCGCAAGCAGCCGCACGTATCGCATTGCTACGTCTACTTTCGCATCTTAACTTGCATGCTCACTCCAATTCCGCCGCCCACGCACAGCGCAGCAACGCCGTTTTGCATGCAATTATCTTTAAGCGCGTAAAGAAGTGTTGTTAAAATCCTGGCTCCACTAGCACCAAGCGGGTGGCCAAGCGCAATCGCGCCGCCTCTTATGTTCAATTTGCTTTCGTTAATGTTCAGCTGTTGGCAAACTGCTATGCTTTGCGCAGCGAACGCCTCATTAATCTCAAAAAGATCAATGTTTTCAACGGTGTAGCCCGTGTTTTTTAGCATACGCTCCATAACGTGTTTTGGCGCGTAGCCCATAAGGTCTGGGCTGATTCCGCCCTCCGCAAATCCCACGATTTCTGCCAAATAGTCGATTCCATGCGCGATTGCGTAGTCTTTGCTCATTAAGACGAGTGCTGCGGCGCCGTCGTTGATTCCACTTGCGTTTCCAGCGGTTACAGTAGGAGAGTGTTTTGCGCTAAAATCCCCCTCGCGCATTCCATTCTCCTCGCGAGTTTCATCCGCCTCGCGCATTCCATCAGTTTCGTACGCGCTAAAATCCGCCTTAAATAACGTTTTAAGCTTAGCCAATTTCTCCATAGACGTGTTGGCGCGCGGATGCTCATCGCGGCTAATCACGGTTCCGTCCATAAGCTTTACAGGCACAATCTCCGCGTCAAAATCGCCGTTATTTTGCGCAAAAACGGCTTTCTGGTGTGATTTTAGCGCAAAAGCGTCTTGCTGCTCGCGCGTTATGCCAAATTTGGCAGCCACGTTTTCCGCGGTAACTCCCATTTCTTTGCCCGTAAAAGCGTCGCAAAGTCCGTCTTTTTTTAGGCCGTCAACCAGCGCGCTGTTGCCGTAGTGAAGTCCACCAAATCGCACGTTTTGCGCGTAAAACGGCACATTGCTCATGCTTTCCGTGCCACCAGCAACTACAACTTTTGCATCTCCCATGCAAATCGCCGACTGCGCAAGGCGAATGGCTTTAAGACCAGAGCCACAAACCTCATTGATTGTCATTGCGCAGCTGGACTCATCCAATCCAGCACTAAGAGAGATTTGTCGCGCAACGTTTTGGCCGCTGCCTGCCTGAAGAACGTTGCCAAAAATCGCCTGATCTACGGATTTTGGGCTGATTCCTGCGCGTTCGATTGCGGCTTTTGCTGCGATTGTTCCCAACTCAACCGATGTGAGCGATTTCAACGCGCCTCCGAATTTTCCTATCGGTGTGCGCGCTGCGCTTACAATCACAACATCAGTCATACGTTTAGCCGCCAATCAGTTGAAAACTAGCCGATTAAAGCTATCTCGATTAAGCATCTTATTGAAAATTATCCTGTTGAAATCAGCTCATTTAAAATGATAGATTTCAAACACTGACCGAACTACTTTATCGTATTTTTACGCAAAATTGCGATTTGTGAAGAATTATGTTTAATTTTTTCACAATTTGCGCACAATCTTATCAACTAGGCTTGGCGGAAGGTGATCGACCCATCGCTAGGATCCATCGAATCCACAATCGCCAGCGAATCCAAGTCGTATCCAGCTGTGCGCAACGCATCTCCGCCGCCTTGGAATCCCTTTTCAATCGCAATGCCAATTCCAGCAACCGTGGCTCCAGCGTGATTGCAAATGTCAATCAACCCTTGCAAAGCCTTGCCATTTGCCAAAAAATCATCCAAAATCAAAACGCGGTCGTCTGCGCTCAAATATTTTCTAGATACAATTACAGGGAACTCGCGCTGTTTTGTAAACGAGAATACGGTAGACACGTATTGATCGCCATCCAAGTTGATTGATTGCGCTTTCTTTGCAAAAACCACTGGGACGTTGCCAAAATGACGCGCCGCAACGCACGCGATTCCTATTCCCGAAGACTCGATTGTTAGGATTTTGTTGATCTGCGTGTTTTTAAAATGCTGCGCCCATGCGGCTCCCATTGCGTCAAAAAGCGCGCAATCACACTGGTGATTAAGGAATGCATCGACTTTCAAAACATTTCCTGGCTTAACAATGCCTTCTTTTTGGATGCGTTCTTCCAGTTCTTGCACGATTATTCCTTTCTAGTGGCGCCGTATTTTGCGTGTGCAGCGTGTATCTGTATAGCTTACCCCCCGCTTTGACTCATTTTATGAACAACGTTTTAAGCGCTCATCCAAATCGCTTAGACTGTGCGAGCGATTTTCCCGAGAATGTTGTTCAAAACGTCCCGCGGAGCTACAAAAAGCGGAAGATGACTCCGCATTTTGTAGTTCTGGACAGCGTGTTGAGCTACAAAAAGCGGAAGATGACTCCGCATTTTGTAGTTCTGGACAGCGTGTTGAGCTACAAAAAGCGTCATATCGTTCGCGCGCTGTAACGAGCGAGCGATACAACACGCCGTATTTTATGTACAATCGCACTACAGATTTGCGTAATGCGTACAGTGCAAAACGCGCGATTTGTGTTTGGCTGGGGTTCGTTAAAATTGGTTAGAGTTTAATTTTGCGATTTGAAACACAGGAGCGAGGGGCTTTGAGCAAATACGGTTACGACTTTGATTTGTTTGGCAATCCAGAAGATGCCAGTGAGCAGAGCGATGCTTCTATTTACAAAGATGCCGACGAGCAGAGTGATGCTTCTGTTAGTGATGCTTCTGTTAATGAAGATATGACGAGCGAAGTTTCTGATTCTACGGTGGCTGGCGATTTTTCCGTAGATTCCGCTCAAACTGCACAACCTGCTCAACCTGCACCAATCGCGCAATCTTCCGCTGCTCAATCTTCCAACATCCCCGAAATCAACCCGCAAACGCTTTTAGAAGGCCTAAATCCACAGCAATCCAAGGCGGTTCAATACACTGGCCCCGCACTTTTAATCGGCGCGGGCGCAGGCAGCGGCAAAACGCGTGTTCTTACGCGCAGAATCGCGTGGATTTTGGCTAATCGCAAGGCGTGGTCGAGCCAGATTCTTGCAATCACGTTTACAAACAAGGCGGCCGCGGAAATGCGCGAGCGCTTGGCAGGCCTAATCGGACCTGCCGCAAACAGCATGTGGGTTTCTACTTTCCACTCTGCTTGCGTTAAAATTCTTCGCGCTCATGGCGATTCAATCGGCTTAAAATCAGGCTTTTCTATCTACGATTCAGCCGATTGTGAACGTCTTGTTAAAATAATCGCATCCGAATTGAATATTGATATCAAAAAGTTTACGCCGAAACTTTTATTGTCTAAGATATCTGATTTTAAAAATAATTTGGTTACATGGCAAGAAAGCCTTAAAAATTACGCGCCAGATTATAAGCCAGGCGCTTCTGTATCTGGCATATCTGGCTTTAATTCTGCAGGCAATTCCAACCATGCCGCCGCGCTTTACGCAGCCGTTTACGCGGAGTATCAGAACAGACTTAGCGCGTCTAATGCGGCCGATTTTGACGATTTGATTATGCTAACGGTTAAGCTTTTGCGCCAAAATCCGCAGGTTAGCGCGTATTATAAGCAAAAGTTCCGCTACATTTTGGTGGATGAGTATCAGGATACTAATCACGCGCAATACGTTTTGATTCGCCAGCTTGCAGGAGTTGACGATAATGGCGTTGACGATAATGGCGTTGATTCCCCACATCTTCCGCATTCTTCAGTCACGTCAATCACGGTTGTTGGCGATTCCGACCAGTCGATTTACGCTTTCCGCGGCGCAGATATTCGCAATATTCAAGACTTTGAACAGGATTTTCCAAACGCTACAACAATTATGTTGGAGCAGAATTATCGCTCTACGCAAACCATTTTGGACGCTGCAAATGCCGTGATCTCCAACAACACTAATCGCAAGCCTAAAAAGTTGTGGACGTCTTTAGGCAAAGGTTCGCCAATCGTCGGTTATGTGGCAGATAACGCGCAAAGCGAGGCGGCGTGGGTTGCCAAAGAAATTGCGCGCCTGGCAAGCGAAGACGGCGTAAATTACTCGGATATTGCGATTATGTATCGCGCAAATTCGCAATCGCGAAGCTTAGAAGATGCGCTTATTAAGTCGGGCTTGCCTTATCAACTTGTTGGCGGAACTAAGTTCTACGAGCGCCGCGAGGTCAAAGATGCGCTTGCTTACTTGCAATCTATTGCAAACCCTGATGATGATGTTAATATGCGCCGCATTTTAAACGTTCCAAAGCGTGGTCTTGGAGCGCGTGCGGAGTCGATTATTGCGCTATATGCCCAGCAAAATTCCATCAGTTTTTGGGCGGCTCTTAGCAATATAGACAAAATCGAACAAGACGGCGGCGTTCCTGCAAGAACTGCAAACGCGCTTAAGAGTTTTAGGGATCTTATTACTTCGCTTATTGACTTTATGAAAGCTAATGATTCCAAGCCTTCTAAGGTTGTAGAGAACGTGCTTAACGAAAGCGGACTGTTGCAGGATTTGCAAGAATCTAAAGACCCTCAAGACGAATTTAGGGTAGATAATTTGTCTCAATTGCAATCGGTTGCAGCCGAGTATGAGCAGAATACGCCTGATGCAAATGTTGCTGGTTTTTTGGAGACTACGGCTTTGGTTGCGGATTCGGATCAGCTTCCAAACCAGGGCGAAGATACTGGAAAAGTTACGCTTATGACTCTTCACACGGCTAAGGGCTTGGAATACCCCGTTGTGTTTTTGACTGGCATGGAGCAGGGCACTTTCCCTCATTCGCGCTGTGTTGATAATCAAAAGGAGCTTTGCGAGGAGCGTCGTCTTGCATACGTTGGCATAACTCGCGCTAAGAAAATTTTGTACGTTACTTGGGCTGCTGAGCGTTCACAATGGGGCAAGTCGGAGGAGATGATTCAAAGTCAGTTTTTGGACGAGATTCCTGCGGATTTGATTTGCTGGAAGCGCACAGAAGCGGCCGTTATGCGTGCTGGACTTAGGGGAGCGGGCAGAGATTTTGACGCTGATTTTGACTCCGATTTTAGCGATGACGGCGGTTGGGATGACGATTCGTACACCACTTATGGCGGCTCGAGCCGCGGCGGATCTCGCTACAGCAAGTCGCGTTATGGCAAGTCGCTCTACGGCAATTCATACAGTTCAAAGTCCAGCTATGGCAATTCGTATGGCTCTAGTTCGTATGGTAACTCATACGGCAAGTCGTACGGCTCAAAGTCTGGCAAAGTTACCACTCGAATCGCAAGAAAATCGAGCGCATTGTACCAGAGTCAACCATCCACCTCAAATTTGCAATCGTCTGCATCGTCATTATCTTACAAAAAGCAGAGTTTGCAAGAAAAAGACAATCACTTAAACATAAATGATTTCCACGAAGGCGACAAGATTTCGCACGACACCTACGGCCTTGGAACTGTTCTTAAAACGCAAGACAAGGGCAGAAACTCAATTATTACGGTTGACTTCGGTTCGGATGGCGTAAAGCGACTTATGCTAAGAGTTGCTCCAATAGAAAAACTTTGATTTTTGACATTAAGCAGACTAAGTAATTTTTGTTGCCAAGATTGCGACTAATCGTAAGATTACCGCTAAAAAATGGCATATCTAAACATTATTACGTTTTAGCGTGGGCGCGATTATACAGAATAACATCACTTTTTCAAGTCTTGATTTAGTACTTGATGCTTGAAAAAATGGAAACGCAAACATACTGAAAACTGCACTGAAAATGAAAGGACAGTTATGAAAAACAGGTTGTTCGCATCAATTCCCGCGATTGTTTTTGGCGTATTAATCGCCATCGCGCCTATTAGTTTTGCAAAAGTTTGCGCATCCGCCAACGGAATGCACATGGCATGCTACTACACTGGCCGCGCAGCTCTAGGAATCGGCGTTGTTATAGCGATTCTTGGCGTTGTTGCGTTGTTTGTAAAAGCACCTTTGCGTGCGGGCCTAAGCATTGCCGTGATTGTAAACGCGCTGCTTGCAATCGCAGTGCCAACTTTCCTAATCGGAGTTTGCAAAAGCCCGATGATGCATTGCGCTTCCACAACGCGCCCAACTTTGGTTGTTTTGGGTGTGTTAGCAGCTGTGTTTGCTGCTGTTGCTGTGTATTTGGATTCAAAGAAAGAGGCTGAGTAGTCGCCAGCAAACGGTGACGAAAAGTCCGCGCAAATATAGTGCAAATATAACGCAAATACAATGCAAAAATTTACTCTAAAAAGCCTGCCGCTAGAAAACCTAAAGCAAAAGCCGCTTAGAACCGCCGCGTTAATCGTGGTTTCCGCGTGCTTAGCTGCTGTGTTTTTTGGCGGCTCGCTAATCTCCCTAAATCTTTCAAACGGCCTAAACAGTATGCGCGCTCGCCTTGGCGCGGATATTATGGTGATTCCGCAAAATACCTACAATCGCGCGGAAGCGTTGCTTACCAATGGCGGATCGAGCACGTTTTACTTTACAAACAATATTGAGGATTTTGTGCGAAAGTCAAAGGGCGTTGAAAAAGCAAGCGTGCAAACTTACATATCTTCGCTATCTGCTGGATGCTGCGCGGAAAAGTTGCAAATCATAGGTTTTGACCCTGCTAGCGACTTTGTAATCGCGCCATGGATTTATTCGCAGCACAAAAGCGAGCTTAAAAAAGGGCAGATGATTGCGGGCGCAAACGTGCTTGTGTCTTACAAAAACACGGTTCGCTTGTACGGGCACGAATGGCCGATTGTTGCGCAGCTTGCCAAAACGGGCACTAGCCTAGATAACTCGGTGTTTGTAAACCGAGATACGATTCCAGCGGTTGTTAAATATTCTTCGAAAGTTGGGCACACTGCGATTCCAGCAAAGTACGCACGCAAGGCTGTTAGTGCGGTTCTTGTAAAGGTGCGCAAAGGTTTTAGCGCTAAAAGTGTTGCGGAAAATATTCGTAAAACTAGCGGAATTAAAAGCCTTGGAATGGTGTTTCCAGGCGGAATTACCGAGCAGACTAAAAAGAGCTTAGAGGTGCTAAACAAGGCGATTTTTCTTGGCATTCTGGCGTTTTGGGCTGTGGGCGTTTTGATTCTTGTGTGCGTTTTTGCGGCTTCTACATCTGAGCGCAAGAGGGAATTTGCTTCATTGAGGATTTTGGGCGCAAATAAGCGCATGCTTTTTGGCATGATTTCGCTAGAGTCGGCGGTGATTGGCGTTGCGGGAGGCGTGATTGGTGTTGCCTTTGCTTCGCTTATTTTGTTCCCGTACAACATTGCGATTTCTAGCCAATTGCAGTTGCCGTATTTGGAGTCGGACGCTTGGTTTGTGTGCGCTCTTGCGGCGGTTTCTGTAGCGTTTTCGCTTGTTAGCGTTCTGGTAACTTCTGCGATTATTGTTGGGCGAATCGCAAGCAAGGAAGCGTATTTAGCTTTGAGAGATGGCGAATAAAGTGGCGAGCAAGATGGCGAATAAAGTGGTTAGCAGCGATTTAGGCGATTTAGGCGATTTGGTTGTAAGTCTTAAAAATGTTACTCGCGAATTTAAGCGCAAAAATCGCAAGTTTATTGCTGTAGACAATGTTGATTTTTCGCTTAAGTCTGGCGATTTTGTTGCGATTGTGGGCAAGTCTGGAAATGGAAAATCAACGCTTTTAAACATGATTGCAGGGCTTTTAAAGCCTACTCGTGGAAGCGTTACGATTTTTGGCTGCAATATCTCGCTGCCATCTATAAGCGATGAGCAAATTTCTGCGATTCGCGCTAAAAACATTGGTTTTGTTACGCAATCGCAGACGCTGCTTGCTAATTTAAGTGTGCTGAATAATGTTATTTTGCCTGTTAGGATTGCGCAGGCGTCTTCTGTGTCTGCGTCTTCTACATCTTCTTTAGATGCTAGCTTGACTTCATTCGCTATGGATTTGCTTAAGCGCCTTAACGTGGACGATCTTGCGCATTGCTACCCGCGTGAGCTTTCGGGTGGAGAAATGCGGCGCATTATGATTGCGCGCGCTTTGATTAACAAGCCTCGGCTGCTGATTTTGGACGAGCCTACTGGCGATTTGGATTCGCAAAACACAAGTATTGTTTTAGATCTTTTGCGCGAGTCGGCGCTAGGCGGAGCAGCGGTTTTAGTTGTGACTCACGATGAATCGGTTGCAGCAAGCGCTGATTTCGTTTACACAATGGACTCTGGAATACTGCGTTCGCGCTGTAACTGAGCTTGACATTTGCGCTCTTTCCTTACTTGGTGTTGTAGGAGGGCTGGGTGTTTCTTGTCTCACAACGCTCCGCCTATTACGTGTGGTTTGTTGTTGCGGTTGTTCCGATTTGGCTTTGATTTTGTTTTTGGTTGAAGTTTGTTTGTAGGCGTGTGTCATTGGGTTGTTTGGTATCGGCTGCCGCTCTTATACTGTTCGACCAAGAATCACCCAGCCCTCTTGCGTGCTTGAACAATTTCGTATCGCTAGTCGCCTGAGATTCTCGATTTTTCTTGCTCTCTCGGCGAGTCACCATTTCATGCTGAGGCTCACCTCTTTCGCGGCGAAAAATCTCGAATCTCCACCTTGCTTAGTGTAATATGCGTGCAAAATGATGATGTTGAGGTGAGTACAACTATCTATGGCGCGGAGTAGTATAGGAAACGATGCCTATTTTCGTAGGCATTATCTGGAGCCTTAGCCCATCAGTGGGTCGGCGCGCAAGAATTATGGCGTTTTATGCGTTTTAATGCTTTCGCGTTCGTGTGTTTGCACGAAGAAGCACTGGAGAGGCCGGCTCAGCGTGAACAATCGTAAAGTTTGGTTCACGTTCCGTTCAGATAACGACAGAATAAAAGGATTAGTAATGACTAATATTCAGCGTTCTCGCCGTCAGGTGCGTCTTTCTCGCGCCCTCGGCATCGCTTTGACCCCAAAGGCTCAGCGTATTTTCGAGAAGCGTCCATATGCTCCAGGTGAGCACGGCCGCACTCGTCGTCGTACCGAGTCCGATTACGCAGTACGTCTTCGCGAGAAGCAGCGTCTTCGCGCTCAGTACGGTCTTTCCGAAAAGCAGCTTCGTGCAGCTTACGAAAAGGGTACGCACACTGCAGGTCAGACTGGTGACGCAATGCTCACCGATTTGGAAACCCGTCTTGATGCTTTGGTTTTGCGCGCAGGCTTTGCTCGTACAACCGCTCAGGCTCGCCAGTTTGTTGTGCATCGTCACATTTTGGTAGATGGCAATCTTGTTGATCGCCCATCTTACCGCGTTAAGCCAGGCCAGACCATTCAGGTTCGCGCTAAGAGCCAGACAATGGTGCCATTCCAGATGGCTGCTGAAGGCGTTCATCGTGACGTTTTGCCAGCAGTTCCTGGTTACCTCGATGTAAATCTTGCCTCTTTGAAGGCTACTTTGACTCGTAAGCCGGAAGTCGATCAGATTCCAGTTGAAGTCAACATCCAGTACGTCGTCGAGTACTACGCTCGCTAAATTCTGGATTTCATTCTTAAGGACATACCGCTTGACCCCTGCTGTGCATTGCATAGTGGGGGTCAATGCGTTTTTCTTGCGATTCTTCCCGCGTTTGTTTATTTTTCCCCGTGTTTGTTTACGTTTTGGCCGATTTTGGGAACAAAAGCAAGAACACTTGCCCGTGTTTGTTTATTTTTCCCCGTGTTTGTTTACGTTTTGGCCGATTTTGGGAACAAAAGCAAGAACACTTGCCCGTGTTT